>CAINDJ010000098.1 GCA_903847325.1 uncultured beta proteobacterium | reverse complement strand
AGCACCGCGCACATGGACCCTTTCCGTGAAGAATCGACTCTGATCCTGACATGTGACGTTGTTGAGCCTTCAGACATGAAAGGCTATGACCGCGATCCACGTTCGCTGGCAAAACGCGCTGAGGCTTACCTTAAATCAAGCGGTTTGGGCGATACAGCTTTCTTTGGTCCAGAGCCAGAATTCTTTGTATTTGACGGCGTGACCTGGGGCGACGATATGTCCGGCTGCCACGTCAAGATCAAGTCCGAAGAAGCATCATGGTCAACTGGTGTTGAGATGGAAGGCGGCAACCTGGCCCACCGTCCACGCGTGAAAGGCGGCTATTTCCCAGTCCCTCCTGTTGATTCAATGCAGGACATGCGTTCGGAAATGTGTATCTTGCTCGAAGAAGCAGGTATTCCTGTTGAGGTCCACCACCACGAAGTGGCAGGTGCCGGTCAGCTCGAAATCGGTACTAAATTCAGCACACTGGTTCAGCGCGCTGACTGGAACCAGATCCTGAAATACACGATCCACAACGTTGCACACGCTTACGGCAAAACAGCAACCTTCATGCCTAAGCCAATCGTTGGTGACAACGGTTCAGGCATGCACGTTCACCAGTCAATCTGGAAAGACGGTCAAAACCTGTTTGCGGGTAACCAGTACGCTGGCTTGTCAGAATTCGCTTTGTATTACATCGGCGGTATCATCAAGCACGCACGTGCATTGAATGCGATCACCAATCCTGGCACCAACTCCTACAAGCGTTTGGTCCCACATTACGAAGCGCCTGTCAAACTCGCTTATTCAGCGCGTAACCGCTCAGCTTCGATTCGTATTCCTTACGTTGGCAATCCAAAGGGCCGCCGTATCGAAACACGTTTCCCAGATCCACTGGCTAACCCATACCTGGCTTTCTCAGCCTTGATGATGGCTGGTCTGGACGGTGTGCAGAACAAGATTCATCCTGGAGATCCAGCTGACAAGAATCTGTATGACTTGCCACCCGAAGAAGACGCAAAGATCCCAACCGTTTGCAGCTCACTCGAGCAAGCGCTCGAAGAGTTGAACAAGGATCGTGAGTTCTTGACACGTGGCGGCGTATTCAGCAACGACATGCTGGATGCTTATGTTGATCTGAAAATGCAGGAAGTTAACCGCCTGCGTATGACGACACATCCCGTCGAATTCGACATGTACTACAGCCTCTAATCTGCTGATAACTTGGGGTCGGGTCTACCCGGCCCGACTCCCATGACCTGCGTAGAATCCTTCGACTTACTCGCCACAACGGTTCTCTTGTTGAATCAGTCCGGCGAAGTCGTCGAAGCCAACGCAGCAGCAGAATCGATGTTTGGGCGGTCCCGGCGACACCTGATTGGTCAGCCGGCCGCCCTTTTGTTCGACCGCGATGCGGCGCTAGAACATTCTATCCGACAAGCCTGTTCGGGTGAGGTCGATGATTGTCGACAATTTGCAATGACCCGGCGCGGGGCAGAGGCTGTTGAAGTCGCTGTGACCTCAATCGCGCTGTCAAAACAGCCCTGGTCAGCACTGATTGAAATTAAAGATATAGAACAACGCGTGCTAGTCGACCGCAGTATCAGACTGGTTGACGAGATCGAAACTCAGCACGAGTTGCTGCGCAATCTTGCGCATGAAGTAAAAAATCCACTCGGTGGTTTACGCGGCGCTGCACAGTTGCTGGAATCAGAGCTCCCTGATCCTGCCTTGCAGGAATATACGCGCGTCATTATCTCTGAAGCGGATCGTCTGCAAGCACTGGTTGATCGTCTGGCGGCACCACAACGCATGCCTGTTCAGTGGCAATCAGTCAATATTCACGAAGTCTGTGAGCGAGTGTGCGCCCTAGTACGCGCGGAGTTCCGAGAGGTCGCAATCCTAAGAGATTACGATGCATCCATGCCTGAATTCCGCGCCGATCCAGCGCGTCTGATGCAGGCACTGCTCAATATTGTGCGCAACGCGGCGCAAATCATGACGGGTTCAAATCCAACCCGTTCTCCACACATCACGATCAAAACCCGTGTCGCCAGACAAGTTCTGTTGCGGCACAAGCAGCATCGCATGGCAGTCGTCGTCACGGTGATCGATAACGGACCGGGCGTGCCAGTATCGCTGCAAGATCGTATTTTTCATCCACTCGTGACGGGCCGCGAAGGCGGTACTGGCCTAGGTCTGAGTCTTGCTCAGGACTTTATCCAGCAACACGGTGGCGTTATCGAATTTGATTCACAACCTGGACACACAGAGTTTCGTCTGTTGTTGCCATTGGAGCCGCTATGAAACCCGTATGGATCGTAGATGATGATCAGGCCATTCGCTGGGTACTTGAAAAAGCACTGAGCCGTGCAGGCATTCCCACCCGTAGTTTTGCTGGTGCGGTCGATGTCTCTGAAGCCCTTAAAACCGATATGCCTGGTGCCCTGATTTCTGACATCAGAATGCCTGGCACCAACGGCCTTGTCTTGCTCAAAGACGTCAAGCTTAAATATCCATCGCTGCCCGTCATTATTATGACGGCATACAGTGATCTGGATAGTACAGTTTCTGCATTTCAGGGTGGGGCGTTTGATTACCTTGCCAAGCCATTCGATGTCAATGAGGCCGTCGCACTGATCAGTCGCGCGATCCAGGAGCCGGATGCCGAGGACCATGTACAAGATACAGTCCAAAAAACCTCTGACGCGACAGATAAAGGCATGCTGACCCAATCAGCATCCGTGGCCATGCAAGAGGTGTTTCGCGCGATTGGCCGCTTGGCGCAGTCTAACGTGACGGTTTTGATTACCGGTGAGTCAGGTACAGGCAAAGAGCTAGTCGCGCGCGCGCTGCACAGCCACGGCATTCGCGCTAAAGGCCCGTTTGTCGCGCTTAATACTGCGGCGATTCCACGTGACCTGCTCGAAGCTGAATTGTTCGGTCATGAACGCGGTGCTTTTACAGGGGCGAATTCATTAAGACGCGGTCGCTTCGAAGAAGCCAGTGGAGGAACATTGTTCCTCGACGAGATTGGCGATATGCCGTTTGAGTTACAAACTCGTTTGCTGCGTGTGCTGTCTGACGGAACGTTCTATCGCGTGGGAGGAGCGCAGCCGGTTCGCGTCGATGTACGGATTGTGGCTGCGACCCATCAACCTCTCGAAGAACGCGTACAAGAAGGCAAGTTCCGCGAGGACTTATTCCATCGCCTCAATGTCATACGCCTGAGACTTCCGCCTTTGCGTGAAAGACGCGAGGATATCGGCGAGCTCGCCAGACACTTCCTGGGTATCAGTGCGCGTGGTTTGGGTGTGCCCGCGAAACGTCTTTCTGATCAGGCGATTGCAGCACTCTCTCAGTTCGATTTCCCCGGTAATGTGAGACAGCTTGAAAACTTTTGCCACTGGTTAACCGTCATGGCGCCGGGTCAGACAGTCGGTATTTCCGATCTGCCGCCAGAAATTCGTGCAGCTGATCTTACGAACCAATTAGGTGCATCGTCGGACGCAACGCCATTATCCAGTCAGTCCTGGCAGCAATTGTTGGCGCTTGATGCCAACATTCGGCTGTCGCGCTCAGAGCCTGATGTCTGGACAACACTGACGCATCAGTTTGAACGCGCGCTCCTGCAATCGTCTCTGGACGTTTGCCGTGGTCGACGTGTTGAAGCGGCAACAAGGCTAGGGATGGGGCGCAATACGATTACCCGCAAACTTCGCGAATTAGGAATGGATCCTGCCTCAGCAGATAGCAATTAAGCCTGAGTATTGCTGGTTATAAGAGCCCATACGATTCAAGTATGGGTTTTTTTTGAGAAGTGCTATCGAAACAAGCTATTGATTGGTAAAATTCAATAGTTAATTGCAAGGAGTTGAAGATGTCTAAATCAATCATTCATACAAATGCGGCACCCGCAGCCGTCGGGCCTTACTCACAAGCGGTTGTGGCAGGTACCGGAAACACGGTTTATCTCTCCGGTCAGATCGGGCTTGTACCGGCAACCGGTGACATGATTTCTGACCAGTTTGAAGATCAGGTCAAACAATCACTGACCAACATGAAGGCCGTCATCGAAGCTGCAGGCGGCACACTCAGTCACATCGTCAAACTGACTCTGTTCTTGACTGATTTAAACAAGTTTTCTATTGCCAATGGCCTCATGGCAGAATTTTTACCTGAGCCATTTCCTGCACGTTCAACGGTTGGCGTGGCCAGCCTGCCTAAAGGTGCTCAATTCGAAATCGAAGCAACCCTGGTCATCTGATCACTTGGCTGCGCAGCCTGCTTCGTATTCTTCTACACCTCCTGTAAAAGAATCCCGTACAGTCGTTCAACAAAAATTTGAGCGGCTGGGCTTGCGTGTGGCTTATGATTTTGTGTTGCATCTGCCACTTCGTTATGAGGATGAGACGGCAATCATGCCGATCGAGACGTTGAGAGGTGGCATGACAGCTCAAGTTGAGGGCGAGGTCCTCGACTCAGAGGTTAAGTACAAGCCGAGGCGTCAGTTAACGGCAACTATTCGGGATGAAAGTGGTTCGTTATTTTTGCGGTGGCTCACGTTTTATCCGAGTCAGTAGCAACAGATGAAAGCAGGTCGCCGCTGGCGCGTAAGAGGCGAAGTACGCAGTGGTTTTAATGGATTAGAAATTATCCACCCTAAGGTGACCGCTCCGGGCTCTCCTTTACCTGCGGCGCTCACGCCTGTTTACCCTACGACCGACGGCTTGAGTCAACCCAGTTTACGTAAAGCTATCGCCCAGGCTGTTGAGCAAGTTTCACTCGATGATACGTTGCCAGATAATTTGATCAAAAAACTCGGTCTGTTGCCATTTTCGCTCGCGATCAAAACCTTGCATGCACCAACCCCTGATATGGATGCGCAAGCCTTGATTGAGCATACCCATCCAGCTTGGACGCGTGTCAAATTTGACGAGTTGCTCGCACAACAACTCTCACTCGCTGCGGCACGGGATGCTCGACGTGCCAAGCGAAGCCGCCCACTTCCCGGCAATCCCTCGGCTGAAAGTCTGCCAGCCCGTTTGTTGCGTTCGTTAGCATTTTCCTTGACGCAGTCTCAGCATAAAGTTGTCGCAGAGATTAGCTGCGATCTCGCACGAGACTTTCCGATGTACCGATTGCTCCAGGGAGATGTCGGGAGCGGTAAAACGATTGTGGCAGCACTGGCTGCACTGCAGGCAATTGAGTCCGGTGTGCAAGTGGCGATCATGGCACCTACCGAAATTCTCGCGCAACAACATTTTCAAAAAATGCAGTCCTGGGTTGAGCCGCTCGGTATTGGTATCTGCTGGCTCACGGGCAGTATATCGGCACGTGCACGTAAGACGGCACTTGCAGATATTCTTAGCGGGCAGGCGAGACTGATCATTGGTACGCAAGCCTTGATCCAGGAAACAGTCGAGTTTGAAAATCTGGGTCTGGTCATTGTTGATGAACAGCACAGATTCGGTGTGGGTCAAAGGCTTTCCCTCTCACGCAAGGGCGAGCCAGATTCTCAAGACTGGGTGCCACATCAACTCACGATGAGCGCGACACCGATTCCGCGTACGCTTGCGATGACTTTTTATGCTGACCTGGAGGTGTCTACGATCGAGGGCCTGCCTCCGGGACGCACACCCGTGCGGACTAAACTTGTATCGAGTGCGAGGCGCGATGAGATTATTTCGCACATCGAACAATCCGCACAAAACGGACAACAAACTTACTGGGTCTGCCCATTAGTCGAAGAAAGCGAGGCGCTTGCGTTACAGACTGCGGTAGATACCCATATCGCTTTAACGCAAGCATTGCCTGATTTAAAAATCGGGTTGGTGCACGGACGTCTCTCGACAACGGAAAAGTCTGCCGTGATGAAAGATTTCCGCGAAGGACTGATTCAGGTACTGGTTGCCACGACAGTGATCGAGGTAGGAGTAGATGTCCCGAACGCGTCTCTCATGGTGATCGAACACGCAGAGCGGTTCGGACTCGCGCAACTACACCAGCTCCGTGGCCGGGTAGGGCGCGGTCACGCGAGTTCCGTGTGTGTATTGATGTTTCAGCATCCCTTATCGATGATCGCGCGTGAAAGATTACGCGCGATGTACGAAACACAAGACGGCTTTGAAATCGCACAACGCGATCTGGATCTGCGCGGACCCGGCGAAATGCTTGGCGCGAGGCAATCTGGCGTAGCGCTTCTGCGGTTTGCGGATCTGGCCCATGACAGCGAAATTGTCCGCGCAGCCCGTGAGACCGCCATCGATCTCAGACAGCACAGTCCAGATATCGTTGAGCGACACCTTACGCGCTGGATGCGTGGCCGTGAGGATTTTTTACGTAGTTGATTGATACATTCCAGCGCGTGGCAACTTTAGTAAACATCGGATAAAACAATGACACTGACTGAACTCAAATACATAGTTGCGGTT
>CAINDJ010000097.1 GCA_903847325.1 uncultured beta proteobacterium | reverse complement strand
TACCAGTACGAAAAATACCCAGGCTGCGCCAGGTATACGCAGTGCATTAGTCATTATGCATACCCAAACGTAGAATGTTTTCCTCAGAGAGTTCTGCAAAGGCCAACTCTCCCGCTACATGCCTGTCTTTCATCACATAGGCGCGATCACAAATTTTGACAATCTCACTTAGCTCAGAACTAATCAACAAAACCGCGGCACCGTTTTTGACCAGTCCATCGATCAAAGAAAAAATTTCTGATTTTGCACCTACGTCAATGCCTCGGGTAGGCTCATCAAAAATAAATAACTTAGAACCAGCCTCAAGCCATTTGCCAATTACGACTTTCTGTTGATTTCCGCCCGATAAGAATTGAACCAGTTGACCGTCACCCGGTGTTGCGATGCGAAGTCGGTTAATTAAGGCCTCAGCAGCCTTAGAGGCCTTGGCCGAACCAAACCAACGGGAAGGAAATAAAAGATCCAGACCTGCAACCAGCAAATTATCCCTGACAGAGCGCACCAGCGCTAAGCCTTCAGTTTTGCGACTTTCCGGAATCAAGGCAGCACCAAGCCGCCGGGCTTGACCTGGGCCGCCTGTGCGTAATTTCCCAAATATATTCACTTGTCCCTGGGTGACTTTATCAGCACCAAAAATTGCGCGTGCCACTTCAGTACGACCAGAGCCAACCAAACCCGACAGTCCAACGATCTCACCTGCCCGAACATTTATATTGATATTTTTTATACCATTCGCGGCATGGACAGCACGCATTTCCAGAGCGAGCTCACCAGGCTCTTTGCTACGGGTGCGGCTATAGTCCATATCAACTTTACGTCCCACCATCAAAGTCACCATGTCATCAGGCGAGGTCTCTTGAGGTAAAAACGCACCGACTTTCTTTCCATCGCGCAATACGGTCACGCGATCTCCAAGACTAAAAACCTCAGCCATGCGATGCGAGATATAGACCATGGCCACACCGTCAGATTTCAGGTGGTCAATGACTTCAAATAACTTCTGTGTTTCTCTATCTGACAAGGCTGCGGACGGCTCATCAAGCACAAGGATTTTTGCTTGTTGTGAAAGCGCTTTGGCGATTTCTATCATCTGTTGCTGCGCTACGCCCAAGGTATGAACCATCGTACGACTATCAATGCTCAAACCAAGTTTTTCTAGAATAATTTTTGCATCGTGATGCATTTTCTTTTTATCAATGAGTCCAGGAATCATTGCGCGCGGCTCACGCCCCAGAAAAATATTTTGTGCAATATCAAGATACGGGACTAATGAAAATTCCTGAAATATCACCGCAATGCCATATTTCATTGCGTCTGCAGGCTTGTTGATGGAGACTTCCTGTCCTTGATGAAGAAACATACCCTGATCAGCTTGATATGCACCGCAAAGCACTTTCATCAGCGAGGACTTTCCAGCACCATTTTCACCGAGCAACATATGAACTTCGCCAGCGTATATTGGAAAGGAAACATCATCTAAAGCTTTCACTCCAGGAAAGGTTTTACTAATCCCGCGCAATTCAATGAGCGGGATGTCTTTTTGAGCGGCTGAGTTAGAGAGTGAGTGCATCGTTCATAGCCTGAATATTTTTCCTGGATTCATAATATTTTTAGGATCCATCGCAGACTTGATCATCCGCATGACATCGACCGCATCGCCAAGTTCGTTCTTCAGAAAATCAATTTTTCCTGTCCCAATCCCATGCTCTCCCGTACAAGTACCATCCAGAGAAAGTGCACGCTCGACCATGCGGTCGTGCAAGTTCTGGGCACGGGCGATCTCTTGCTGGTTTTCTGGATCAACCAGAATAAGCAAATGAAAGTTACCGTCGCCCACGTGACCAACAATCGGCACAATCAGGCCTGAAGCAACAATGTCTTGATACGTTTGAAGTAAACACGTGCTCAGATTAGAAATCGGCACGCATACGTCAGTAATCATCGCGCGCGCACCCGGCCTTAGGGCCATTCCTGCATATAACGTGTTATCACGCGCATGCCACAGACGGCTTCGATCTTCTGGGCGCGTAGCCCATTGAAACGCGCTGGCGTTGTGTTCAGAGGCAATGTCTTGAACACGCTGTGCCTGTTCTTCTACATAGGCCGGCGAGCCGTGAAATTCAAAAAACAGTGTCGGTTTTTCTGGGTAACCAAGTTTTGAAAATAAATTGATGCCTCGCATCATTTCTGCATCGAGAAATTCTATTCTTGCTATCGGTATACCTGACTGCATAGTCTGAATGACGCAGTTCACAGCATCGTCCAATGCATCAAAAGGACAGACCGCCGCTGAAACCGCTTCGGGTAAAGGATGCAGGCGCAACGTGATTTCAGTCAAGATGCCAAGGGTACCCTCACTACCAACGAATAAGCGTGTTAAATCATATCCGGCAGCGGATTTTTTAGCTCTTCGACTTGTCCGAATCACTCTACCATCTGAGAGGACAACCTCGAGACCGAGTACATTTTCTCGCATGGTGCCATAACGAACAGCCATGGTGCCCGAAGCGCGTGTCGATGACATGCCTCCGATCGAAGCATCCGCACCAGGGTCGATCGGAAAAAACAAGCCAGTACCATTTAACTGGGCATTTAAGGTTTTTCTTGAAATACCAGGTTGCACTCTGCAATCCATGTCTGCATCGTTTATTTGCAGCACCTTATTCATGTGCGTCATATCAACGCATATCCCTCCTTGTGGCGCGGAGGCGTTGCCTTCCAGGGAAGTCCCGGCGCCGAAAGCAATCAGCGCAATACCGTATTGTGAGGCGATTTTGACGATTTCCTGAACTTCACTTGTTGACTCGGGAAAGACAACAAGATCCGGTAACTCTGGATGGTGATACGCTTCGCTACGCCCATGCTGTTGAAGAATCGCTGTCTGTGATGAAACGCGCTCAGCCAGCAAAGTTTGTAACTGATTCAGTGCGACGGGATCAATTTTGCATTTACTCGGCACGTGTTCTCTCCACCTGATGACGATCTATAACTTGAAAGCCCATTTCCTCAGCGATACGGCTACCAGAGTCTTGCAGATTTCTAGTGAGTGCATTGACATCAACCTCAAGCAACTGACCATCTCTCTTTAAAAATTTTCCAGCGATCATGACTGAGTCAATATTGGCAAGACTCG
>CAINDJ010000096.1 GCA_903847325.1 uncultured beta proteobacterium | reverse complement strand
CGCTAGAGCCCACAGTTGCTCATTAACTACTTTATCTTGTAAGGCACCATCAATACAAAATAAGCGCGCCAAGATTCGCTTTACATTGGCATCATGGCAGGCCAACGGATCAGACCGCCAGAGTTACCTGACATTTCCTGAGAAACGAACATACTGATAAATAAAGGCCACGACAAATAGGTGAACAAAAGCATGGCCGGCATCAGAAAGAAGAGCAGGCCGAACAAATCGATGCAGACGCGACTACGACTTTTTAACGTGCCATAAATCACATCGACCCGTACGTGTTCGTTGACACGCAATACCTGTGCGGCACCCAGCATCACACAGGCAGCGAACAAATACCATTGGATTTCGAGCCAGGCATTTGAGCTATACCCAAAGGTATAACGCACAACAGCATTGCCTGCGCTGATAAAGCTGCACAGAAATACTGCCCATTTTGCGAATACCGCAAAAAAATCAGTCACCCGGTCGATTAACCCGGCCACCGCCAATAACTGTTTCATTTCTTCTCCGCAGCATGCTGGATCACTATCACGGCTGAGTGACAGGCGAGAATGCATCAACACGAGATCATAACTAAATTAGGTGCTAAAACACCCTCGCAAGAGGGGTTTTTGATGAGCGAAGACCCTATACAAGCCTTAAAAAGGCTATATCAGCCCTGATTCAGCCATTTTTCAGTCAAGCGCACGAAATAGCTTGCGCCAACGGGGATGATTGCATCGTTGAAATCATACGAAGCGTTGTGCAGAATGCAAGCGCCCTCGCCGTGACCTTCGAGACGGTGTTTGCCCTCACCGTTCCCAATAAAAGCGTAACAGCCAGGGCGCTCAAGCAGCATGTAGGCGAAGTCTTCAGCGGTCAATACACCCGGAAATTGATCGTCCACCATCTCGTCACCGACCAACTCGCGCATAACGTCGGCAGCAAACCGCGCCTCCTTGGCATGGTTCATCACAGGGGGGGAGGCGCGTCTGAACATAATATCCGCCTCGCATTCATAAGATTGCGCAATATGCGTAGCAAGTGTGCGTACACGCTCCTCGATGCGATCAAGCGCACTCAGGGAGAAAGTGCGGACAACACCCCCAAGCGACGCCTCATCGGGAATGATATTGGGTGCCACAGAGCCCTGGAGCTGCGTGACCGCCAGCAGCGCACGCTCAGTACTGGAGATCACTTTGGACACCACACTTTGCAAAGCCGTTGCCAGCGCAAGGATAGGCGCTACCGGATCAATCCCGGTATGTGGCATGGAGGCGTGCGTGCCTCGTCCCTTGATGGTAATTTTGAAAATATTGCTTGAGGCCATAAAGGCACCATCATTCAAAGCAAAGCCACCAACATTGCCAATAGAAAAGTTGTGTAAACCAAACACCGCATCACAGGGAAAGCGCTCAAACAGCCCGTCAGCGATCATTTTTTTTGCGCCCGCACGCCCCATTTCTTCGGCGGGTTGAAAAATGAAATTCACAGTGCCATTGAAATCACGCGTCTGGGACAGGTGCCACGCGGCCGCCAGCAGCATCGTTGTATGACCATCATGACCGCAAGCATGCATCTGACCAGGATGCGTAGATTTATGTCCAAACTCGTTGAGCTCTTGCAAGGGCAAACAGTCCATATCGGCACGTAGTCCGATAGTTCGTCCGCCTGTGCCTGATTTAAGTACCCCGACTACACCCGTGCCGGCGACTCCGCGGTGGACTTCTATTCCCCACTCACGCAGCTTGGTCGCGACAATTTCGGAAGTCCGGTGCTCATCGAATCCCAGCTCAGGATGCGCATGAATATCGCGTCTGATTTCAACAAACTGGCTGTAATTGTTTAACGATTCGAGAGTTTTCATCATTGAACCTTAGCACCGGATTTTTTAACGACTTCAGCCATTTGAACATCGGATTTTTTCAGGATTTCGGC
This sequence comes from uncultured beta proteobacterium, assembly GCA_903847325.1. Taxonomy (GTDB): domain Bacteria; phylum Pseudomonadota; class Gammaproteobacteria; order Burkholderiales; family Burkholderiaceae_B; genus Zwartia. The sequence goes on along the minus strand of CAINDJ010000096.1, from coordinate 2,944 downwards.
AAATTGCGCATTGGTAAGCACCTCGGTCTCAATACCCTGTTTTGTTAAACGCTCAAGCACAACAGGGTCTTTCAGGACGGTCGCCATAGCGGCTTGAATGCCGTCAAGGGTCTTGACTGGTGTGGCCGCGGGTGCCAGCAGGCCAAACCACGAGGTGAACTCATAGCCAGGCAGGCCAGACTCGGCCACAGAAGGCAGCTCGGGGATAAACTTGGAGCGTCCAGGCGAAGTCACGGCTAGCAACTTAATACGCTTATCCTCTTTATATCCAAGCGCTGCGACGTTCGCGGCAATGACAGCCTGCGCGCGTCCCGAGAGTACTTCCATCACGGCTTCGCCGGTAGATTTGGTGGGAATGTGCTCCATCGACAGCCCTGCCATCCCGGCAAAATATGCCATGGAAAGATGAGTGGCACTGCCGTTACCTGCGGAAGCATAGTTGTACTTACCAGGCGAGGCTTTCACGAGCTTAATGAAATCCGCCACATTATTAACCGGCAAATCACCGGGCACCATCAGGATGTAGCTAGCATTGCCGATATACGCAGCAGGCGCAAAGCTTTTAATCGGATCGTATGCCAGATTGTCGTACAGATAACTGGCAATCAGATGACTGGCGGCGGCAAGATCCACCACAGATCCGTCAGGCGTGGCCTTGGCAACCAGCGCCGTACCGATCGTGCCGCCCGCGCCCGCTTTATTTTCAACGATTACAGTCTGCTTGAGGGCTGCACCAAGCTCCGCATTCAGACTGCGGCCGAGGGTGTCTTGCACTGCACCTGCAGCGAAAGGCACCACAATACGCATGGTTTTGTCTTGGGCGTGGGCTTGACCCTGCGCCGCCAGACTGACCAGCACGACAGAAAACAACCGCAGCATTAAAAATTTGGACATGGAATTCTCTAAAAAAACATTGAATTCCAACACGATACCAAAAAGTCGCTGCGGTGCAATAAAAATAAATCAGGCCAGGGTATAGACGGGGACAGTGCGGCCCTCAGGCGTTTGTTGAAAACGTACCGATACCTTGTCGCCGATCTTGATTGTTTTGTAATCACAATCCACGATATTGGTAATCGCGATGGGCCCTTCTTCCATTTGCACCCAAGCAACAACGTAAGGTGGGTCGGCACGTTCGATGACGCTGAAAGAATAGATCGTGCCGCGGCCACTGGCATCTTTCCAGCTCGTTTGATCACTGCCACACAATGGGCAGACAATGCGTGGGTACCAGTGCGCGCGGTGACAGTGATCGCAGGTCTTAATCAACAAACGCTTTTGCTCGGCCGCTGCCCAGAAAGGCGAGGTCTCTGGATAGGTCGTGGCAAATATATCGTCGAGGTATGTTTTAGGCATAGTTTGCGTTGTCATGATTATTCACGCTCCATGATGATAGTTGAGTGTGCATGACCCACGCCAAGCACCAGGCCCGGCCCGCTAGCCAGTGCAATATCGCAATTTTTTACTTGTACAGACGGATGTGCCTCGCCTCTCAACTGCCTGACGGCTTCGATCACCTTGGTGATACCGCCACGATTATTTGGATGGTTATTACACAGCCCACCACCATCCGTATTCCAGGGCAGCTTTCCAGTACCTGAAATCAGATTGCCTTCGGCAACGAACGCGCCACTCTGACCTTTTTTACAGAAGCCCAAATCCTCTAACTGGATAAGCACCATGATGGTGAAATTATCGTAAATCGAAGCATATTTAATATCATTAACGGTTAAGCCGGCTTCTTTGAACGCCATCTGTCCCGTCACAGCCGCGCCAGAACTTGTCGCATCAAGATAGCCTCCATTACTGGTATTAATCGTCTCACCCGTACCGATAATTTTGACAAGTGGTCGCTTGAGCTTCTTGGCGATTTCGGCGCTTGTGACCACCAGCGCACCGCCACCGTCTGTGATCACGCAGCAATCCAGACGATGCAAAGGGCTGGCAATGATCGGGGAGTTAACAACGTCCTCGACGCTCACAACCTTTCTGAGTAGCGCGAGTTCGTTATATTGCGCATGGGTCGAAGCTGCCACTTTGACTGCAGCCATTTGTTCAGCCGTTGTACCGTATTCGTAGGTGGTTAATAAAATATTGAAATTACCATGTTCAACCTCTTCTTTAAACATTTGTTTACGTATATTAGGAATTCCTTTATAGACAACTTTTATCATATGTGGAGCCCATTTCGAGAATTCGTTCACCCAGTTAGAAAGAGTTGATAATGGCACTACTACCATGAAAGGTCCACGATTGCCTAGATATAAGTAATATAGTGAGTAAATAAGATGTATTCATATTATTATATAAGATAGATTTCAATACAATAGATTTCAATATAATAATACATAATTTGCTATGAATATTTCTGTAGTACTATACTCTACTATATATAGCAACAACTAACGAAATGCTACGACAGCATATCGAATATTCAAAAATAGGGGAGAAATGTACTCTTGATTGTACTTTCTAACATTACACTTAGACATGTTAACTAACCTTTAGTTTCCATTAAATAGGCTAGCAAAGAAATAGTCTGAATGGTTTTTCCCAACCCCATTTCATCGGCTAGGATTCCGTTCAAACCGTTGTTATACAGCGATACCATCCACTGGACACCACTCAATTGATACTCCTTCAAATCTCCGCCTGTGCATAGTAATTATAAACAGATATTTATTTAATATATTAGAGACATGCATACGTTATATATATATACTAGTCAGTGAATAGTATAGAAATAAATTCATAGCATATGCTGCAATATAGCTAATAAGTTCATTGCTATATCAATTATTGTAGCACTACTATAACTACCTACTATTATGATTATAATTGATATAACAAAAATATAAATGTCTTATTACTGCTGCACACCTACCTGCAAGTGAACGTGGTTGTGTAATAATTTCAATTTTACGATGTGCTGTTGCATAATAAT
>CAINDJ010000095.1 GCA_903847325.1 uncultured beta proteobacterium | reverse complement strand
TGCATGCTCTATTTAAAAATGAAAGGATTGTTCACGATGACCACAGACAGTGCAACACGCAAATTAAAAGACCACGGACGGTTTAAATACTCATCTATCCTAAGTCGTCCCGACTATCAGTGGCCAAATCAAACAAAACTTGCCGTGTATATCGGATTTAATATTGAGCACTTTGAATTTGGCGAAGGCCTGGGCGCCAATCTTGGACCCGCTTGCCCGGCACCCGATGTGCTGAATTACAGTTGGCGTGAATACGGCAACCGTGTGGGCGCCTGGCGCTGCTTGCAAATGTTTGACTCTCTTAAATTACCTGCGAGTGCCTTGATTAACACCTCGCTCTATGATCACTGCCCGGAGCTGATCGAAGCCATCGTCAAACGCGGCGACGAAATCGTGGGGCACGGACATACGAATGCTGAGCGGCAGGGGCAGTTTGATGAACAAAAAGAAAAAGATTTGATTGCAGGTTGCGCGCAGCGTATAGCAACACAAAGTGGACAACCACCAAAAGGCTGGTTATCGCCCTGGATTTCCGAGAGCACACTGACGCCGGATCTAATGAAAGAAAACGGTTACGACTACACGTTGAACTGGTGCCATGACGATCAACCCACGCGGATGCAAACGCGAAGCGGTCAGCCACTATGGTCCATCCCCTACCCTCAGGAATTAAATGACATTCCAATGCTAATTGGTCGCCAAATGGACACCGAGCCGTTTGCGAATATGATTATCGATCAGTTTGATGAAATGTTGATGCAGTCGAACGATCAACCACTTGTCATGGGCATCGCATTGCATCCTTATCTGATTGGTCAGCCTTACCGGCTCAAACACATCCGTCGCGCGCTCCAGTATATTTGTGGATATCGTGATCGCGACGAAATATGGTTCACTACTCCCGGCGATATTTGTAAGCACATGCAAATGCTTGATCAACAAGGTCTCTTGCAGGGAATTTAAAATGCAGTGAATTAAATACACACATTTTTAAATATATTTATATCCACTTTTAAACATACTCACATCCACGTCACATTATCTACTTAAAACAAAAACATCAATGAACCCTCTCGATATTAAAGACAGCGTAGGCGCATGGGTCCCACACGGACATTTTTCATTGCCCGCTACAGCCCAAGGATCTCTGTCTGGCCTGACTTTTGCGGTCAAAGATCTTTTCCATATTGCAGGCGTTGCGACGAGCGCCGGCAATCCAACCTGGCTCGCGACGCACGAGATCCCCACTGTCACCAGTCCCCTTGTTGAACAACTCCGCGCGGCGGGCGCAAGTGTTGCGGGTAAAGTCATTACCGATGAGCTCGCCTACAGCCTGAACGGCGACAACATACATTACGGCACACCAGTCAACGTCAACGCACCTGGACGCGTCACGGGCGGCTCATCCAGTGGCTCGGCTGCAGCGGTTGCAGCAAAATTAGTTGACTTCGCCTTAGCAACGGATACGGGTGGATCGACGCGTGTACCTGCCAGTTATTGTGGGATCTGGGGCCTGAGAACCACACATGGTTTAGTTTCTGCTGAAAACGTCGTGCCTTTGCATACGTCGTTTGATACGATGAACTGGTTTGCTCACGACGCAGATACATTTTTACGCGTTGCAAAAGAGCTGCTGCCAGCGTCGGACTTTAAAGCGCGTCGCGTGCTTAAACCCTCTGCGGTCTGGGCGCTCGCAAGTGATGACTTTCAAGTCGCACTTTCAGATGTACTCAGCAAGGCAGTCAAATTGATTGGTTCATCTGCCGAGGAAATTTCCTTTACGCAGGCCGATGAAACCCTCGAGCAATGGCGACTTGCCTATGTGGCACACGGCGCAGCCGAGGCATGGGAATTACATGGAGACTGGATTACCACGCACAATCCTACTTTCTCTGCCCCCATTACTGGACGCTGGGATGCTGCAAAAAGACTCACAGCAGAAGAAGCAACCATCGCCAAACGCAATACCGCACGGATCAAACAACAAGTCCGTGCCGTGATCGGCACTGATGCGATTGTCATCATGCCCTCCGCTGCTGGACTTGCCCCACTTGTCAATGCGACAGGCTCGGACGTGGATGCCATGCGCACGCGCACCATGCATCTCACGTGCATCGGTGGAATCAGTGGCGTATGCCAGGTCAGCATTCCATATAAAAATGCGGAAGGTCTCCCCGTCGGCGTATCACTGATGGGACCGGCTGGTAGTGATTTAGCATTGATTGAGCTGGCAATAGAAATCAGCAAAATGAAATAGATAAAGCAGGCTTATAAAAAAGGCGGATCGTTCATTGTGAACGATCCGCCTGTCTATTGCGCAAACCAGCGTGGGCTAACTATTGCGCTGTGGCATGAGATCAACCGCGCCCAAGGAATGGCATGTTGGTCGCCATGATGGTCATGAACTGAACGTTCGTCTCCAGAGGAAAGCTAACAATCTGCGCAACAGCCTGAGCAACGTGATTAACATCCATACGTGGTTCAACACGCGTCGAACCATCGGGCTGCAATACACCTTTTGTCATGCGGTCTGTCATTTCTGTTGCCGCATTCCCGATATCAATTTGCGTACATGCGATGCCATAGCGACGCGTATCGAGGGCGATTGATTTTGTCAGTCCTGTGACGGCGTGTTTGGTCGAGGTATAGCCAATGGAAAAAGGACGCGGCGCATGCGCTGAAATCGAACCATTATTGATAATCCGGCCACCCTGTGGGGTCTGGTTTTTCATCATGCGAATCGCACCCTGTGCGCATAAAAACATGCCAGTCAGGTTGATATTGACTATGTCTTTCCACACATCAACAGGCAAGTCTTCGATCGGCACAGGTGGACCACCGCGACCGGCATTATTGAACAAAACGTCCAAACGACCCCAGCGGCGGTTAATTTCTGCATAGAGCGCATTGACGGAGGCTTCGTCACTCACATCGGTGACAATGGGGTGAAGGTGATCACCGAGCTCAGCACCCAAGGTTTTTGTTTCTTCGAGCTTATCTGCACGACGTCCGGCAAGTGCGACGTGATAGCCCGCACGCGCCAAGGCAAATGAGACGGCACGGCCGATACCTGAGCCTGCACCGGTTACAACGGCTACTTTTAAATCTGACATGTCTGTTCCTCTTTTGTTTTTAGTCGCTAATTTTTAATCTTTCATTTTTAATCATTGAATCTGTCGGCCAACGCCCAATTCAATTGGTGCGTCAGGCTGTGCACTCCACTCGCTCCAGGAGCCACCGTACAAAGCACCACCCGGTAAACCTGCAATTTGCATGGATAGTAGCAAGTGGCAAGCCGCAATACCAGAGCCACAACTCGCTACAAGCTGATCAGGTGTATGTTGGCCAAGCAATGTGGAAAATTCCGCGCGCAATGTTGCGGCATCTTTAAACGTACCGTCCGGATTCAAGTTACCAGGCGTTGGACGGCTAACGGATCCGGGAATATGTCCAGCTTTAGGATCAAGCGTTTCGTTCTGGCCTTGAAAACGATCAAACGGACGTGCGTCCAAAATCAAACGATCGGGATTAGCAAGCCCGGTACGCACGTCTTGCATGGTCACAGACTTGGTCAGGCTTGGCTTGCGGATGAAATTACCATGAGATTTTGCTGCAGGGACATCGGTTGTCACTGAAAATCCAGCCTTGAGCCAAGCGTTTAAACCGCCATCGAGTACAACGACATTGGCATGTCCCGCCCAGCGAGACATCCACCACAGTCTGGCTGCGTACTGTCCACCCGTATTGTCATACGCCACAATAATGGTCGAATCATTGACCCCCATGCTTGCCAGGGTTTGAGCAAACACCTCAACAGCAGGTAATGGATGGCGTCCATTCGAACCTGATTTTGCCGCACTGAGCTGTCGGTCGACGCTGACAAATACGGCGCCTGGCAGGTGCGACTCAGCATAAACACGTGCGCCCAATCCGGTATCCACCAAGTCATGGCGGCAGTCGCAAAGCAAAACATTTGCCCCCTCACGCGCGAGCAGATCAGAGAGAGATTGAGCGGTAATCAGTGGCGATGATTGCATGTGTAATTCCTATCGATAGAGTGGGTCGGGAAATGTCAAAACACCTAGCCAAATGCTATGCTTCGTAGTCTACCAATATTCAATCGCTGTAAGTTATGCAGTCACCCAAGCAATCACCAACGCCTCAGGCCACAGGCAATGTTTTTATGATTTCTGCCCCAAGCGGGGCTGGAAAGTCGAGCCTGGTCAATGCGTTACTCGCAGTTGATCCGACAATTGCCCTGTCCGTCTCCTGCACCACCCGCACCCCGAGAACGGGCGAGGTGGATGGCCGGGACTATCGTTTCGTAAGCATCGCTGAGTTTGAAGCCCTCAAAACGAATAATCAGTTACTGGAATGGGCGCAGGTTCATGGCAATTATTACGGCACACCACGTGACAGAATTGACGCTGCGGTGGCTAAGGGACAGAACGTCATTCTGGAAATCGACTGGCAAGGCGCCCGACAAGTGCGCGCGCTTTTGCCCGATACCCTCAGCATCTTTATTCTCCCGCCCTCCATCGGGGCGCTGCGCGAACGACTACAAAATCGTGGTCAGGATCCAGAGGATGTGATTGCCAGGCGCGTCCAGGCTGCAAGCGCAGAGATTTCGCATGCACCCGAATACGAATATGTTATTATTAATCAAGAGTTTAGCGTTGCTTTGCAAGAACTCGAGCAAATCGTGCGCACAGCACGATTTCGCTACCCCAGCCAGTCTGCCAGACATCAGGCACTTTTTGCATCTTTCGGCTTAATTGCCTAGTTTTTTTCATACAGGATCACCATGGCCCGCATTACTGTTGACGATTGCCTCGAGCACATTCCTAACCGTTTTAAAATGACGCTGGCCGCTACCTATCGTGCGCGCGAATTGGCACAAGGCCACGCTGCACGTGTTGAGACAAAAGACAAACCAACCGTTACCGCATTGCGCGAAATCGCTTCTGGCGTGACGGGCATTGAGATGCTGCGCAAAGTACCAACCTGACAAGAGGTATTCGTCATGTCATTCCCGGGTTTGCGCTATGCATCATCCGGGTGGCGTGCGGCACTAAAGGTTAGTTCACGCCTCACAGGAAAATCCACAGCAATGGGCAATACAGGTGCCGTTCCGGGTACCGCTAAACCCGTTGAAACAGAAATAGAACCCCCCATCGCGACGATGGCACGGTTGCAGTCTGTTCTGGATACTTACCTCGACGCTAAAGAAATACATGTGGTTCGCGAAGCATATCGATTCTCGGATCAAGCACATCTGGGTCAATTCCGCTCAAGCGGCTCACCCTACATTACGCATCCAATTGCGGTCGCTGAGATTTGTGCTGGGTGGAAACTCGACACCGATGCGCTCTGCGCCGCCCTGCTCCACGATGTCATGGAAGACCAGGGCATCACCAAGCAAGAACTCCTCGAAAAATTCGGTAATGATGTGGCCGATATGGTGGATGGTCTCTCAAAGCTTGACCGGCTGGATTTCGCGACAAAGGC
>CAINDJ010000094.1 GCA_903847325.1 uncultured beta proteobacterium | reverse complement strand
GTTGCTTTGAAGTTCATAGAGACGTAGGAAGTTGCCTTTGTTAACAGCTAGACACCAGTGGCATTTACACTGTATGAATTAGCTATAGATCGAGCTAACCGACCTCTTTTTCAAACTTGTCACTACGTCTATTTAAGTTATATAATTAGGCGCAGTCTGCAATTATAAGGAGTACAAAATGCCTCCATATGCTTTTTTTGATGGTAAATTTGTCCCGCTTGCTAAGGCAAAAGTCGGGGTGATGACGCATGCTTTCAACTACGGCACAGCCTGTTTCGAAGGCATACGCGGCAACTGGAATAAAGAGCAGGGGCAGATGTATATATTCCGTATGAAGGAACACTACAAACGGCTGCTAGAGAGCTGCGAGGTGCTGAAGATAGAGCTGCCGTATAGCATTGATGAAATGTGCTCTCTCAGCTTGGAACTGGTACAGCGCTGCGGTTTCCGTGAAGACACCTACATACGCCCGATGGCTTATAAGAAGACGGAGCAGGTGGGCGTCAGGCTGCACAATCTAGAGCCGGGGTTTCTCATGTTCGCTACGCCTTTCGGGGCGTATCTGGATATAGAGAAGGGAGCCCGGTGCTGCATCGCATCATGGCGGCGCGTCAACAGCAGCATGATACCGACAAGGGCCAAGATAAATGGCATCTATGTCAACAGCGCCCTGGCCAAGACCGAGGCGTTTGAAAAGGGTTTTGATGAGGCCATTTTCCTCACACAGGATGGGCATGTCTGCGAGGGCAGCGGCGAGAACATCTTTCTGGTGATCGACGGCAAGCTGGTAACGCCGCCTGTGTCCGATGACATCCTGATCGGCATAACGCGCGATACGATAATGAAGCTGGCGAAGAAAGAGTTCGGCATCGATACTGTAGAGCGCTCTATCGATCCGAATGAGCTCTTCACTGCCGATGAGTGTTTCATGACCGGCACAGCCGCACATGTGACGCCGATCATCGAGATAGACCATCGCAAGGTGGGCAAAGGTTCCATCGGTAAGACTACTAAGCAGCTCCAGGCCATGTATTTCGATGTCATCATGGGCAAGAAGAAGAAGTATATGAGCTGGTGCGCTCCTGTCTACGCCAAATAGGCGCAGCTCGCAGTCATTTTCCGCATGGGTATCACAAGGGTTTTTGCTGCCTTTTTGCATGGTTGTTGACGGATGCTTATAGCTGGGGCCTTTGTATGAGACGCGATGCGCATATAGTATTGACAATCGTCTTGGGGAATAATATAGTTTATCGAGTTAACTATTAATGGAGTAAACATTAAGCTTGCCGGTTCGCTTTCGCTATGAGTCGGAAGACAGATAACAATCTTATCGATAATATTATTGAAGACTTGTCCTGCATGATCACTATTATGCATCGAAGCCTCCTCAGCGAATTTGCCAGCAAAGGCCTGTCGCGCAATCACTTTATGATCATGAAAGTTCTGTCAAAGTCGGGGGCGCTTCCCGTTTCCGTAATCGCTAAAGAGCTATTTGTATCCAGGCCGCAAATGACTCACCTTATCGATAAGCTGATAAGCCTGGGCATGGTCGAAAGGCAACCGGATCAAGACGATAGGCGGGTAATAAACATCGCTTTGACCGGCAAAGGCAGGGCAGCTATAGGAGAATGCGAGAACCTTATAAAGAATAGGGGCAAATCCAGGCTGTCCTATCTTAGCGCCAAAGAGCTTGAGGAGCTATCGGTCGTGCTGAAAAGACTTGTAGAGATAGAATCAAGGCTGGAGCAGGATAAAATATAATGGATAATAAAGCAGATCGCAGGAAGAAATCGGTCCAACCGTTACTAGAGGCGACGTCTGAGCAGCCATCCAGCGAGCCGGCAAGGGCCAAATCCGGCCCTCCCAAGCTGGCCAGGCGCGCAGTGATACTTACCCTGGCGGGATTGATGCTGGCCCAGTTCCTCGCCTCGCTCGACCAGACAATCGTCGGCACCGCGTTGCCTAAGATCATCACTGACCTCGGCGGGTTCAGCAAGTACACGTGGGTGGTTACAGCCTACATGATAACTTCCACCGTCACCATCCCGATTGTCGCCAAGCTGAGCGATATGTATGGACGGAAGTGGTTCCTCGTCGGAGGGATAATAATATTCCTTATCGGTTCCGCTATCTGCGGCACCAGTCAAACCATGGATCAGCTCATCGCCTACCGCGCGATCCAGGGTATAGGCGGTGGCGCGATAATGGCACTTGTGAAGGCGGTGCTGGAAACTAATGTGTGCAAGTTGGACATTTTTGCTCATTCACTGGCAATCTACTTGTGGCCGCATACACGCGCCAGAGAGGAGTCTTCTGTTTTGCAGACTGAGGGGTGAAGCCAGCCAAATCACAGACAAGGGAGGGAAAACAATGGGCAGTCAATGCAATGGCCATCAGCCCCACTTGCCAAGTTAGGCACCCAACTTGAGCGTTAAGTGGGGAAAGCCTAGATACACAGCAAATCATTAGAAAAACACATGGCAGCCGTCTATGGGGTTTCCAGTGCGAACGCGTGGTACCGTGAGAAAAGCGCAAACGAGAAAAACTTCCTGCCAAGGCATTGGTGGGGGTGGTGATTGGAATTGACGGGAGGTGCATTGTATGGGGATGCTTTGCTTCAAAATTTGCCCCGGGGATGAGCTTGATGGAAAGGGGCTGGATTTTTTTAAGCAATGGAGACATCGCGGAGAGTACCAGCAATAGTGATGGCACTTTTTGCAAAAGTTTGTTTTATCCAGCCTCAAGTGACACATAATCACAAACCATTTGAGGGTCTTCTACATACAGCTCCAATAAGCCCAAAAAAGTGTGATGGATTGGTGGATGGGGGGAGTGCGTTGCTGCTAGAGCCAAAGGGACCCCATCAAAAGAAAAACGTCAACGCCAACCTCCTACACACTGGTTGTAAACGACGAACACAAAACGGTTGCCAAATGCGATACTTCTTTCGCATGTGCAGCACGTCAGTGCTTAACAACAAAATTAAAATAAAGAGAAGCCAGAAGTCGCTGGTGTTAAAGTTGTTTTTGAAGACCAGCGGCAACTTGACGCCATGCTTTTGACCAAAAAAAACTTTCATTTGTGATACATTGGCTGCACAAAACAGGGGGCAGGTAGAGCACGCTGCTGGCAGAGATAACTGGGCATGGCTGGCAGCACTGACTGGGATAAGGGAAGTATGGACGACCGCCGGGTCGAACATAGACTCGGCCAGAGGTGACAGGGAC
>CAINDJ010000093.1 GCA_903847325.1 uncultured beta proteobacterium | reverse complement strand
TGATGTAGCCTGATACTAGTCATTATTAATATTGTCGTCAAACGTAAATTTAATGGCAAATTCTGATAACAATCCTTTCGAATTAACGAAAGAACACTCAAAACAAGGTCTGTCATGAGCTTTTGCGCTAACTGTGGTTCAAAACAAGAAACACAATCTAAATTCTGCTCAAACTGTGGACAATCTACGGACCTGGTCAACAATCAAAGTGCCTCACCAGTAGAGCCAACTCCAACACAAACGCGTTTCGCTGCGGCTGAACCGATGAAGGCTGAGGCGCCAGCAATTGCGGTCTCCCCGGGCACGGTAAAAAAAGAACTACTTCAATTATCCAATACTTATTTCAGTTTATTTCTGCTGAGCTTCTTAGCGATGAAAGCGCAATCAGAAGGAGGCTTTAAATCAATAATGGCCGATACAGGCGGTGGTGGTAGCGCTCTTATCATGATATTTATTATGCTTGCTGCAGTGGTTGGAATTTGCTATTTCACTGTCCGCATTCAAGGTATCAACAAAGGCAAGCCTGCTTGGGTACTTGTTACACTGATCGTTTCGGCGTGCCTCACCGTACTCTCTTGGACAACCGATAACTTCGGTAACTACAACTGGGCTGACTGGTTATCCGAAGCCATTGGACTCGCGCAGCTTTATATTTTGTTCGCGATTTACCAACTTTTGAAATCAGCTAAATCTGTACAAGGCTGACACCGCCACTAACGTTGCTGTAAATGCCATCAAATTTAATCGTCTGCCCGGGGCTAATCTGAAAGCTTATTTTTTCAGATCTCCGGGTAATGACTGATTTAAGCGCAATCTGAATTGTGTGCTGTCCCACTCCGTTAATCGTGAAATCCATCGTTTTCCCGAACCATAAGTCGTTTGTAACGACTTGATCATCGATTAGAACCAATAGTTTTCCAATCTTAAATATAAAAAATGGTTGAGACTCCATTTCGACTACTACGCTTGACGTAGCCTGTCTTTCTACGACTGGATCTAATTGTGATTTGGTCGCGTTAGCTTCTATGACGGACTCTGGCTGCAAAATCGCAATCGGTTGTTCTACATTGTTAGCTGAAATCGATGCACCGCAAGCACTACAGAATTTAGCTGCATCTGCCAACTTTGACCCACATTGCGTGCAAAACATAGCAGTATCCCAATTTAAAAGAGTGCGATGTGATTACAAAAGCCCTTACCGGCTTTTGCTCCAGTAACTGTACAACTCTCTACAAGCCGTATCCAGCAAAAACCCAAGCAGGCCTATCAACACAACAGTTGCCATCAGCTCATGATAAGCCAGACGGTCGCGCGTATCGAGAATGAAATAACCCAACCCCGCTGATACACCCAGCATCTCGCAGGGCACCAGCACGATCCAGACGATACCGATCGCCAGACGCGTCCCAGTCAAAATATGACCAAGTACTCCCGGAATAATCACTCCTTTAAGCGTCTCCCAGCGCGTGGCAGATAGAGACTGGGCTAGCTGCATCCAGCGACCATCCAGCTGCTTTACGCCGGCAAGGGTATTGAGCATGATCGGCCACATCGCCGCAAAAGCCAGCAAGAAATAAACAGGCTGATCACCCACACCAAACGCCATGACTGCAATCGGCATCCATGAGAGTGGGGAGATCATGCGCAAGAACTGAAAGGCTGGCGATAGCGTGGCATTCATCATGGAGGATGCACCAAGCAACAAACCCAACGGCACACCAACTAGCAAGGCCAAGCCCAAGCCCACTGCTACACGCTGCAAACTGGCCGAGATATGGATCCAGATCTCACTCCCTTGCAAGAGCTCAAAAAGGGTCGATAAGGAAGGGCCGGGCGCAAACCGCTGCCCCATGCCGCCAGCAGGAGAAAAAGGCACGGT
>CAINDJ010000092.1 GCA_903847325.1 uncultured beta proteobacterium | reverse complement strand
GGGTGGGATAAGCCTTTTAGCGATTGAATAAAGCAGACAGACGCCACCAGATAGAGCAGGGTTACCAAGTTGATTGAGATCATGCTTTGGCTCCCGCTTTGTCGGCTTGTGCCTTAGGTGTTTTTTTCTTAAACATCTCAAGCATCCTGCGCGTGACGAGAAAGCCACCAAATACGTTGACAGCCGCGAGTGCGACGGCAAATACACCCATGCCGCGCGCCAATCCGCCTTCCGTTAATGCCGCAGCTAGCATAGCGCCCACAATCACGATAGCGGAAATGGCATTGGTGACCGCCATGAGCGGTGTATGCAGGGCGGGTGTGACGTTCCAGACAACGTGGTAACCCACGTAAATAGCGAGTACAAAAATGATCAGATTGATCAAGGTTGGGCTGATCGCATCCATTATTTGTTCCTTAAGTTTTGTCCGCCTTCGCAGATCAGGCAGGCCGTCACAATATCGTCATCGCGTGCAATCGCGAGCCTGGCTTCTTTGTCGATGATGAGTTTGAGGAAATCCATCAGGTTGCGGGCATAGAGCGCCGAGGCATCTGTTGCTATCATGCCGGGCAAGTTCGTGAGACCGACGATGGTGACATCGTTGACATGGACAACCTGTCCTTTGACGGATAGCGGACAATTGCCCCCCCGCTCGACAGCCAGATCCACAATCACCGAACCTGGTTTCATTGCCTGGACCGTTTCGGCAGCAATCAATTGCGGGGCGGGACGCCCAGGAATCAGCGCTGTCGTGATAACGATATCGGCTAGCTTGCAGCGCTCGGCAACTAAAGCTGCCTGGCGTGTCATCCAGCTCGCAGGCATGGGGCGGGCATAGCCGCCCACACCTTGCGCGATTTCACGCTCTTCATCCGTTTCAAAAGGAACGTCGATGAATTTAGCGCCGAGCGATTCGACTTGTTCTTTGGCTGCGGGACGTACATCCGAGGCCTCAACTACGGCTCCGAGTCTTTTTGCCGTGGCAATCGCCTGCAGTCCGGCGACGCCCGTTCCCAAGACCACCACGCGTGCGGCTTTAATGGTGCCCGCTGCAGTCATCATCATGGGGAACATGCGGCCGTAATGCTGGCTGGCCAGTAAAACCGCTTTATAACCAGCCAGGTTCGCCTGAGAAGATAAAACATCCAGGCTTTGCGCCCGTGTGGTTCGGGGGGCGGCTTCGAGCGCGAAAGCGGTCAACCCTGCTGCAGCCATGGCATCAATCCCTGCAGAATCAATGGGATCGAGCATGCCAAGCAGGCACGATCCTGATTGCATATGGCTTAATTCCGAAGTGTCCGGGGCGCGTACCTTGAGTACCAGCTCGGATCCTAAGGCTTGCGCCGCATCCACAAGGGTTGCACCTGCTTGTTCATAGGTTTTGTTTTCGTAATGGGCGTGCAGGCCCGCATCTCGCTCGACCAGAACGTGATGGCCGGCATCCGTATATTTCTTGACCGTTTCTGGGGTGGCGGCCACTCGGGTTTCCCCATCGCGGGTTTCGCGGGGTATACCAATGCGCATCGACGTCTCCATCATGTTTAGTTGTTCTTAAACACTATTTTATACACCATCGAACTACCGACTACAATTTAATTATCATGAGTCAAAACTTACACCCTAAAAAACGCGTAGTCGTCGGTATGTCCGGCGGCGTAGATTCGTCCGTGACCGCCTGGTTGCTGAAGCAACAGGGGTATGAGGTCATTGGCTTATTTATGAAAAACTGGGAGGACGATGACGACTCCGAGTATTGTTCAACCCGTCAGGATTGGCTTGATGCGGCCAGTGTCGCGGATGTCGTGGGTGTGGATATCGAGGCTGTCAATTTCGCAGCTGAATACAAAGACCGCGTATTTGCAGATTTTTTACGTGAATATTCAGCAGGCCGCACGCCTAATCCTGATGTTTTGTGCAACGCCGAGATTAAATTCAAAGCTTTTCTGGATCATGCGATGACGCTCGGCGCGGACCACATCGCGACAGGGCACTATGCCCGCGTCCGTTCAGCACCAGCAGGGAGTGGTGAACGTTTTGAGTTGCTCAAAGCATTTGATCACACCAAAGATCAGAGTTATTTTTTGCACCGCCTGAATCAGGCTCAGCTCTCGCGCACCCTTTTTCCACTTGGTGAAATCCCCAAAACTGAGGTGCGTCGCATTGCACTGGAGATCGGCTTGCCCAACGCAACCAAAAAGGACTCGACAGGTATTTGCTTTATCGGTGAACGTCCCTTTCGGGAGTTTCTCAATCGGTACCTGCCCACCAAACCAGGTCCGATCGTCACGGAGAAGGGCAAAAAAATCGGCACCCACCATGGACTGTCGTTCTATACGCTCGGTCAGCGCAAGGGGCTGGGGATAGGCGGCGTAAAAGGCCATCAGCAGGCAGATGGCACAGGCCCTGTCTGGTATGTCGCGCGCAAAGATATCCCGGGCAACACACTCTATGTGGTGGAGGGGCATGATCACCCCTGGTTGCTCTCAAGTCAGCTCAATGCAGGTCAAATAAGCTGGGTGGCCGGCGAGGCGCCAGTCGAAGGCCCGTACGCAGCGAAAACACGTTACCGGCAAGCGGATGCCGTTTGTTCACTGAGCGCCTCGACTCCGGAGGGATTTAGCCTCATATTTTCCGAACCACAATGGGCCGTGACGCCTGGGCAGTCTGCTGTCTTATATGATGGCGATATTTGTCTGGGTGGGGGTATCATTACCTAAATTAAAATTATGGAGACAAGCTGGTATGTCGAGATTGCGTCACTGGGCTTTAAAAACACCTCAAAAATCTGCTCTCATTGATCTCGACTCTGGTCGCTCCATTACTTTTCAGGCGCTTGATCTGCGCGTGCAGCGCGCCGCGCTGTGGCTGCGTCAACAGGGGTTGCAATCAGGCGATGGCATATTGCTGCTCCTTGAAAACCGTCCAGAAATTATTGAGCTTGGCCTGGCCGCGCGTCGTGCGGGCTTGTATTTCACGCCCACCAGCACACACCTGACGTTGCCAGAGCTTGCGCATATCGCACGCGACTGTGGGGCCAAAATGCTGTTTGTATCGAGCCACACGTCCTCGGTTGTGGACGCATTGCTCAAGCTGCCAGGCCTTGCCGATCTGCGCGTTGTCTGCGTAGGTGACGCGCCGAGTGCAGGGCTCACGCCCTATGAGTCTGAATTACTGCGTGTGGACGAGGCGGGCGTTCTGCCTGTCTGTCCGCTGGGACGGGACATGTTGTATTCGTCTGGCACTACAGGGTTTCCTAAGGGGATCCGGCGCGCGATGGTCAGCGCTGAGTTACGTGATCAACCAGAAACCGAGGTCCTCAATTGGCAGCGTTTATTTGGGTTCGATGATCAGACCGTTTATTTGTCGCCTGCGCCCCTCTATCATGCCGCGCCGCTTCGTTATGTGATGCGAACGGTCGAGGTAGGCGGATGTGCGGTTTTGATGAAAAAATTCGATGCCGAGCGTGCCCTCAAGGCGATCGATCAATATGCTGTCACCCACTCTCAATGGGTTCCGACGATGTTTGTGCGCATGCTTGAGTTGCCCGCTTCGGTGAGAAATGCGGTGAGTCTCAAAACGATGCGTGTCGCGATTCACGCCGCAGCGCCTTGTCCGATTCATGTCAAACAGGTATTGCTGGACTGGTGGGGCGATATTGTTCACGAGTACTACGGCGGCTCGGAGGGCTTTGGCGTCACTGCAATCGATTCGACAAGCTGGCGCACGCATCCAGGGTCGGTGGGGCGCGCCACGCTAGGTGTGATTCATATTGTGGGAGACGAGGGTGAGGAATTGCCCGTGGGAGAGATTGGCAAAATCTATTTCTCCGGTGGACCCAAATTCGAATACTGGAATGACCCGCAAAAAACCCAGGACGCCTATAACGAAAAGGGCTGGGCGACCTATGGAGATATGGGCTACGTCGATACCGAAGGTTATTTATACATGGCGGATCGGCGCACGGATTTGATCCTGTCGGGGGGCGTGAATGTCTATCCTCAGGAAATTGAGAACGCTCTCAGTCAGCACCCCCAGATCCAGGATGTCGCGGTCGTAGGTGTACCTGATCAGGTATTTGGTCAGGTGCCTAAAGCGGTTGTGCAATTACGTGACCATAACCTGGCGAGCGAGCAGATGGCACGTGAGATTATTGAGTATTGCGCCACCCATCTGTCGAAAGTCAAAATGCCTCGTTCGCTCGTATTCGAAGAGGTTTTGCCGAGACTGGAGACGGGTAAATTATTACGCCGTGTACTTAAAGAAAAGTATCAGGCTGATCCTCATGCAGGTTTTCAGATTAAATAAGCCTCAAGCGAACTGCTCTGAAGCACATTACTAAAGAGAAAATAAGATGCGTACCGTTTACCGCGAAGATCACGAACAATTCCGCACGCAAGTCAGACGTTTTGTTGAACGTGAAATCACGCCTTTTTATGCCGAATGGGAGGAGCAGGGGATTGTGCCTAAATCGGTCTGGCTCAAGGCGGGGCAAGAAGGCCTACTCAATCCTATGTTGCCGGAACCTTTTGGCGGGGGCGGTGATTTTGGTCACTCAGCGGTGCTGCTGGAGGAATTCGGTCGTGCGAACTGCAGTGGCGTGGCTTTCCCGTTGCACTCGGATATTGTCGCACCTTACATACACACTTACGGAACAGATGCTCAAAAGCAGCGCTGGTTGCCTGGAATGGCGCGTGGTGAGGTGATTGGTGCGATCGCTATGACAGAGCCTGGCACGGGTAGCGATTTGAAAGCAGTACGCACCACAGCAGTACGTGATGGTGATGATTACATCATTAATGGCCAGAAAACTTTTATCTCGAATGGCCAGAATGCTGGTCTGGTGATTGTGATCGCTAAAACAGATCCTGAGGCGGGTGCCAAAGGGATTTCGCTGATCGTAGTCGAGCAAGGAACACCTGGTTTTACTAAGGGTCGTAAGCTCAAAAAAATCGGTTTGCGTTCACAAGACACCTCAGAGTTATTTTTTGATAATGTGCGTGTGCCTGCAGCCAATATGCTTGGCGAACCCAATATGGGATTTAAATACCTAATGCAGGAGCTTGCGCAGGAGCGACTGGTGATTGCCGTCAGGGCCGTGGCCTCGATCGAAACCTTCCTAGCACGCACCATTATGTACACGCGGGACCGAAAGATTTTTGGCAACTCAGTGTTGTCCTATCAGAACACGCGATTCAAGCTTGCTGAGGCAAAGGCTCAGTGCACCATGCTTAGAGTATTTGTGGACGATTGCCTTTCCTTACATTTCAAGCATGCGTTAACACCCGAACGCGCGGCGATAGCCAAACTCAACGCTTCGGAAATGCAATCCCGGTTGCTGGATGAGTTTTTACAACTCCATGGCGGCTATGGTTATATGTCTGAATATTTGGTCGGCGGGGCCTGGGTGGATGCGCGCGTCGGTCGCATTTACGGAGGCAGCAGCGAAGTGATGAAGGAGATCATCGCGCGTACGCTCGAAAAAGATCTGGATATTTGATAGCCGGAATTTAAAAAGCCCGAGCATTGCGAAATGCTCGGGCTTTAGGAGTGCCTGGATATATGCATCCGGAAATGAAAAGAATGTTTTTCAGGCGACAGGCGGCGCAGTCTCAATAAAAGCAGGGCGGGTAGCCAGCTTTTTGTAGAGTCGGGTCAAATTAGGATGCTCGCTGCGCCAGTCGATGTGCGCAAACCGCAGGTCCAGATAACCCAATGCACAACCGACCGCGATATCCGCCAGGCTGTAATTGACGCCCATGCAGTAGCTTAGCTCTCCGAGTTCGGATTCCATCGAGTCTAGTGCTGCACGGATTTTGCCGTATTGGCGATCCAGCCATTCGGCGCTGCGCTGTTCCTCAGGCCGTTTGTTTTCCAGAAAGATCGTGATGCATGCATCCACGGTGCCGTCGGCTAAAGCCTCCCAGCATTTAACTGCCGCGCGCTCACGTCCGCCTTGAGGGATTAAACGTCCGACAGGTGAAAGCGTATCAAGATACTCAACAATGACGCGCGAATCAAACAGCGAGCCGCCGTCTTCCATAATCAGGCAGGGGACTTTACCAAGAGGATTTGACTCCTGGATTTTTGTATCAGGTGCCCAGACATTTTCAAGTTGGAGCTGGAAGTCGAGTTTTTTCTCTG
>CAINDJ010000091.1 GCA_903847325.1 uncultured beta proteobacterium | reverse complement strand
TCATGGCAAAAGGTAAATTCGAACGTACCAAACCACACGTCAACGTTGGCACCATCGGTCACGTCGACCATGGCAAAACCACATTGACAGCGGCCATCACAACAGTGTTGTCCAAGAAGTTTGGTGGCGAGGCTAAAGACTACTCACAGATCGACGCAGCACCTGAAGAGCGTGCACGCGGTATTACGATCAACACCGCCCACGTTGAGTATGAGACCGCAGGTCGTCACTACGCTCACGTTGACTGCCCCGGCCACGCCGACTATGTCAAGAACATGATTACCGGTGCCGCGCAGATGGACGGCGCGATTCTGGTGGTGTCGGCCGCTGACGGCCCAATGCCCCAGACGCGCGAACACATCCTGCTGTCACGTCAGGTTGGCGTGCCTTACATCATCGTCTTCCTGAACAAGGCAGACATGGTTGATGACGAAGAGCTGCTTGAGCTGGTCGAAATGGAAGTGCGCGAGCTTCTTTCCAAGTACGACTTCCCAGGCGACGACACCCCAATCATCAAGGGCTCAGCTAAGCTGGCACTCGAAGGCGATACGGGCGAGTTGGGTGAGCAGGCCATCATGAAGTTGGCTGAGGCGCTGGACAACTACATCCCCATGCCAGAGCGCGCTGTTGACGGCACGTTCCTGATGCCTGTGGAAGACGTGTTCTCGATCTCGGGTCGCGGCACCGTTGTGACCGGTCGTATCGAGCGCGGTATTGTTAAAGTCGGCGAAGAAATCGAAATCGTTGGTATCCACGACACACTGAAGACCACTTGCACGGGCGTTGAAATGTTCCGCAAGCTGCTCGACCAGGGTCAGGCGGGTGACAACGTTGGTATTCTGTTGCGCGGCACCAAGCGTGAAGAAGTTGAGCGCGGTCAGGTTCTGGCCAAGCCAGGTTCGATCAAGCCACACACAGACTTCACCGCTGAGGTGTACATTTTGTCGAAAGACGAAGGTGGTCGTCACACACCATTCTTCAACGGCTATCGTCCACAGTTCTACTTCCGTACGACGGATGTGACCGGCACGATCGAATTGCCAGCAGACAAAGAAATGGTTCTGCCAGGCGACAACGTTCAGATGGTTATCAAGCTGTTGGCACCAATCGCCATGGAAGAAGGTCTGCGTTTTGCAATTCGCGAAGGTGGCCGTACTGTTGGCGCCGGCGTCGTTGCAAAAATTCTGAAGTAATTTTACTTAAGTGCGGGCAGGATCCCATTAGGGTTCCTGCCTTTTTTAGCAGTGCAGGTATAGGGGCGTAGCTCAATTGGCAGAGCGTCGGTCTCCAAAACCGAAGGTTGGGGGTTCGAGGCCCTCCGCCCCTGCCACCGCCGAAATAAAATTTGTGAGTTGCACATTTTTAGTGTGCTCACGTTGAAAAAAATGTCGAACACCACGATCGTAACCGTTTCAAGTACCGCAGACCGACTCAAGCTCGGCCTGTCCGTGCTTGTCATCATTGCAGGCATAGTTGGATATTCATATTTTGAATCCAAGCTACCTGTGGTCGCGCGCATTGCAATTTTTGTTGCGAGCCTTGTGGTAGCAGCGTTGATTGCCTGGTCAAGCGAGACAGGTCGTCGCACAGTTGCTTTTGCACACGAGTCTTACAACGAAGTTAAACGCGTAACCTGGCCAACACGCAAAGAAACCATGCAGATGACTGGTATCGTGTTTGCGTTTGTTGCGATCATGGGACTGTTTCTGTGGATTCTCGACAAATCTGTCGAGTGGTTGCTGTTCAGTGTGCTGCTCGGCTGGAAATAACAAGGACGATCCATGAGTAAACGTTGGTATGTCGTTCATGTCTATTCCGGCATGGAAAAAAGTGTTCATAAAGCAATGCTTGAAAGAATTGAGCGTGCTGGTCTGCAAACTTCATTTGGAAAAGTGCTTGTACCTTCCGAAGAAGTAGTAGAAATGAAGGGTGGCCAGAAATCAATTTCTGAGCGTCGTATTTTCCCAGGCTATGTTCTGGTAGAGATGGACCTCACAGATGAGACATGGCACGTTATTAAAAATACGCCACGGGTGACAGGCTTTTTGGGTGGATCGGGTAACCGTCCAACCCCCATTTCTGAAAAAGAAGTGGCAAAGATTATGTCGCAAATGGAAGAAGGTGTTGAGAAGCCGCGTCCAAAAGTCCTCTTTGAAGTGGGCGAAATGGTACGTGTCAAAGAAGGCCCCTTTGCAGATTTCAACGGCAACGTCGAAGAAGTCAACTACGAGAAAAGCAAAGTACGGGTTTCTGTCGCGATTTTCGGACGCTCTACACCAGTTGAGCTGGATTTCAGTCAGGTCGAAAAAACCTAATTTTTATTAACCCCGGGGAGCAAAGGTATAAAACCCTAAGCGTTTGAACCCGTAAGGAGAAAAGCATGGCGAAGAAAATCGTCGGCTTCATCAAGCTGCAAGTACCAGCTGGTAAAGCTAACCCATCACCACCAATCGGCCCTGCCCTCGGTCAGCGCGGTTTGAACATCATGGAATTCTGTAAGGCATTTAACGCCAAGACTCAGGGTCTTGAGCCAGGCCTGCCAATTCCTGTTGTTATCACTGCTTTTGCAGACAAGAGCTTCACCTTCATCATGAAGACGCCACCAGCGTCAATTCTGATCAAGAAAGCTGCTGGCTTGCAAAAAGGTTCCGCACGTCCACATACTGACAAAGTCGGTAAATTGACACGCGCACAAGCTGAAGAAATCGCCAAAGCCAAAGCACCTGACCTCACGGCAGCTGATTTGGATGCCGCCGTACGCACCATTGCTGGTAGCGCGCGCAGCATGGGCATTACGGTAGAGGGTCTCTGATCATGGCAAAACTTTCAAAACGACTCGCCGCGATTGCAGCAAAAATCGACCGCGAGAAAATGTACCCCGTCACAGAAGCGATCACTCTTGTAAAAGAGTGCGCCACTGCTAAGTTTGACGAGTCAATCGATATCGCTGTTCAGCTCGGTATTGATCCAAAGAAATCTGACCAGCTCGTCCGTGGCTCAGTCGTGTTGCCAGCAGGCACCGGCAAGTCAGTACGTGTCGCTGTGTTTGCACAAGGCGACAAAGCCGAGCAAGCCAAAGCAGCCGGTGCTGACATTGTCGGCATGGAAGACCTGGCAGAGCAAATTAAAGGCGGCACGTTTAATTTTGACGTGGTAATCGCTTCACCAGACACAATGCGTATTGTTGGTACGCTCGGTCAGATCCTCGGCCCACGCGGCCTGATGCCTAACCCCAAAGTGGGTACGGTGACACCTGATGTCGCACAGGCAGTCAAAAACGCTAAAGCCGGTCAGGTTCAGTACCGTACCGACAAAGCAGGTATTGTTCACGCAACTATTGGTCGCGCATCATTTGGCGTCGAGCAGTTGCAGAGCAACCTTGCAGCACTGGTTGATGCTTTACAAAAAGCTCGTCCAAGTGCAGCGAAAGGTATTTACCTGCGTAAGCTTGCCGTTTCATCCACGATGGGTGGCGGTGCGCGCGTTGAAATAGCTTCACTGACAGCAGCTTAATAGCCGCTGTTCGTATTACAAGACTTTGGGCTGCACCCGGGCGTATCCGGGTGTTGCTGTCAAAGACCGCTGGAGCAGCGACTGGTGAAATGGAATCCTTCCATCTAACTACCAATGCTTAATCCCAGGATGTTACTGGATCCAGCGCAGACGGCGCCCTTGGAAGATTTCTAGTACAGAATTCGACCAGGATCGCCGCATTCGGTTGATGCAAGGGGATTTTCCCAAGCATCTTTTGATGGAGTGTTCAAACCGTGAGTCTCAATCGTCAAGAGAAAGCGATCGTTATCGAAGAAGTCACGACGCAAGTCGCGACCGCTCAGTCGATTGTGGTTGCAGAGTACCGTGGTCTGGACGTCGCCTCTGTTACCGTACTGCGCAAAACGGCGCGTGAATCGGGCGTATACCTGCGAGTTCTCAAGAACTCGCTGGCACGCCGAGCTATTGCTGGCACACCTTTCGAGGCGTTGTCTGCAAAACTCACCGGTCCACTGATCTATGGCATTAGTGCCGATCCGGTCAACGCTGCAAAAGTACTTTCAGCATTTGCGAAAACCAACGACAAGCTTGTCATTAAGGCTGGCTCACTGCCAAATAGTCTTCTTGATACGAATGGTGTGATGGCTCTGGCCACAATGCCTTCACGCGAAGAGTTGCTTTCAAAACTGTTGGGCACCATGCAAGCCCCGATCGCGACGTTTGTACGTACCCTCAACGAAATTCCAACCAAGTTTGTGCGTGGCCTCGCAGCCGTTCGCGACCAAAAAGAAGCTGCTTAATCGCAACTTCTGGAATTTTATTGAACGACAAGCGATACCAACCCCTGGCTAATTATTAAATCTGGAGTTCTACAAATGGCTAACAAAGCTGAAATCCTCGACGCAGTCGCAAACATGACCGTTCTGGAACTGTCCGAACTGATCAAAGAAATGGAAGAGAAGTTTGGCGTGTCAGCAGCTGCTGCTGCAGTCGCTGTCGCTGCTCCTGCTGCTGGCGGCGCTGCTGCTGCTGCTGAAGAGCAGACAGAGTTCAACGTCATGTTGCTCGAAGCTGGCGCAAACAAAGTCAGCGTCATTAAAGCTGTTCGCGAAATCACCGGTCTTGGCTTGAAAGAAGCTAAAGATCTGGTTGACGGCGCACCTAAAGCTGTTAAAGAAGCTGTTTCTAAGGCAGATGCAGAAGCTGCTAAGAAGTAGCTCGAAGAAGCTGGCGCTAAGGTTGAATTGAAGTAAACCTTGCCAGTGATCGCCCGGGGAAGGCTCCAAGCATTCCCCGGGCTTTTGCGCTTTCAGAAAACCCCTCTCGAAAACGGGGTTAATGCTCAGGGAAACTTGAAGTAGGACAACCGGTTAGTCGGGTTTTCTGAAGTCGTTATTAGTACCCGCAGTAAAAAAATAGTAACCAAAGAAGTACCCAAAATTTAGTAGACCCTGTGGCCGTGGTTGACGGCCTATGACCTCGAGTCGGAGTGCTCATGCCTTACTCGTTTACCGAAAAAAAGCGCATCCGCAAAAGCTTCGCCAAGCGTGAGGACGTGCAAGACGTTCCTTACCTGCTTGCGACACAGCTTCAATCATACCTAACCTTCTTGCAAGCCGACACCTCACCTTCTGCCCGAAAAGAGCAGGGGTTGCAGGCTGCCTTTAGTTCAATTTTTCCGATCGTCAGCCACAACAATATGGCCCGACTCGAGTTCGTCAGCTACGGCCTGGGCGAACCCGTGTTCGATGTCAAAGAGTGTCAGCTGCGCGGTCTGACTTACGCATCGCCCTTGCGTGCAAAAGTGCGTCTGGTGCTGCTCGACCGCGAGGTTAGCAAGCCGACCGTTAAAGAAGTCAAAGAACAGGAAGTCTACATGGGCGAAATTCCGCTCATGACGAATACTGGTTCATTTGTCATCAACGGTACAGAGCGTGTGATTGTTTCGCAGTTGCATCGCTCACCTGGCGTGTTCTTTGAGCATGACCGTGGTAAGACGCACAGTTCGGGCAAGCTGCTGTTCTCAGCACGCGTGATTCCTTACCGTGGTTCATGGCTCGACTTCGAATTCGACCCGAAAGACGTTTTGTTTTTCCGCGTTGACCGTCGTCGCAAAATGCCCGTCACGATCCTGCTTAAAGCAATCGGCATGACGCCAGAGTCTATCCTTGCACACTTCTTTGAATTCGATCAGTTCGAAATCAAACCAGAAGGCGCGATGATGGAATTCGTTGGCGATCGCTGGAAAGGCGAGATGGCGCGTTTCGATATCACCGATCGCAGTGGCAAAGTGCTTGTTGAAAAAGACAAGCGCGTCAACGCCAAGCATTTGCGCGATATCGCAACTGCAAAAATCGACCGCATTTCGGTTCCTGAAGATTTTCTGATCGGCCGTATGTTCGCGACCAATATCGTGGATGCGGAAACCGGTGAGCTGATCGCTGCAGCGAATGATGAAATTACGGAATCCACACTGACAGCACTGCGTGCTGCCGGCGTAAAAACAATCCAGACCTTGTACACCAACGATCTGGATTGTGGCCCTTATATTTCACAGACTTTGCGCACAGACGAAACAGCGGATCAGATGGCTGCTCGCGTGGCGATCTATCGCATGATGCGCCCTGGCGAGCCGCCAACCGAAGACGCAGTCGAGGCATTGTTCCAGCGCTTGTTCTACAGCGAAGAAACATACGACTTGTCACGCGTTGGTCGCATGAAAGTCAACAGTCGTCTGGGCCGTGGTGATGACATCACCGGTCCTATGACACTCACCGACGACGACATCCTGAAGACCATTGGTATTCTGGTTGAGTTGCGTAACGGCCGCGGCCAGATCGATGATATCGATCACCTCGGTAACCGTCGCGTACGTTGTGTGGGTGAATTGGCTGAAAACCAGTTCCGCGCTGGACTTGTACGTGTTGAGCGTGCGGTCAAAGAGCGTCTGGGTCAGGCTGAGACAGAAAACCTGATGCCGCACGACCTGATCAACTCCAAGCCGATATCGGCTGCAATCAAAGAGTTCTTCGGTTCGAGCCAGCTGTCGCAGTTTATGGATCAAACCAACCCGCTTTCTGAGATCACGCACAAGCGTCGCGTTTCAGCACTCGGACCCGGCGGTTTGACCCGTGAGCGCGCAGGCTTTGAAGTCCGTGACGTGCATCCAACGCACTACGGCCGCGTCTGCCCGATCGAAACACCAGAAGGTCCGAACATCGGCCTGATCAACTCCATGGCGTTGTATGCACGACTGAACGAATACGGCTTTCTCGAAACGCCCTATCGTAAAGTTGTCGACTCCTCAGTGACCGATCAGATCGAGTATCTCTCGGCCATCGAAGAAAGTAATTACGTCATCGCTCAGGCTAACGCCGAGCTCAGCGAAACCGGTAAATTTACCGACGAGCTGGTAGCTTGCCGTCAGGCCGGCGAGACACTGTTGACCGCACCGGCAAACGTTCACTACATGGACGTCGCACCTTCACAGATCGTTTCAGTTGCAGCATCGCTGATCCCGTTCCTTGAGCATGACGACGCAAACCGTGCCTTGATGGGCGCCAACATGCAACGTCAGGCTGTTCCTTGTCTGCGTCCTGAAAAACCAGTGGTCGGTACGGGCGTTGAGCGCACCGTGGCGGTTGACTCTGGAACTACAGTTCAGGCATTGCGTGGCGGTATTGTGGATCACGTCGATGCAGATCGTATCGTGATTCGCGTCAACGACGAAGAAAACATCGCTGGTGAAGTTGGCGTTGATATCTACAATCTGATCAAGTACACACGTTCAAACCAGAACACGAACATCAACCAGCG
>CAINDJ010000090.1 GCA_903847325.1 uncultured beta proteobacterium | reverse complement strand
GCCTGATAGCCGAACACCGGCTCGGAGGCGGTCACCGGCAGCCCTTCGTACTTCTTACGCAGTCACAATCCAACGCGATTCGTGAGGCGTGCGGACGCTCAAACATCAAACTGATGTTTGACGTGTATCACGTTGGTGTGGCTGAGGGAGATATCCTGACTAAGCTTGCACAATACCTGCCGCATATCGGTCATATCCAAATTGCTGCAGTACCGAGCCGAGCCGAGCCTGATGAGGGCGAGGTCAACTATCCCGTTGTGATCAAGCGTATTGATGAGCTTGGCTATACAGGCTGGATCGGTGCTGAATACAAAGCGCGGGCGGGCGTTGAGGATGGACTGGGTTGGCTTGCGCAGTATAAAAACTAAACTGACTGCGTCAGGTTGAGAGCATTGTGTTTCAGTTAAATATTACAAAGCCAGCCACAACACTAGCGGTAAGACGCCTAGAGAAAATAAATGCGAAACGATGATGACCGAGGCGACATTATCCGGTTCCTGCTTGTAGCGGTCTGCGATCATATAGTTGAATATTGCCGGGGGTAGTCCGGCAAATAAGATCAAGGCCCCGCGCTGGATCGGCTCTAAAGGAAACAGCGAAATCAGGATGAACGTGACGCTTAACCTTGAGATGGACACGAGAATAGAGCCGATCACTCCAACTTTGAGATGTTCGACCTTACTCTCTACCAGTCTGGTCCCTAAGGAGAGCAGTGCTAGCGGAACGAGAATATTCCCTACCATCGTTAACGAAATTTCCAGCCACGCAGGTAGAGAAATTTGAAAAGTTGAAAATAAAACACCAGCTATCGTTGCCCAAACCAGGGGGCTTGCGTAGATGAGTTTTGCATCGACTCTGCCACGCATAATCCCAACACCGACTGAAAACTGCAGCACGTTCGAAAACACTAACAGTAAAACAGCCGATGCAAGGCCTTCAGCGCCAAAGGCTAAAAAAGTTAAGGGGATGCCGATGGGGCCTACATTCCCAAACATCACAACCGGTAAAAGCGCTTTTGCACTCGCCCCAGAGTAGCGGGCAAAGGGCCATGCGAGCAGACCAGACAACAACATGATCGCGGATGCGATCAATACAAAATTGCTGGCACTTTTTAAATCGAACTGCTTGGCAGAAAGCGAAACGAAAATTAAACAAGGCAATGCCAAGTCAATCACGATTTGATTGGCGCCAACCATGACGGGTTTTTTAAACTTCCCATACATAAACCCTGCGAAGACAATCGCAAAGATAGGCAAGGTAATACTTAAAATTTTCTCGATCATGTCATTGCACGCACAGGGGACGATCGATTAAATACACTTCAGCACATCTGTGAGCGTGGATCCTTCATAGTCGGGTCGTTCACCCAGTTCCTCAAAAGGATGTCCAAAACGGTTTACCCAAAACACATCAAAGCCGTACCATTTTGCTGCAAGAGCATCCCAAGCATTACTCGAAACAAACAAAATTTGGTTTTTCGAGACAGGAAAATTTTTCAAGAGCAATTCGTAAGTTTGAGGTGTGGTTTTAAATAACTTAATCTCTTCAATCGTGATCACTTTATCCAGAAATGGGTCCAAGCCATTGCTTTGCACAACGATCTTCAACATTTCTCTGCTGCCGTTGGACAAAATCGCCGTAGAGATCCCTTTTTGTTTAATCGCGCTCATTACGCTCACGCTATCCTCAAAGCCCGTGAGCTTGGCATACTGATCCATCAATTGCTTTTCTTTGTCAGCAGTCAGATCAAGTGCCAGGCGTTTGCAAACATAGCGTAAAGAACGAATCGTCAGTTCCCAAAAGGGCAGGTAGTACTGACTGCCTTCAGGATTCGGGTCACTCATGGTGACCAAGCGCGTGTAATCAATTTGACGGTCTCGCCACATCTGCGCAAACGGCTGACCATGACCTGGAAACAGTTGTTCGGCTAGAACACCCATCGAGTAGACGTCAAATAAAGTTCCGTAAGCATCGAAGGCGATTAATTTGTACATTTTTATTTACTGTATTAGAGGTTCCGCCATTGTCGTTTAAAACACAGCTCCAACGCTCAATATTTTTTAAACTAAATGTCCCCTTATTCTGGTCTGGGCAATTTAAATAGCTGATCACGTCCAATCTTGAAGTAATCTGCTGGGCCGCCAGCCCTCAGTACATGATTCGCTTCTGCGGTTTCGTATATCCCGTCTTTTAATAAAGACTGAGCAATGTGAATTTGTACAACTTCACCAAGCACGAGCCAGGTCTGCACCTCCTCACCTGAAATACGTTTGAGCTGGATAATCTCTGTACATTTGCATTCGAAAGCAACCTGCGCTCTAGCAACTCTCGCAGGTTTAACCAAGGTTGAGGGCGCTTGTTCAAGACCCGCTGCGTCAAACTCACTGACTTGCGGTGGGTAGGCTACACAGGATTGGTTCATTTCATTGATTAGATCAAACGTCACTAAATTCCATACAAATTCGCCTGTATCTTCAACGTTATTGAGTGTATCTTTACGCCCGACGCTAGAAAACCCAATGAGAGGTGGCACGTAGTTAAAAGCATTGAAAAAACTATATGGTGCAATATTTGACACGCCATGTTTGTTCTGTGAAGAAATCCAGCCAATGGGACGCGGTCCTACAATCGCATTAAAGGGGTCGTGCGGTAAACCATGTCCATTCTTAGGTTCATAAGAATAAAAATCTAACATTTCATCACTCCTGATTTGCTCTTGGACTACAAGTCATAGGTTTGT
>CAINDJ010000089.1 GCA_903847325.1 uncultured beta proteobacterium | reverse complement strand
CCGTCATCACGAGCGAGCACATGAGCCGGATGAAGCACCAGGCGATCATCGGCAACATCGGCCACTTCGACAACGAGATCGACATGGCCGGGCTCGCGAAACTGCCCGGCATCGAGCGAGTGAACATAAAGCCGCAGGTCGACAAGTGGGTCTTCCCCGACGGCCACGCCGTGATCATCCTGGCAGAAGGGCGTCTGCTGAACCTGGGCTGCGCCACCGGTCATCCGAGCTTTGTGATGTCCAACTCCTTCACCAACCAGACCATGGCGCAGATCGAGTTGTTCTCGCGCAATGAGCAATACACCTCTGGTCAGGTTTATGTGTTGCCTAAGCATCTTGACGAAAAAGTCGCACGTCTGCACTTGAACAAGATTGGTGCCAACCTCTCGACCCTGACGCCGCAACAGGCGGCTTACATCAGCGTCAAGCAGGAAGGTCCTTTCAAAGCAGAAACCTACCGTTATTGATGTAATTTCGAGTATTGTGAAGTGGTGATCCCGTCAGAATTTCTGGCGGGACGCCACGTTTCTTTTATTGGAGATCGGCATGACTTTGCTTCTTATCTGGATTTTGAATGCTGTAGCGCTGTTGGCGGTTGCGTATTTGCTCCCAGGTATCGCGGTGGCAAGCTTTGGTTCTGCAATGTGGGCTGCGCTGATTCTTGGCCTGGTCAATATGTTGGTCAAGCCCGTACTGATATTGCTCACGTTGCCCATCACGATTGTCACACTCGGTTTATTCCTGTTTGTGATTAATGCCTTGCTGTTCTGGTTTGTCGGATCCATGCTGACTGGTTTTAAAGTCAATGGTTTCTGGTGGGCTGTGATTGGCGCCATTGTTTACAGCCTGATCTCGGGCTTTTTGACGAATCTGATTTCCAAATGACATCTCAAGCTGGTCCGGCTTTTAGCCTGGAGTTTTTCCCCCCCCGCGATGAGGCAGCCAGTGCGCGCCTGATTGAGGGGGCCAAACAAATGCTGGTGATCGAGCCCCACTACGTGAGCGTCACGTTTGGTGCGGGTGGATCAACACGTGAGGGCACGCTCGATACTGTGCGCATGATGCGTGGATTGGGGTGTGATGCAGCACCGCACTTGTCCTGCATCGGTGCGTCCCACGACGATCTGAGAGCTTTGTTGCAGCGCTATCGTGACGAGGGCGTGCGCCGCATCGTGGCCCTGCGTGGCGATATGCCCTCGGGTATGGGGGCGGATGCTGCGGGTGCCTTGCGCCATGCGAATGATCTGGTTGAATTTATTCGTCGCGAAACCGGTGACTGGTTCCATATCGAGGTTGCCGCCTACCCTGAAATGCATCCGCAGGCGGCGGGCCCCGAGCAAGATCTGAATAACTTTGTCCGCAAGGTTCAGGCTGGAGCCAATAGTGCGATTACGCAGTATTTCTTTAATGCGGATGCGTACTTTGATTTTGTTGATCGTGCCCAGGCGCGCGGCGTGAATATTCCCATCGTGCCGGGCATTATGCCGATCACCAATCACAATCAGCTGATGCGTTTTTCAGAAATGTGTGGCGCAGAGGTGCCGCGCTGGATTCGTTTGCGTCTGGCTGAAATGGGTGACGACAAGGACTCGATCCGCGCCTTTGGGGCCGATGTAGTGACTGATCTTTGCCAGACACTGCTGGATAACGACGTACCTGGTTTGCATTTCTATACGTTGAATAATGCCGAAGCAACGCTTGCTATTTGGCGTGGTTTATTTGAGTCTTGATCTGATTGCTGATTGCTGATTTATCTGCATGATCCAGCTAAATCGTTGAATGAAATAAAAAGGGAACTCTTTAGAAAGAGTTCCCTTTTTTGCATGCAGGACGAAATGCTTAGTCAGCGTACTGACCGGCTGCTTTGAGCAATGGGCCCCATTTACCAATTTCGGATTTCAGCCAGGCTTGCAGCGCGGCAGGATTTTGTTGCGACTCAGGTACGATCACCGCACCAAGATCCTGGATTTTCTGGATCACTGCGGGGTCTTTGAGGGCGTCTTTCACTGCCTGGTTAAAACGTGCAATAACCTCTGGCGGTGTACCCTTTGGCGCATAAATGCCATGCCAGACAACGATTTCAAAATCTTTTAGGCCGCTTTCGGCGAGCGTGGGGGCATCAGGTAGCGAGGCTAAGCGATTTTTTGTTGTGACGCCGTACAGTTTGACTTTGTCTGCTTTGATTTGCGGCAGAGTCTGGGTGGTCTGGTCGCACAAGATGTCGAGCTGGCCGCCGAGGAGGGCGGTCATGGCCGGACCTGTACCTGAATAAGGGATAGAAGTGAAACCTGTGCCAATTGCTTGCTGCAGAAGCGTGCCGCACAGTTGCGACACCGCACCGAGCCCTGCATTCGCGAGGTTGATTTTGTCGCCATTCGCTTTTGCGTATTGAATGAACTCAGCCATGTTGTTGGGCGGGAATTTCTTACTACCCAAAAATGTCATTGGCACATCCGCAAGCAAGCTGACATAGCTGAAGTCGGTCAGCACATCGAAAGGCAGTTTGCGATAAAGCGTTGGTGCGGTCGCCATGCCATTGTGATGGATCAGGAATGTGTAGCCATCGGGTGCAGCTTTGGCGACTACGCCTGCCGCAACCGTGCCGCCTGCGCCAAGGCGGTTTTCAACCACAACGGTTTGACCGAGGCTTTTGGTCATCGATGCGGCGAGGGTGCGCGCCAGTACATCTGTCGGACCACCCGCCGCAAAAGGCACAACCAGGGAAATCGGTTTTGAAGGGTAGGTCTGGGCAAGGGCCGAGCCGGTCATTATTGTTGTCAGCAGGCTTGCACCTACCAGCATGCCGCGCAATGATTGAGCGATGGTCATGGTTGTCTCCTGTGAATTTCAAAAAATTGCGAATTCGCACGCATGCAACGCCAGCCCTGCGCGCACATACATACGTCATCAAACTGTAATGTTGCTGATGATAGACGCTAACACCAAAGTATTATTGTAAAACCTTGGCATTTATGTTGATTTTGCTCAAGTTTTACAAAAAAATACCTGGCAATTCACTCGTTTGGCCAAGCCTCTGGCTCTGCAGGCGTCCAGCCCTGCGCGCTGAGAACGGCATCTAACGGCATGTCGTGTCCCTGCGGTTGATAGGGGGGATATGTGTGGGTTAACAGACCCTCGGACCATGCAATGCCGATCTTGCGTGGAGTCTGTGCTCGCTCTTGCATCGAAGCTAAGGTTCGATCGTAGTACCCCCCACCATAACCAAGCCGGTCTCCTTGCCCGGTGTAGCCAAGCGTTGGAATCAGCAAAATATCCGGTTGCAAGTCTTGTGTGCGGGCGGGCTCCATGACGCCAAAATTACCTGCGGTCATGCGTGCCTCAGGTAACCATCGATGAAATTCGAGGGGTGCTGAGCGCATAGCGACCACGGGTAATACAACGATATGACCTGCCTGGATCAGTGCGTGCAGGATAGGGGTGATGTCAGGTTCGTCAGACAAAGGCCAAAATGCAGCAATGGTCAGGGGGGCGGACTTCTTGCCGTCTAAACCGGGGAGCCATCGGGCGAGTTGCAGGCACAATTGTTGGCTCTGCTGGCTGCGCGCAGCCGCGCTCATCGCCGCGCGCTCGGCGCGCAAGGACATTCTGATCTGGTCTGCGTTATTCTTTGACATATGTCGCAACGGTGCTGACGGATGTAGGGATGGGGCTTTTTTAAATGCACGTAAGAACAAAGTATCAGAAATTTATATCGGGTGCGCAGCGATGCGCGCAAATACTGTTGCCTATCAAGCAGAGTGCTTATATGTCAGCAGTGCTGATGCTCTCTGGTGCAACACTAGGCGCACCGGTTACCGCTCAGACCACCTACATCCTCAAAGCGGACGGCACGATGCAGCAGCAAAATGCTGCCGTGGCTCCTGAGTCGGCTCAAACCTTAGCCGACGGCATGCCTGACATTGCCACGCCGGTGGTGTCGTCGCGCACCAATAGTGTTGCTACCGTGCAGCCCAATACAAACGTTAAGCCAGGGGAATCGATTGCCGCGCCTGACTCTACCGCTGCTGCCCGTGCGGTAGCCGTCGCGCGTGATGCGATGAAAAACAAACAGTGGGCTCAGCTTAATGCGCTCGTGCCGCAAGCGCACGCCGATATTCTTGGCATTTATCCAGAGTACTGGGCGCTGCGTACGCAGTTGAGTTCCGCAGGAATGGAAAGCACCAAGCAGCAACTAAACGAATTTTTACAAAAAAATACAGGCACTTATCTGGCGGATAAGCTAAAGGGGGAGTGGTTGCTCGTGGCTGCGCGATCAGGAGATTTTGTGACGGTGCGCGAGCTGGGCGCAATCCAGAATAGCAATAGTCAGATCGCCTGTGCGCAACTTGAGGCGAGTCACATGGGTGGTCAGCGAGCGACCGCTGCGCAAGCGATCAAGATCTTTGCGCCTGTTGCGGCTTGTTGGAAATTATTTGATCAGCTCGTTGCCGATAAAGTATTGAGCAATGCGGATCTGCTGACGTTTGTCCAGGATGCACTTGAGAACAATAAGCCTGTCGATGCCCGACGCATGGCTGGTTATGTGTTTGACTCTGCGGATCTGGCGGCCTATGACGCCATGATGCGTGATCCCCAGAAATGGCTCGCGACGCAGACCGGTTCCCAAACAGCCGCGCGTAACGAAATCGTTGCAATGGGTTTAGCGGTTTTTGCACGTAAGGATTTGAATGCTGCGCAAAGTGCTCTGCGGGCCTCTTGGGCAGATAAATTGCCTAAGCAAACTCTGCAGTGGGTGTATGGGCAGTTTGCCTTGCTTGTGGTCTTTAATCTGGATAACCGAGCCAATGAATGGTATCGGCAGACCGCAGGCATCCGTCTGTCTGAAAATAATTACGCCTGGCGTGTCAGGGCGGCCTTGCGGCAGCCCAAAATAGACTGGGCCTGGATAGGACAGTCGATCGACCAGATGGGCGCTGTGCAACGCGCAGAGCCTGCCTGGTTGTACTGGCGCGCGCGTGGGTTGGCGGCAACCAACCACGCCATTGAGTCTCAGGCGTTGTATGCGAAGATCGCTGATCAGTTTAATTTCTATGGTCAGCTTGCCGCTGAGGAGTTGGGGCGCCCGATCGTGACGCCCGTGCCGCCGCCAATGGTTTCAGAGCAAGAGGTGGTGGCTGCGCGCAACAATATTGGTTTGCGACGCGCCGTGACTTTGTTTAAGCGCGGCTGGCGTGTGGATGCGGTGCCTGAGTGGAATTTTGCGCTGCGCGGGATGACGGACCGACAACTGATGGCCGCTGCAGAGCTCGCTCGTCACGAGCAGATCTACGACCGTGTGGTGAATACTTCAGACAAGACCTTGAAAGAGTTTGATTTTTCACAGCGTTACATCGCACCGTTCGAAGGCCGTGTCACCGCGCAGGCCAGACAGGTCGATGTGGATCCTGCCTGGGTCTATGGCTTGATTCGTCAGGAGTCGCGCTTCATTATGGACGCGAAGTCTGTCGTGGGAGCGTCGGGCCTGATGCAATTGATGCCAGCGACCGCGCGCTGGGTTGCAGGCAAAATCGGTTTGACGGATTTCAAACCGCATCATGTGAATGATTTTGATACCAATACAAAACTCGGCACCAGCTATCTGGGAATGGTGTTGTCGGATGTTGGTGGCTCGCAGGTCTTGGCAAGCGCCGGTTACAACGCGGGGCCTGGTCGTCCGATGCTGTGGCGTTCGAAGCTGAGTGCGCCGGTCGAAGGTGCGATCTTTGCCGAAACCATTCCTTTTAATGAGACGCGTGATTACGTCAAGAACGTCATGTCCAACGCCACCTACTATGCAGCGATGTTTACGGGTGAGCCGCAGTCTTTAAAGCAGCGCCTGGGTCAGATCGTGCCACAGCCTTACGGCAAGTCCCCTTTGCCATGAGGCAAGATCCTGCCACCGAGGGTTTGCAGGTTTATGTTGTAGGAGGCGCTGTGCGTGACGCACTCCTGCAGCAGGAGGCGGGCGACCGTGACTGGGTGGTGGTGGGAGCCTCGCCGGAACAGATGGCGCAACGAGGTTTCATTCCCGTGGGTGGGGATTTTCCAGTTTTTTTACACCCAGTCACAAAGGAAGAATACGCACTGGCCAGAACGGAGCGAAAGTCCGGGCGTGGCTATAAAGGTTTTACGTTTTATACAGGTAAAGATGTCAGGCTTGAGGAGGATCTCAAGCGGCGTGATTTGACGGTCAATGCGATTGCACAGTCGATGACGGGTGAATTGTTTGATCCCCTGGGTGGTGTGAAAGACATTCAGGCGCGTATCTTGCGTCATGTGGGACCTGCTTTTGAAGAAGATCCTGTGCGGATCTTGCGCCTCGCACGATTTACTGCCCGGTTTGTGGATTTTTCCATCGCACCCGAGACCCTTGCGCTTTGCCGCAAAATGGTTGATCAAGGAGAGGTCGATGCGCTGGTGCCTGAACGCGTCTGGCAAGAGCTCTCGCGTGGTCTGCTGTGTCAGCAACCCTCACGTATGATCCATGTGCTGGTTCAATGCAATGCGAGTGCTCGGGTGATGCCGGGTTGGGGCGATAGCCAGCAGGTCGGTGATGCAATCGATCGTGCCGCGCTGTTGAATTTACCTTTAGCCAGCCGCTTTGCATTGCTGTGTCTGCATACCCAAGACCCACAGGCGCTCGCGAAGCATTTGCGTGCGCCCACCGAATGCAGCGATATGAGCCGGTTGTTGCCGGTGGTATTGGCCTCGGTAAATGCTCCTGTCATGACGCCTGAACATGTGCTCGCTTTGTTCGAGCAATGCGATGCAATCAGAAAGCCAGAGCGTTTAATGGAGCTGTTACGCACGGCGCAGGTTGTAACAAAGGTCTCGGTTGTGCAATGGCAACATTGGCTTGATGCGGTACTGTCGATCGATGCAGGCGCGGCTGCACGCAGTGCCCCATCCCCACAGCAGATTAAAGCCGTTGTGCGCGCTGCAAGGCTGCAGGCGTTAACCACTGGATTTACTTTTTAGAACGCGGTGATGAAAGGCGGCAGCCTTTAAAGACTGTCGCGTCGGTCGCCTCGTGCGAAACCGAGCAACCCGCCATCGATCTCCCGACCGATTGCGATCACTTTGAACAGCTCGCCCATTTCAGCTTCAGAGGTGAGTTTTTGAACGGCAACGCGCATATTGGCATTGTCGCGCGCACTGGGATCGCCGCGCTGCATCATCACCTCTGCCAGTCCCGCATTAAGCAGGAATCTTGCTTGAGAGGTGTAACCGTAGACCTCAAGCCCGGCGGCCAGGGCCGCATCGGCCATCGCCGTGAAATCAACGTGTGCGGTAATGTCCTGTAGTCCGGGCGCCATCAAGGCATTGTCATGTGCCAGATGCTGGATGTGGCACATCAGTGTGCCGCGATGGCGCTGTGGATGGTAATACTCGTGCTGCGGAAAACCATAGTCGATGAGGATGGCTGCGCCACGCTTGAACCATTGACCGAGACTTTTAATCCAGCTTTCTGCCTGCAGGTTGATCTCTGAACGATAGTCCGGCAGGGCTGGCATGCGTTGTTGCACGCAAGTGCTAAGCGCCGCGTTTGCAGGCCGGTCCTGATATTCGAATTGCTGCCCATCCCAGATGACGCCACGCTGCAGGAGTTGTCCCTGCTCGGACCAGGCAAAGAGCTCCACCGGCATGGCATCGAGCACTTCGTTGGCGATGATGCAACCAGAAAATTCCTCGGGTGTGCGATCGAGCCAGGTAATCCGGTCCGCCCAGGCAGCTAATCTTTGCTGTTGTCGGGCTTTAAGATCCGCAGAGACCTCCAGGATTTGATAGCGCGCCGCAATGCCGAGTATGTCCATCGCAGTCATCACATCATTGGCGAGTGCGCCGCTACCCGCGCCAAACTCCAGTACATCGAGTGAGTCGCTCTGGCGCAAGACCTCAGCAATCTGATTGGCGAGTGTCAGCCCGAATAAAGGCGTGAGCTGGGGGGCAGTCACGAAATCGCCCTTGAGCTGTTTGGGGTTGTCTTGAGTCGGTTCGGCAAATTTTGTATTGCCCGCGGCGTAATAGCCCAGACCCGGTGCGTAGAGCGCATCGTGCATCCAGCTGCTGAATGGCAACCAGCCGCCCGCTTGCTCGATTTGCGTACGTAAAAAAGCGCT
>CAINDJ010000088.1 GCA_903847325.1 uncultured beta proteobacterium | reverse complement strand
GTTTGAGCCGACGCGCCATCTTTTGATGCGCTGGAGTCACAATGGCGCTCATGACCCGACTGATAGATTGCTCGATATCGATCGCGGGATAGTGCCCGCTTTCTGCGAGCGCCCGATTCAACACAATATGACCATCCAGAATCGCACGCGCCGAGTCAGCGATCGGATCTTGCTGATCATCACCTTCGGTCAGAACGGTATAAAACCCTGTGATGGAACCACCACCGTCGACGCCATTACCAGCGCGTTCAACCAGGACAGGCAGTTTGGCAAATACTGAAGGTGGATAGCCTTTGGTGGCAGGTGGCTCACCGATGGCGAGCGCGATTTCGCGCTGAGCCATGGCATACCGCGTTAACGAATCCATAATCAGCAAAACATGCTTTCCCTGATCACGAAAATGCTCGGCAATAGTGCAGGTGTATTTTGCACCTTGCAGGCGCATCAGTGCGGGTGCATCAGCGGGTGCAGCGACGACGACAGATTGGGAAAGCGTTTGCGGCCCAAGGATGTGCTCAATAAACTCTTTGACCTCGCGTCCACGCTCACCGATCAAACCAACCACGATCACATCCGCATCGGTATAGCGCGCCATCATACCCAACAACACGCTTTTTCCTACGCCCGAGCCCGCAAATACACCCATGCGCTGACCACGGCCTACTGTCAACATGCCGTTAATCGCCCGGACACCTGTATCAAGAATTTTTTCGATAGGTGCCCGGGTCAGAGGATTTAAAGGCGTCGCATTGAGGGCGGCATATTCAGTAGCATTGAGTGCGCCCAAGCCATCGAGTGGATTTCCACCCGCATCAAGTACACGTCCAAGTAATGCTTCGCCGACCGGTAACTGACCTACACTTACAGGTACATCGTCGTGACGTCTGCCTCGAAGCCCGGAAGTACCCGCTCTGCCCTCTGGCCTTTTAATCATTATTTTCGATGCGGGGCCAATCCCCTCTGTACTGCCCTGAGGCATAAGCAATAAGCGTTCATTTTCAAAACCAACGACCTCAGCCTCAACCGAGTGACCATCGGGTAGAGGGATATGACAAACGCTGCCGATGGGTAAATGCAGGCCAGCGGCTTCGATCACCAGTCCTGTCACTCTAGTGATCCGACCGGCGATTTCGAACGTTTCGACCTGATCCAGGTTTTCAAGAATATTGGTAGCCTGACTCTTCCAGGTATTTTGCTCAGTCATGAGGCATTCTCAAACCATGTATTCGGCTGGCCAAGTGCCTGCGAGATCCGTTTCCATCTGTTTTCAATGGTCGCATCCACGGTATTGACCGCGGTCTCAATCCGGCACCCACCAGGTTGGATACTTTCGTCTTCAAGCATGGTCCACCCAAGCTCATGCAAATCGCCAAGTATGTGCTGTGACAAAATAGCTGCATCACCAGGATGGACGATCAGGCGCAAGGGCTTTTTGATTGAAGGCAACATACCAATCGCATCTTCGATAATCGGCAGTGCGGCCTCAGGACGTATTTTTAGCTCAACTTTGATCATCGCTTTGGCGACTTCGAGTGCGAGGCTCAGTAAATCCTGTGCCGCGCGCTCACTTTGATGCTCCTGCGCCTGTTGAAAGCTTGTTGCCAGACTCCGTAATGATTGGGTCTCGTGTTTGAGCTGTTGCTGAGCAATCAGAATAGCGGCATCCCGCCCCTCTTTCATTCCGCGAGCGTAGCCGTCTTTATAAGCTTTCTCGTAGACAATCTTTAACTTATCTACCGAAACCTCAGTGCCAGCAGAAGAAGTCTGACTAGTCTTTGCCTGTGTCGCTTCGCGTTTAGAGAACAAATCCGTAAACACTGCTTTCGCATCATTCTGATTTGTTTTTTTAAAAATATCCTGATTAGACATATTGATCGTCCCCGCCCTTTCCTGCAAGCATGATCGTGCCATCATCGGCAAGTTTTCTGACTAACTGCAGAATCTGTTTCTGATTTGACTCGACCTCGGAGAGCTTGACAGGACCGCGTGTCTCGAGATCCTCCTTCAACATCTCCGCCGCTCTGCTAGACATATTTTTAAATACTTTTTCTCGCATTTCCTCGGTTGCTCCTTTAAGAGCAATGATCAGTGTTTCGGACTGTACGTCGCGCAACAGCAACTGAATACCACTGTCTTCGATACCGATGATGTCATCAAAGATAAACATTTCATCCATGATTTTTTGGGCCATATCGCTGTCGTATTCTTTCAGG
>CAINDJ010000087.1 GCA_903847325.1 uncultured beta proteobacterium | reverse complement strand
TTCTTCGAGTGATTCAATGGTACGGAACACGCCGCAATGCTGTTGCATCGCATTACGAATTTCGTTACCGACAGCCTGTGTTTTCTCGCCTGCAGTACGCGACTCGATCTTATTGACGCGATCAATTGAATAATCAACCGAAGCTTGTGGCAGAGGCTTGTGCGTCAGCTTGTGGTCTTTGTGTGCAGAAACAATGTGGTTGCCTGAAGCACGACCAAACACAATCAGGTCCAGCAACGAGTTGGTTCCGAGACGGTTTGCACCGTGGACCGACACGGCCGCGCACTCACCAATGGCGTAGAGGCCATTGACAATTTTGCTTTGTGCACCGTCCCAGGTCACGACCTGGCCATTCACGTTGGCCGGGATACCGCCCATCTGATAGTGGATGGTTGGCACGACAGGAATTGGCTCTTTGGTTGCATCGACGTTAGCAAACTTGTGACCGATTTCGAGAATCGATGGCAAGCGTTTGTTAATGACATCAGCACCCAGATGGTCGAGTTTCAGATGAACGTAATCGCCGTTCGGTCCGCAACCACGTCCTTCTTTGATTTCCTGATCCATGCAGCGTGAAATAAAGTCACGAGGAGCCAGATCTTTCAGGGTTGGCGCATAGCGCTCCATGAAGCGCTCGCCATCCTTGTTCAACAAGATGCCGCCTTCGCCACGCACGCCTTCGGTAATTAGAACGCCAGCACCAGCTACGCCAGTTGGGTGGAACTGCCAGAACTCCATGTCCTGCATAGGAATGCCAGCGCGCGAAGCCATACCCATACCGTCGCCGGTATTAATGAACGCGTTGGTCGACGCAGCCCAGATACGGCCTGCTCCGCCTGTTGCGAGCACGGTTGTTTTGGCTTCAAAAATATAGAGTTCGCCAGTTTCCATCTCGAGCGCAGTTACGCCCACGACGTCACCTTCTTCGTCACGAATCAGGTCAAGCGCCATCCACTCGACGAAAAACTGTGTACGTGATGCGACGTTACGCTGATACAGCGTGTGCAACAAAGCGTGACCGGTACGGTCCGCTGCAGCACAGGCGCGCTGCACAGGCTTTTCGCCGAAGTTCGCAGTGTGGCCGCCAAATGGGCGCTGATATA
This sequence comes from uncultured beta proteobacterium, assembly GCA_903847325.1. GTDB lineage: Bacteria > Pseudomonadota > Gammaproteobacteria > Burkholderiales > Burkholderiaceae_B > Zwartia. The sequence continues at coordinate 20,542 of CAINDJ010000087.1, read as the reverse complement.
TCGTGCCATCTGGATTACGGTCAAAAGGCATACCGAAGTGCTCAAGCTCATACACAGCGCTTGGGGCTTCGCGACACATGAATTCGATTGAATCCTGATCACCCAGCCAGTCTGACCCCTTGACGGTGTCATACATGTGCCAGTACCAGTTATCTTCGCTCATGTTACCCAGCGATGCACCGATACCACCCTGGGCAGCAACCGTGTGTGAACGGGTAGGAAATACTTTTGACAGCACGGCAACGTTCAGACCCGCATTAGCGAGTTGTAACGAACAACGCATACCCGCGCCGCCGGCACCTACAACCACCACATCAAATTTGCGACGTGGCAATGATGATTTAATCTCAGCCATGGCTTAGACTCTCCAGAGAGTGTGCACGAAGTACACAATCGAACCAACCAGCCACAAGATGGTCAGAACCATTAAAAACAAACGCAGACCAACGGGCTTGACATAGTCCATCCAGATGTCGCGGATACCTATCCATGCATGCCAGGCCAACGAGATGATGGCGAGCGTTGCCAGAATCTGACCGAGAGGCAACATGAAACAGGTGAACGTAAACAGGTTTTTCCAGCCGGCATAGGTAAAGCCTGACATCGTCAGGATGCCAACCAGAAGAACCAGGGTGTAGACGGCCATAATGATGGCGGTTACACGCTGGGCGATAAAGTCCATGGTGCCGTAATGTGCGCCGACGACCAGACGCTTAGGACCGATTTTTTCGATAGGTGTCATCACCACACTCCGAACAATTTAAGGCCGAAGACAAGTGTCAGCGCCAGGCTTACACCCAACACCATGCTTGCGCTTTTGGCTGCGGATTCTTTGTCCATACCAATATGCAGATCAAGCACAAGGTAACGGATGCCAGCACAGAAGTGATGCAGGTAACCCCAGATCAGGACCAGCAAAATAAGCTTGACGATCGGACTGCCCGCAACTGTGGACATGGCATTAAAGCCGGATTCCGAAACGAAACTCATGGAAAATAGTGCAATAAGTAAGGGCAGGCAAAGAAAAAGCAAAGCGCCACTAACGCGGTGCAAAATTGACACCTTACCGGCCATAGGCAGACGGTAATTCATCAAGTCAACTGGACTGATGTTGCGAAACTGAGGACGCGGCTTTGGGGCTGTGTCAGACATAACGACCTCGAAAAAACAACGATGAACTAGGGATAAACACTATATTTTCGCCTATAAGAAGGTTTGCTTCAAATCGACTGAAAACTTAACTAAATCTTAACCACCGATTAACTAAAACTTAATTAAAAAACACTAAAACTACTCAGTTTGCTTCTAATTCGCACTTAAGTAATACGACCAAACATTAAACCAATTCGTCACTCAATCCCAATTAATTCAAACTATTGCGGTAATAGTAAGAATCTGTCAGGTAGTAACCGGTACGTAATTCTACCGGACGGTCGGCGTAGGTATAAGAGATCCTGTCCGCACGCAGCAACGGCGTTGCGGGCGCCACATGCAACAAACCGGTTATTTCGTCGTCACCCGCGACCGCACGCAGTTTTTCTTCTGCGCGCACCATACTCACACCAAATTCTGTTTCGAATAGGCCGTAAAGCGGGCCAACATACTCACACAGTAATTCCGCTGTCAGGCCCTTAAACAGACCGCCCGGTAAATAAATATCGTCCACAACGGTTGGTACACCGGAGAAAGAAATTAACCGGCGAATCGCTACGACCGAATCACCCGACTTGAGCTCCAGGCTGCGTGCAACCTCGGCATTGGCACGCATACGACGGCAATCAAGAATGCTGTTCTCCGCGGGCTGGGGCTCACCCTCATTAGGCGCCAGACGCAAAAAGCGAAACCGGACACGTGCCTCATGGTGGGTCGAGACAAACGTGCCCTTGCCCTGGCGACGCATCAGCAAATGCTCTGCCGCAAGCTCGTCGACCGCTTTTCGCACCGTACCCTGACTCACCTGAAAGCGGGCAGCAAGCTCGATCTCGCTCGGGATGGCCTCTCCCGGCTTCCATTCACCCTGATCAAGCGACTGTAACAGTAGCGCTTTTATCTGCTGATAGAGCGGGCTAAACGCAGCAAGCCCCACACTGCGGGGGGCCGCTTGGACACCAGGCTGTGAGGAGTCAGTCATGTTGTTGGACGAGGGATGAATACATATCCGCATTGTTACACAGCTCATCCCACAAGTCCACAGCTCTTATGTCTTATATAAGATATAAGATTGGTTGACGCAAGGCAATAATTCAACTAGCATCCCGTTCAGAATCTTTACCCGACCGATTCAGTATTTTTTGCAGGTCGTGCGGGCCAAAAACGCTAAACTTACGTTTGAACTTTTAATACGCTTGAACTTTTAAATCAGTCCTTTCGGAGATTGTTATGTCAAAACCCGCCATGCGAGTTGCTGTCACCGGTGCAGCAGGTCAGATCGGTTATGCCCTGTTGTTTCGTATTGCTTCGGGCGAAATGCTCGGCAAAGATCAGCCCGTGATTTTGCAGCTGCTTGAGATCCCTGACGAAAAAGCGCAAAAAGCGCTCAAAGGCGTCATGATGGAACTCGACGATTGCGCATTCCCCCTGCTGCAATCGATGACCGCACATAGTGATCCACGCGAAGCATTCAAAGACGCAGACGTCGCCCTGCTGGTTGGTTCGCGTCCCCGCGGCCCAGGCATGGAACGCGCTGAGTTGCTGGCTGTTAACGGCCAGATTTTCACCGCACAGGGCAAGGCACTGAACGACGTCGCCAGCCGCAATGTCAAAGTACTGGTTGTTGGCAACCCAGCGAACACCAACGCTTACATCGCGATGAAATCGGCACCCGATCTGCCAGCAAAGAACTTTACCGCCATGCTGCGTCTGGACCACAACCGTGCATTGTCACAGCTCGGCACCAAAATGGGCAAAGCTGTTGCCGATATCCAGAAAATGGCTGTGTGGGGCAATCACTCGCCTACCATGTACGCTGACTACCGTTTTGCAACCATCGGTGGCGAAAGCGTTGCAAAGCTGATTAACGACGACACATGGAACCGTGATGTATTCCTGCCTACAGTCGGCAAGCGCGGCGCGGCCATTATCGAAGCACGTGGTTTGTCTTCAGCTGCGTCAGCTGCGAATGCTGCGATCGATCACATCCGTGACTGGGTCCTTGGCACAAATGGCAAATGGGTCACCATGGGCGTTCCTTCAGACGGCACCTACGGCATTCCCGAAGGCGTCATGTATGGCGTACCCGTCACCTGCGAAGGCGGCGAATACAAGCGTATCACTGGTCTCGAGATCGACGCGTTTTCACGCGAACGCATGGACCTCACACTCAAAGAGTTGCTCGAAGAGCGTGACGGTGTTGCTCACCTGTTGAAATAAAGTAGATAAGGAATGGGCCCATCGATGGGCCCATTTTTTTAACAATAATTATTGTTCTGGAGTCAAGCATGTCGAATCAAGCATCTGCTGGTCAACGTTTTCGCGCAGCGCTCGCAGCGGAAAAACCCCTTCAAATTATTGGCGCCATCAACGCCAACCATGCATTGCTTGCCAAGCGCGCAGGCTTCAATGCCATTTACCTGTCCGGTGGCGGTGTCGCTGCTGGCTCGCTCGGTCTCCCTGACCTGGGTATCAACACACTTGATGATGTGCTGACCGATGTACGCCGTATTACCGATGTGTGCGACACACCGCTGATCGTTGACATCGACACGGGCTTTGGTCCCTCTGCATTCAACATTGCCCGCACCATCAAGAGCCTGATCAAATTCGGCGCGGCCGGCTGCCACATCGAAGACCAGGTCGGCGCCAAGCGTTGCGGTCATCGTCCAGGCAAAGAAATCGTCTCAACCGAAGAAATGGCTGATCGCGTCAAGGCGGCTGCCGATGCGCGTACCGACTCGAGCTTTTATCTGATCGCACGTACCGATGCAATCGCCGCTCAAGGCGTGGACGCAGCGATTGAGCGCTCGCTGGCTTGCGTTGCAGCCGGTGCCGATGCGATTTTTGCCGAGGCCGCTTATGACCTCGCAACCTTTGATAAATTTGTCAAAGCTGTCAAAGTTCCTGTGCTCGCCAACATCACTGAGTTCGGTCAGACACCGCTTTTCACACTCGAAGAACTGCGCTCAGTCAATGTCGGTATGGTGCTGTATCCATTGTCAGCATTCCGTGCCATGAACAAAGCCGCAGAGACTGTCTACCAGGCAGTTCGCCGCGATGGCTCACAGAAAAATGTGGTCGATCTGATGCAGACCCGCGAAGAACTCTACGACCGCATTAACTATCACGCCTTTGAGGGCGCGCTCGACAAATTGTTTGCTGAAAACAAATCGAAATAAAGAACGAACCAAGGAGAATCAACATGGCTACAAGCAAAAAAGTTGCGGCAAAGAAAGCTGCTCCAGCAAATAAAGCAGCGGCTGCAGCAGCGCCTGCTACCGAAGCAGCAGCACCCGTATTCAAAGCGAAGAAATCGGTCGCCCTGTCAGGCGTAACCGCCGGCAATACGGCGCTGTGCACGGTTGGCCGCAGCGGCAACGATCTGAACTACCGTGGCTACGACATTCTTGATCTGGCTGATGTCAGCGAATTCGAAGAAGTCGCTCACCTGCTGATCCATGGCAAACTGCCTAACAAGGCTGAGCTCGCCGCATACAAAGCAAAACTCAAAGCACTGCGCGGCCTGCCCGCACAACTGCAAACCGTCCTCGAGTCACTGCCTGCAGCCAGTCATCCAATGGATGTCATGCGCACAGCGGCTTCAGCGCTCGGCTGCATGCTGCCCGAGAAAGAAGACCACAACATTCCCGGCGCTCGCGACATCGCTGACCGCCTGATGGCTAATCTGGGCTCCGCCCTGCTCTACTGGTATCACTACAGCCACAACGGTCGCATCATTGATGTACAGACCGATGATGACACAATCGGCGGCCATTTCCTGCACCTGCTGCATGGCACCAAGCCAAACGCTGACTGGGTCCGTGCCATGCACACCTCACTGATTCTGTACGCAGAGCATGAGTTCAATGCCTCGACCTTTACTTGCCGCGTCATCGCCGGTACAGGCTCAGACATGTACTCCGCGATCTCCGGTGGTATTGGCGCGCTGCGCGGACCAAAGCACGGCGGTGCCAACGAAGTCGCTTTCGAAGTACAAAAGCGCTACGAAAATCCTGCCCAAGCCGAAGCCGACATCCGCGCCCGGGTAGAGAACAAAGAAGTCGTGATCGGCTTCGGTCACCCTGTCTACACGATCGCCGACCCACGCAACAAGGTCATCAAGGAAGTCGCGCTGCGCCTGTCCAAGAAAGAAGGCACCACAAAGATGTATGACATCGCTGACCGCATCGAAGCAGTCATGTGGGATGCCAAAAAGATGTTTGCAAACCTTGACTGGTTTTCAGCCGTGTCTTATCACATGATGGGTGTGCCCACAGCAATGTTCACCCCCCTGTTTGTGATTGCACGGACCGCCGGCTGGTCCGCACACATTATCGAACAGCGCATCGATAATAAGATCATTCGTCCTGCCGCAAACTACACCGGCCCCGATGATCAGAAATTCGTTCCGCTCGCGAAACGTAAGTAATAAAAAGGCGAAGGGGAGCATGACACACTGTCACTCTCCCCTTTTGCTTTTCCGCACTCTGGCCGCGCTCCTATTCGCGCGCCCGACAATCATTCCTTTCCAAGAATCGACATGAACACTGCGAACCGCAAACCCCTGCCCGGCACCAAACTCGACTATTTCGATACACGCGCCGCCGTGGACGCCATCCAGCCCGGCGCCTACGACAAGCTGCCCTACACATCACGCGTACTGGCGGAAAATCTTGTGCGCCGCTGCGATCCAGCCACACTCAATGCCTCACTCAGCCAGTTGATTGAGCGCAAGCAGGATCTGGATTTTCCATGGTTCCCGGCACGTGTAGTGTGTCATGACATTCTTGGACAAACCGCGCTGGTCGATCTGGCAGGTTTGCGCGATGCGATCGCCTCACAGGGCGGTGATCCAGCACTGGTGAATCCAGTTGTGCCAACGCAATTAATTGTTGATCACTCGCTGGCAGTGGAGTGTGGTGGTTTTGATCCCGATGCGTTTGAAAAAAACCGCGCGATCGAAGACCGTCGCAATGAAGACCGTTTTCACTTTATTAACTGGACCAAAAAGACATTCAAGAATGTCGACGTGATTCCTCCAGGCAATGGCATCATGCACCAGATCAATCTGGAACGTATGTCGCCTGTGATTCACGCGCAGGACGGCATTGCTTTTCCTGACACACTCGTCGGTACAGACAGCCATACACCACACGTTGACGCCCTGGGCGTAATCGCGATTGGCGTGGGTGGACTCGAAGCCGAGAGCGTGATGCTGGGCCGTGCTTCATGGATGCGCTTGCCCGATATCATCGGTGTTGAGCTGACAGGCAAACTGCAGCCAGGCATCACAGCCACTGATTTGGTACTCGCATTGACTGAATTCCTGCGCAATCAGAAAGTTGTTTCTTCCTATCTGGAATTCTTCGGCGAGGGCGTTGCTCACCTGACGCTGGGTGATCGCGCAACCATCTCCAATATGACGCCTGAGTACGGTGCGACCGCTGCGATGTTCTACATCGACCAGCAAACCATCGACTATCTGCGCCTGACCGGCCGCGAAGAAGAGCAAGTCAAACTCGTTGAGACCTACGCCAAGCAAGCCGGCTTGTGGGCAGACAGCTTAAAAACGGCAGAGTACGAGCGCGTCCTGCGCTTTGACCTGTCAACGGTTGTTCGCAATATTGCCGGTCCATCAAATCCACATCGCCGCGTGGCAACCTCTGATCTCGCCGCCAAAGGTATTTCTGGCGTCGTTGAAAACGAGCCCGGCAAAATGCCTGACGGCGCAGTCATCATCGCGGCCATCACCAGCTGCACGAACACCAGTAACCCACGTAACGTGATTGCAGCGGGCCTGCTCGCTCGCAACGCCAATGCACGCGGCCTGACACGCAAGCCTTGGGTCAAGAGCTCCCTCGCACCTGGCTCCAAGACGGTTGAACTCTACCTCGAAGAAGCGAAACTCAAAACGGAACTTGAGCGGCTCGGCTTCGGTATCGTGGCGTTTGCCTGCACAACCTGTAACGGAATGTCGGGTGCGCTCGACCCAGTGATCCAACAGGAAATCATCGACCGCGATCTCTACGCCACAGCCGTGCTGTCTGGTAACCGTAATTTTGACGGTCGTATTCACCCATACGCCAAGCAAGCTTTCCTGGCCTCGCCCCCATTAGTGGTCGCCTACGCCATCGCAGGCACAATCCGTTTTGATATTGAAAAAGACGTGCTCGGTATCGACCAGAATGGCAAGCCTGTCATGCTCAAAGACATCTGGCCTGACGATGCCGAGATCGATGCGATTGTTAAATCAAGTGTCAAGCCGGCACAGTTCCGTAAAGTCTACGAACCCATGTTTGCTGTCACTGCAGACACCGGCGAAAAACTCAGTCCTCTGTACGACTGGCGCCCAGAGAGCACGTACATCCGCCGCCCTCCCTACTGGGAAGGCGCGCTCGCCGGCGAGCGCACGCTCAAGGGCATGCTGCCTCTGGCCGTACTCGGTGACAACATCACCACCGATCATTTGTCGCCCTCAAACGCGATCATGCTCGACAGCGCGGCCGGTGAGTATCTGGCCAAGATGGGCTTGCCAGAAGAAGATTTCAACTCCTACGCCACCCATCGTGGTGATCACCTGACCGCACAACGCGCGACCTTTGCCAATCCAAAACTGCTCAATGAGATGGTGATGGAAAACGGCAAGATCAAGCAAGGTTCTCTTGCAAGGATCGAACCCGAAGGCAAAGTCACCCGTATGTGGGAAGCCATCGAGACCTATATGGAACGCAAGCAGCCACTGATCATCGTGGCCGGTGCCGACTATGGTCAAGGATCTTCAAGGGACTGGGCTGCTAAAGGTGTTCGTCTGGCAGGAGTGGAAGCCATTGTTGCCGAAGGATTTGAGCGCATTCACCGTACTAACCTGGTGGGTATGGGCGTGCTGCCGCTGGAATTCAAGTCAGGCGTGAATCGTAAAACGCTTAACCTCGATGGTACAGAAACCTATGATGTACTGGGTGCTCGCACTCCATTAGCCACGCTGACCCTTGTCATCACACGCAGGAGTGGCGAGCGTCTGGAGATACCAGTCACCTGCAGACTCGATACGGCAGAGGAAGTTTCGATCTACGAAGCTGGTGGAGTATTGCAGCGTTTTGCTCAGGACTTTCTTGAGTCTGCTGCTGCATAAATAATGATGATGCGATGACGGATGTGATGAACGCATCCGCTAGCAGTGAAGATATCTTTTTTGAGGACAACCACATGACTCACCCAGCCCAGATCAAAGTACCCGCCACCTACATGCGTGGCGGTACGAGCAAAGGCGTGTTCTTTCGTCTGCAAGACTTACCTGTTGCAGCGCAAGTGCCTGGTGCGGCGCGCGACGCACTGCTGATGCGCGTGATCGGCAGCCCTGATCCGTATGGCAAACAGATCGACGGCATGGGTGCAGCCACCTCGAGCACGAGCAAGACCGTCATCCTCTCAAAAAGTACCCGTCCAGACCACGACATCGACTACCTGTTTGGTCAGGTATCGATCGACAAACCTTTTGTAGACTGGAGCGGCAATTGCGGCAACCTGTCTGCTGCTGTGGGGCCTTTTGGCATCACCAACGGTTTAGTCGATCCAAGCCGCATCCCACAAAATGGCGTAGCAATTATCCGTATCTGGCAAGCCAACATCAGCAAGACCATCATTGCACATGTGCCAATCTCAAACGGAGCAGTGCAAGAGACTGGTGATTTTGAACTGGATGGCGTGACATTCCCCGCGGCTGAAGTCCAACTGGAATTCATGGACCCCGCTGCCGACGAAGAAGGCGCTGGCGGCTCGATGTTCCCCACCGGCAATCTGGTGGATGACCTCGAAGTCCCTGGCGTGGGGACATTCAAAGCCACGATGATCAACGCAGGCATCCCGACGATTTTTGTTAATGCCGCTGATATTGGCTATAAGGGCACCGAGCTGCAAGACGATATTAATAGCGATGCGAAAGCGCTGACCATGTTTGAAACTATCCGCGCTTACGGAGCGGTGCGCATGGGTCTGATCAAACATATCGACGAAGCCGCCAAACGTCAGCACACGCCCAAAGTTGCATTTGTCGCAAAGCCCGTTGATTACGTTTCATCAAGCGGCAAAGCTGTTGCCGCAAAAGATGTCAACGTCCTGGTGCGCGCTATGTCCATGGGCAAACTGCATCACGCCATGATGGGCACGGCCGCTGTCGCGATCGGCACTGCTGCAGCCGTCCCAGGCACGTTGGTCAATCTGGCAGCGGGTGGTGGCAATCTGGAGGCGGTGCGCTTTGGCCACCCCTCGGGTACGTTGCGCGTTGGTGCTCAGGCCACCCAAGTCGACGGTGAATGGACTGTCACCAAAGCCATCATGAGCCGTAGCGCACGTGTACTCATGGAAGGCTGGGTTCGTGTGCCGGGCGATACAATCTGAACATGACACATTACATTTCAATCGCCTTAGTTTTTTCGTTCAGTTTGTTTACAACCTGCGCATTTGTATTCTTTATATCCGGTGCTTATCTGCTCCTGTTCAAGATCAATGATGTGAACAAAGCATTCAAGCACCCCTACCTGACCGAGCAGCCGTTTGGTAAATATCCATTGGGTATCAGGATGGCGATTTTGCTGGATTATTTCCTGCATATGATGTTCCCCAAATCGCGCATTTGGCTCGCGGGTCATGCCAACACCCTGCTGGCGCATGTTGATGTAAAAAAAATCCCCTGGAACCTCAAATGGCCGATCGCCGGCCTCTGGGCAGGTTGCTTTCTCGGCATGCTCGCGATGATGGTTTTATGGGCCATTATTTTGAGTGGCGCGGCTAAATAATGAGTGGCGCCAAATGACACTTTCTGTTTCGCATAACCAGGCAGGTCAATGTTTTGAGGCTGTGGTCGATGGCCACCGCTGCGTCGTTGACTATATGTTGCGCGATGACGTCATGACCGTCACCCATACCGGCGTGCCAGACGCAGTCGGTGGACGAGGCATCGCCGCCGAACTCACCAAATTTGTACTGGATGCCGCGACCCAGGCAGGCTGGAAACTGAACCCCGCCTGCAGCTACACAGCAGCCTATGTCAGACGACACCCTGAATATTTCAATTTACTTAATAAAACTCAGTAATTTTTAAGTCTTATATAAGATATAAGACACTTGCCCCGACCGTATCTTCGCTCTACAATTAACTGTATCCCTAATCCTACTTTTTCAAAGGCGCTCCCATGCTTGAAGCTTACCGCCAACACGTTGCAGAACGTGCAGCACTTGGTATCCCACCACTGCCGCTGACTGCAAAACAAACTGCTGATCTGATTGAGTTGCTCAAGTCGCCACCAGCTGGCGAAGGCACAACATTGGTTGAGCTCATCACGCATCGCGTACCCGCTGGTGTGGATGATGCAGCCATGGTCAAAGCGTCCTACCTCGCTGCGGTCGCACTCGGTACTGAAAAATGCCCACTGATCACACGCGCTAAAGCGACTGAGTTACTGGGCACTATGCTCGGCGGCTACAACATCGGACCACTGGTCGATCTGCTTGACGACAAGGAAGTCGGCACTATCGCTGCGGATGCTCTGAAGAAAACCCTGTTGATGTTTGACGCGTTCCACGACGTCAAAGACAAAGCCGACAAAGGCAATGCAAACGCTAAAGCCGTGATGCAGAGCTGGGCCGATGGCGAGTGGTTTACCAGCCGCCCTGAGGTTCCAAAGAGCCTGACCGTGACCGTGTTTAAAGTCACTGGCGAGACCAACACAGACGATTTGTCACCTGCTCCTGATGCATGGAGCCGCCCCGACATTCCTCTGCATGCGCTGGCAATGCTCAAAAACCCACGTCCTGGTATTGAGCCACAAGAATCCGGCAAAATCGGCCCAATCAATTTCATCAACGATCTGAAAAAGAAAGGCAACCTGGTTGCTTACGTGGGTGATGTGGTCGGTACAGGCTCCTCACGTAAATCAGCGACCAACTCGGTTCTCTGGTTTACAGGCGAAGACATTCCTTTCGTGCCTAACAAGCGTTTCGGTGGCGTGTGTCTGGGCAACAAAATTGCTCCGATTTTCTACAACACCATGGAAGACGCAGGCGCGCTCCCAATCGAGCTCGATGTTGCCAGCATGAACATGGGCGACGTTGTAGAGCTGCGTCCTTACGATGGTCAGGCGCTGAAAGACGGCAAAGTCATCTCGACTTTCGAGGTTAAATCTGACGTGCTGTTTGACGAAGTCCGCGCGGGCGGCCGTATCCCTCTGATCGTTGGTCGTGGCCTGACAGCCAAAGCCCGCGAAGCACTCGGCCTACCACCCTCAACACTATTCCGTCTGCCGCACAACCCTGCAGCATCGACCAAGGGCTTTACACTAGCCCAAAAAATGGTTGGTCGCGCGTGTGGTCTGCCAGAAGGCCAAGGCGTGCGCCCCGGCTCATACTGCGAACCAAGAATGACCTCCGTCGGCAGCCAGGACACCACCGGCCCGATGACACGCGACGAGCTCAAGGACCTCGCCTGTCTCGGATTTTCAGCCGATCTGGTTATGCAGTCTTTCTGCCACACCGCAGCCTATCCAAAATCGGTTGACGTCAAAACACACCACACATTGCCTCAGTTCATGAGCACACGTGGCGGAATTTCACTGCGTCCTGGCGACGGCGTGATTCACTCATGGCTCAATCGTATGCTGTTGCCCGACACAGTCGGCACAGGCGGCGACTCACACACACGTTTCCCGATCGGCATCAGCTTCCCAGCGGGTTCGGGTCTGGTCGCTTTTGCTGCAGCCACAGGCGTGATGCCTCTGGATATGCCTGAGTCCATCCTCGTGCGCTTTAAAGGAAAAATGCAACCCGGCGTCACATTACGAGACCTGGTCAGCGCCATTCCTCTGTACGCCATCAAGCAAGGTCTGCTGACAGTTGAAAAACAGGGCAAGATCAACGCGTTCTCCGGTCGTGTTCTTGAGATCGAAGGCTTGCCAGACCTGAAAGTCGAACAAGCATTCGAATTGTCAGATGCCTCAGCCGAGCGCTCAGCCGCTGGCTGTACCGTGCGCCTGAACAAAGAGCCCATCATCGAATACATCACCAGCAACATCACCATGTTGAAATGGATGATCGCCAATGGTTACGAAGACGAGCGCAGTCTGGTTCGCCGTATCAAAGCCATGGAAGCCTGGCTAGCTAACCCACAACTGCTCGCGCCTGATGCTGATGCTGAATACGCTGAGATCATTGAAATTGATCTGGCGGACATTCACGAGCCAATCGTTGCCTGCCCGAACGACCCTGATGATGTGAAAACATTGTCAGAAGTCGCTGGCGTCAAGATTGACGAAGTCTTTATTGGCAGCTGCATGACCAACATCGGTCACTTCCGCGCAGCCTCCAAGCTGCTCGAAGGCAAGCGCGACATTCCCGTCAAACTCTGGGTCGCTCCACCAACCAAGATGGATGCAGCACAGTTGACCGAAGAAGGCCATTACGGCGTGTTTGGTTCAGCAGGTGCGCGTACCGAAATGCCAGGCTGCTCTTTGTGCATGGGTAACCAGGCTCAGGTCCGCGAAGGTGCAACCGTCATTTCAACCAGCACACGTAACTTCCCCAACCGTCTGGGCAAGAACACCAACGTGTACCTCGGCTCGGCCGAACTGGCTGCGATCTGCTCCAAACTCGGCCGTCTACCAACCAAAGCCGAGTACATGGCTGACATCGGTGTCATCAACGAAAACGGCGACAAGATCTATCAATACCTCAATTTTGACAAGATCGCCGATTACAAAGATGTCGCTGATTCAGTAGATGCTTAATTAACCAAGCATTCTCATCAGTTAAGAAACCCGCTCTCAGAGCGGGTTTTTTTTCGCCTATTACACGCATTCAGGAGTAGCATGAAAAGAAGCAATTTAGAAGGGAGTACATGACCATGTCGCACAACACCTTTAACACGCTTAAAAAATTCAAAGCTGGCAAAAAAGAATCGCAGTTTTATTCATTGCCAGCGTTGGGTAAAGAGCTTGGCGTAGAGATCAACCGCCTGCCACTATCCATTCGTATCGTGCTGGAATCTGTGCTGCGCAACTGCGATGGCAAGAAGATCACTGAAGAGCACATCAAAGAACTCGTCCACTGGCAACCCAACACTAAACGCGAGAACGAAATCCCTTTTGTGGTCGCACGCATCGTGCTACAAGATTTCACGGGCGTTCCCCTGCTCGCCGATATCGCAGCGATGCGCACCGTCGCTAAAAAAATGGGTAAGCAAGCCAAAGCTATCGAGCCGCTTGTCCCTGTCGATCTGGTGGTCGATCACTCTGTAATGATTGATTATTTTGGGACCAACAAAGCACTCGACCTCAATATGAAGGTCGAATTCCAACGCAACAAGGAACGCTATCAATTCCTGAAATGGGGCATGCAGGCATTCGATACTTTCGGCGTGGTGCCCCCAGGGTTTGGCATCGTCCATCAGGTCAATCTGGAATACCTCGCACGCGGCGTACATTACGATAAAAAGAATGACGTCTATTATCCAGATACCCTGGTTGGCACAGACAGCCACACAACCATGATTAATGGCATTGGAGTAGTTGGTTGGGGCGTGGGCGGCATCGAGGCTGAGGCAGGCATGATCGGGCAACCCGTCTATTTCCTGACTCCTGATGTGGTGGGCGTGGAGCTCACAGGCAAATTGCGTGGAGGCGTGACGGCAACCGATCTGGTCCTCACTATCACAGAGTTGCTCAGACGAGAAAAGGTCGTGGGTAAGTTTGTTGAATTCTGTGGTGCGGGCACTGCGAGCCTCTCGACCACGGACCGCGCCACGATCGGCAACATGGCGCCTGAGTACGGCGCCACAATGGGATTCTTTCCTGTCGATGCGCGCACGATCGAGTATTTCGAAGGCACCGGTCGCACAAAGGAAGAAGTCTCGGCACTCAAGGCGTACTTCAAAGCACAAGATATGTACGGTGTGCCCGAGGCCGCCGACATTAATTACTCGCAACTCGTCAAGCTTGACCTCAACTCGGTCGTACCCTCGCTTGCCGGACCTAAACGTCCGCAAGATCGTATCGAAATCGGTTCGGTTAAAAGCACCTTTAAAAATCTTTTTTCGAAATCAATCGAAGACAACGGCTTTAACCAGCCTGCAGCCCGACTCAATCAGGAATTCACAACCAGCAAAGGTGAAACGCTGCATAACGGCGACATCATGATAGCTGCGATCACCTCATGCACCAACACCTCCAACCCAAGCGTCATGCTGGCGGCCGGTTTACTCGCCAAGAAAGCAGTGAAAGCAGGACTGAAAGTCCCGCATCACGTTAAAACATCGCTCGCACCCGGATCGCGCGTTGTGACCGAGTATCTGGAGCGCGCCGGACTACTGCCCTATCTGGACAAGCTCGGATTCAATGTGGTGGCGTACGGTTGCACGACCTGTATTGGCAATGCCGGTGATATCGCAGCCGAGTACAACAGCACGATTCATGAGCAAGATCTGATTTGCGCTGCCGTCTTGTCAGGCAACCGGAATTTTGAAGCACGCATCCATCCAAACCTTAAAGCGAATTTTCTGGCTTCACCCCCGCTGGTCGTCGCCTATGCGCTTGCCGGCAATGTGATGCGAGATCTGATGACCGAGCCCGTTGGTCAGGGCAACAAGGGGGACGTCTATCTGGGCGATATATGGCCGACTGCAGCAGAAGTCCAAAAACTCATGAAATACGCACTCGACCCTAAAGTGTTCCGTAAAAATTACGAGAAAGTCGATAGCAAGCCTGGCAAGCTCTGGGAGCATATCGAGGGCGTGTCGGGAGATGTCTATGACTGGCCGACCTCGACCTATATCGCCGAGCCGCCTTTCTTTGACCATTTTGCGATGGAACCCACTCCCATGCCTGGTGTAAAAGGCGCACGTGCGCTTGGGATTTTTGGTGACTCCGTCACAACCGATCACATCTCACCGGCCGGATCGATCAAAGACAGTTCGCCAGCAGGATTATGGCTGCTCAAGCACGACGTAAAAAAAGAAGATTTCAACAGCTACGGCTCCAGGCGCGGCAATCACGAAATCATGATGCGCGGCACCTTTGCCAATGTCCGCATTAAAAACTTGATGATTCCCGAAACGGCCGATGGCACGCGCTTTGAGGGCGGTGACACGCTCTACCAACCGGGCAATGAGCAAGTCTCTATTTATGACGCAGCGATGCGCTATGTCCAGGCAGGCACGCCCACGGTTGTCTTTGGGGGGGAGGAATACGGCACAGGCTCCTCACGCGACTGGGCGGCCAAAGGCACACAACTATTAGGCGTCAAAGCCGTGGTTGTGCGCAGCTTTGAGCGTATCCATCGCAGCAACCTGGTTGGTATGGGTGTCTTGCCCCTGCAGTTCCTGGGCAAAGACAGTGCACAGAGCCTGAAGATCACCGGCACGGAAACCTTTGATATCGAAGGTCTCGAGAAAGGTATCACGCCGCAGCAACAAGTCACGCTGGTGATTCACCGCGAAAAGGGCCCCGCCACACGTGTCAAGGTGCTGTTGCGCATAGATACCCCCATCGAGGTCGATTATTACCAGCACGGCGGCATTCTGCCCTTTGTGCTGCGTCAATTGCTGGCGGCTTAACTTCGTTACACTAGTCTTCTTTTTGCAAGTGTTGGTACTGTTTTTATGCCCCGTTCACAATCGACCCCCTCCAGCCGCCTCTCGCGCGAATCCGCGCGTCTGGTGGCCTTGTCCCTGGCACTGCATAGTTCAGGCAGCCGGGTCGAAGACCGCTATTGGGAAAATGAATTTGCGACGGTGCTCACCAAGCTCATGCGCAACAAAAACGATGCAGCGATTGATGCAGCACTTGACCACATGTCCAAGCTCCACCCGGGTGGCTATGAGGTCCTGATTGAGCAAGCTGAAACACTCTCCGAATCCTGCGTACTGGTTCACGAAAGTCAACGCTACGATGTGTTGCTGCTGGTCGCTCCGCTAGTGGCCTGGACACGCTACAGCATTCCTGCCACGACCATCCCGGCTGCGAGCCTGAAAGTACTCGGTGACCAGCTCAAAGCGCAGATACTCTCCAAACACGCCAAGGTCGCACTCATGCCCCATCTGGCAAGTCTGGATCAGATGCCGCGTACCTTTTGTGAAACCTGGGACTGGATGCAAAAACTCGGTACCATCACCTTGGGTACAGGTACTGATACGCCCAAACTCAATGTAGAAACAGAAGCTTTCAATATGCTCGCTGATACGCGTTATCTGGTTGCCGCCGTCGCCGTGCCTGAGGGCGAAACGATGTTTCACTGGCAGGACGAGCCAGGCGAGCTGGGCGATGCACGCAAGCAATGTCTCGCGAACTGGACCGAGCAAACGCAATCTACATTTAATGGATTACTCGCAGGTTGTGGTTTCGAGGTGCTTGTACCCGATGCTTACTACGTCAGTAATCGCGAGGCAGACCGTCGCGTGCGGCCCTTATCGGTTAAGGCAGCGGTCTCCTGGCTTGGTAGCGCGCTAAACGTCGAGGCCAATCAACTGCGTGCAGTGGTCGCAGGCTGCGGCGAAGAACGCATCGACGAATACCGCATTGGCTTTACCCAAAAAAATCAGACGGAAGTCATTTACGGTTGCCTCTGGCCGCTCTACGGTCCCGAGGACGAACAAGATCGCCCCGAGCACGAAACACCGCTCGAGACGACTGAGGAGATCGCCGCATTACTCAAAGAGTGTGGCGTGACCGACATCCGACGTCTGCCCGGGATCCTGCCACCAGAATTTTGCGAAGATTGTGGTGCGCCCTATTTCCCCAATCCCTCTGGTGAAATGGTCCATGCCGAGCTCCCCGAAAACGCAGAAACGGCTCCCACGCATTTCCATTAATCATGCAGGCTGACGTATTTTGTCGGGTGATTGATAACTACGGTGACATTGGTGTGACCTGGCGCCTGGTGCGCCAACTCCAGCGCGAGCATGGCTGGCACATCAGACTCTGGGTTGATGATCTGAAAAGCTTTCAACGGCTTGAACCACAGGTAATGTTGGTCACCCAACAAGTCGTCAACGGGGTTGAAATTATCAACTGGACGCAGGCGATAGATTTCACACCCAGAGCTGTCGTGATTGCGACATTTTCTTGTGACCTGCCTGAGCGGTATATGGCTAAATTACACGAGAGCAAGCTACCCTCCAGCCTCTGGATCAATCTTGAATACCTGAGCGCCGAGGACTGGGTCGAAGGTTGCCATCAATTGCCATCCCTACGCTCAGATGGATTGTCTTCGCATTTTTTCTTCCCGGGATTCACAGAGCGCACGGGTGGATTGCTGCGTGAGACAGCGCTGATTGCCCAGCGCAATGCCTGGCAAGCGGATCGTGCAGCACAACGCACTTTTCTGGAGAATCTGGGATTGAGTGAGCGTGCGATCTTGGCGCTATTTCCTCTATCTTCAAACACACCCCCAGCCAGGCTCGTCAATTTATTTTGCTACGAGAACGCCCCTGTTGACTCACTGATCGAGGTGCTACGCACCGACACACGGCAAACCGTTTTGCTGATCCCTGAAGGCATTCACCCACAATTTCAGTCTGGACAATATGGCCAGCTGCTCATAGAACGGGTTCCATTTTTACCCCAAACCGAATACGACAAAGTCCTCTGGACAGCCGATCTGAACTTTGTCCGTGGCGAGGACTCGATCGTCCGTGGAATTTGGGCTGGCAAACCCCTGCTCTGGCAAATCTACCCGCAGACGGAGAACACCCATCTGGAGAAATTACAGGCGTGGCTCGCGCGTACAGGATTGGCTGAGGATATATGTAGACTAATGATTAGCTGGAATCCAGAGAGTGCGCAAGGTCACTCCGATGGCGAGAGAAATTCCAATAGCATTGAATATAAAGACCCTGCGATTAAAATATCCGGATACATTAACAATAACGTCATCGGCAATGACATTGAATCTCAAACTAAAACGACCGAATTCACTCACGCACTGCAGCAACAACTCCAGCGCGCAAACTTTGACATCTGGCAGCAACAATCGCGCCGATTCTCAAGCGAACAATCATCCCTACCCGACCTCGCTACAAAGCTCACTGCGTTCTGTCTCAGCAAGCTAAACGCAAATTAAACAAAGACCGACCAAGGCAAAGCAATTTTGCCCCAGAAAGGCTAAAATAGAGGGCTTTTCTATCCCTAACTCCGGCTTATACAGTCCCGGAGACTAATAGCTACCGGAGTTTATTCGAATGAAAACCGCACAAGAGTTGCGCGTCGGCAACGTGATCATGATCGGCAAAGACCCTATGGTCATTCAGCGCGCCGAGTACAGCAAGTCAGGCCGTAATGCCTCTGTTGTCAAATTCAAATTCAAAAATCTGCTGACCGGTTCAGGCGCAGAAAACGTTTGCAAAGCAGACGAAAAATTCGACTTAGTCGTACTCGACCGTAAAGAGTGCTCCTACTCGTACTTTGGCGACCCAATGTATGTATTCATGGACGCTGATTTCAACCAGTACGAAATCGAAGCAGAAAGCATGGGCGACGCCATGCACTACCTCGAAGAAGGCATGCCAGTCGAGGTTGTGTTCTATGACGGCCGTGCAATCTCTATCGAATTGCCCACGATGCTTGTTCGCGAGATCGTCTACACCGAGCCAGCAGTGCGCGGTGACACCTCAGGCAAGGTCATGAAACCCGCCAAGATCAACACGGGCCACGAATTGCCAGTGCCTTTGTTCTGCGCGATCGGCGACAAAATCGAGATCGACACACGCACAGGCGAATACCGCAGTCGCGTGATGTAAATCTGGTTGAATGCACTCTCGGGTGCATTCAGGTCAACGCATTACAAGAGATGGGCGACAGAGATGTCGCCCATTTTTTTATTAAAGTATCTGCAGATACCCCGATAATATTGAAACAATCAATATTCATGTCAACAACAATAACGAAGGTGGAAATACAAACTTATAAGTAATTTATAGATTACTTTTTTACAATTATTATAAAATATGTGATATATAATACACATATGAGCACAAGTAAAAAAACCTTAACTCCTGCCAAATACGACAACCTGGATCCATTTATCCAGGACCTGGTCCGTGCACGCAAAGCCCAGCATTTCACTCAAAATCAACTCGCCGAAATGTCGGGCGTCTCGCGTCGCACAATCGTGCTCATCGAATCAGGCGGGGACTGCACTCTTTCCACCCTAAGCCGCATCACCTCCGCCCTCGGCCTGCAGATGACAGCACAGACACGATACGTACCTACTCTGGATGACGTCACTCGTGAAAACGAAGCACTCTTTGCCAGCATGCGTTTAGCCAAAAACACTTAAACCAGAGGTTGCAGATGCTTGACGTGTATGTTGCCAAACAGCTAGTAGGTGTGCTCGATCAGCCCGACGCCTATACGTTTGTCTTTAACTACCTGCCTGATACACCGAGTGCCTTGCCAGTTTCTCTTCTCATGCCCAAACGAACAGAGAGCTGGACCAGCAGAGAGCTACACCCAGTTTTCCAGATTTCGCTACCAGAAGGTGCCTTACGCGAGTTAATCGTCAGAAAATTCGGCAAGCGTTTTGAACATTTTGGCGATCTCGAACTACTCGCTGTTGTCGGTGAGAATATGATCGGTCGGATACAGGTCACACCACACGGACAAGCCATTGCGGGGCTCACTGCGCATGAATCGTTATCGAGGCTAATCAAGGAGGACACAACGAATCTTGTTGAGCATTATCTTGGAGCGCGACTTCATGAGTCCGGTGTCTCCGGTGGATTTATGAAGTTTTTAGCCAAAAGTCCAACGAACGACCAGGACGGACGCACGACCCTTGCGCTAGATGACTGGATAATAAAACTTAACGATGATGACCACCCACATATTGTATTAGTCGAATATTTTGGAATGATGGCTGCACGCGCTGCAGGACTGAACGTACCTGAAGTACATCTTTCAGATGATCGCAAACATCTTTTGGTCAAGCGCTTTGATTTAACGCCAGAAGCTACACGTTTAGGCTTTGAGGACATGTGCGCACTGTTAGGACTGCCTGCACGAGATAAATTCACAGGCTCGGTTGAGCGTGTGATTAAAACAATAAAAACCTATTGTCAGAGTAGTCAGATACAAAAATCACTCAATCATTTTTTTGGACAATATCTGCTGGCATCAACCATGCGCAATGGTGATGCACATCTGAAAAATTTCGGCCTGATTTATGACGACATAAAGAATGCGAAACTAGCTCCAACCTACGATATGCTCAGCATGTCTGTGTATGCTCCGGCTCTCGCTAACGGCAATGATGCAGATGATGGGCTTGCCATTAACTTTGAGTTTTATTTCTCTGCCTTGAAGGAGTTGAGGATGGATTGTTATTGGCAGGAAGCCATTTTTTGAAGTTA
>CAINDJ010000086.1 GCA_903847325.1 uncultured beta proteobacterium | reverse complement strand
TGGAGAAAGCCAGGCTGAATTTTGCGCCCTCCGGTGAGTCTGGCAGCTCGGTTGATCCGCAGAAACTCACCGCGACAGGGTACGTCGTGATATTGACCGTATCCAGATCCTGGAATTTAAGCTGCTTATCGCGCATAACGGACAGCAGGCCATCAATTGTCGGATGGATGTGGCGGCAAGCCGCATGGAATTTGATGTATTGACCCAGGATATAAAAATCCGAGCCCAGCCCATCGAACATTTGTTCGGTATTGACGCTATCGGCCATTGCTTTGAATAAGCCTTTTTCACCCTCGAGTGCTTTCATGGGGCCTTTCGCGCCACGCATCGCTAATTCAACAGACATGACGCCCGCCATGGCTGCTTTACCAGGATGAATCGGTTTGACCATCGCGCCATCGTTGAGAATTTCGAGCAATCCGGCACCTTGCAGCGCAGCGATACCCAACGCGTTTGCCATCTGCTCTTTATTAAGCCCCGCCATCACACCGCAGGCGGCGGCAGCACCCAGAACACCAATCGTGCCTGTAGTGTGAAAGCCTCGACCTAAATGCGAAGGGTTCATCGCTTTGGAAATACGATTAACGATTTCGTAACCCATCGTCATCGCGAGCAGAAATTTCTTTCCATCCAGATTTTTAGATTCACCAAAGGCCAGCGCCGCCGGGATCACTGCGACACCAGCATGCACGCCGCCATAGCGGTAACCATCATCCATATCCAAAGCATGGCTGCTCACACCATTGGCGAGAGCTGCGTGAATCGCAGGGACTTTTTTATTTGAACCAAATAAAGTGGCCTGCTCGATGCCTTCGAGACTCGCCATATAACCAATCATCATTTGCGGGAAATCCATTTTCAGACCCGCAAGCGTCACGCCCATCAGATCAATCGTCAGCATTTTTGTTTTATGGATCACCTCGGGCGGGAGGTCTTCGTATTTCGTGCTGCAAAAATATTCTGCAAATTTCTGAATAATGGATTGCATGGCTAGTCTCTTGTTAGCGATTCTTTTGTGTTTTACTGATTGGGCAGTACTTTGTAGTGATTCTTTTTAGACGTTATTAATAGTGGGACGCTGTGTTCGTTCAGATCACACCCTGAGCCTTAAGCGCATCGAGATCCGCATCGCTCAAGCCCAACCATTCACCATAGACTTGTTTATTATGCTGTCCGAGCTTTGGGCTGGAGATGGTTTTAACGCGGTCCGCTCCGTGAATAATGATCGGGCTCGCAGGCAACACTACACGACCAAGCTCATCGTCATCAAACCATTCGAGTGCGCCACGCGCATGCATGTGCGGATCGTTCATGACCTCAGGCAAACTGCGCACAGGTGCAGCCGGAAAACCATGCTTACTGCTTAAAGCGAATAACTCTGCACGCGTAATGGTGCGGGTCCAATCCTCGACAAATCGATCGGTACGCTCCATCTCGGCAACACGTGCTTTATTGGTGGAAAACCTTTCGTTGGTCGCCAAATCCTCGCGCCCCATCGCGGCGAGAATATTTTGCCAATGTCGTTCTGTCGCGCAGACAATCGCGATGTGACCGTCAGAGGCCTCGTACACGCTGTAAGGGGCAAGCGCTAAGCCCCCATGACGGTTACCAACGCGCGGTGGGACAACGCCATCATTTCTGTATAAAAGACCGATATTGGAGGCAAGCGTAGGATAAGCGGTCTCTTGCATCGAGACCTCAACCAAACGGCCTTTCTGTGTACGGGTCCTCTCATACAGCGCAGTGATGATCCCCGCGTAAAGATGCACACCACTTAAAAAATCAACCAGCGAGGCGCCTGAACGCATGGGTGGGCCATCTGCCGCACCGGTGACACTCATGATTCCAGAGGACGCCTGGATCGTCACATCCATCGCCAGATTGTCACGATCAGGTCCCGAGATACCGTACCCCGTGCCCGTGCCGTAAATGAGTTTGGGATTAATCGCATGCAACACTTCCCAGCCTAGCCCTAACCGATCCATCACACCTGGCGCAAAGTTTTCAACCAGAATATCTGCGCGACCGATCAGCTCTTTAAACATCTCCTTGCCACGTGGTGATTTCAAGTTGAGCGTGATGCCCTTCTTGTTCACGTTAAGCATCGCCATCGGCAGCGATGCGCCGCCGCTGACCTTGGCACGAATACGTGTGGGCTCACCCAGCACAGGCTCAATCTTGATGACGTCGGCACCAGCCTTCGCCATCAAAAATGTTGCATAAGGTCCCTGATAGATCTGTGTGAGATCAATCACGGTCACGCCGGCGAGCGGCATGTTCTGAGTGTTTGCAGGGGTCGCGCTAGTTGTCGTGCTGGTCATCAAAAATCTCCGTGCACTTCGCTTAACGAATACCTTTCAGTACTTTTCTGGCGATCGACATGCGATGTACTTCTGAGGGGCCTTCATATACACGCATGACCCGTACGCGTTGCGCCATCAGATGCAATGGCAATTCCTTAGTCACTCCCATCGCACCGAAGGTTTGCATCGCGTGATCGATAATTTCGCTCGCCATTTCAGTTGCGTAGACCTTGATCATTGAGGCTTCGGTGCGGATATCCATGCCGAGATCCTGTTTCTTGGCTGCATCAAGCACCATCAATCTGCAAGCATGCATTTTCATTGCAGCATCAGCAATCCACCACTGAATCGCCTGACGATCCGACAGCAACATACCAAAA
The DNA here is from genome assembly GCA_903847325.1 of uncultured beta proteobacterium. Taxonomy (GTDB): domain Bacteria; phylum Pseudomonadota; class Gammaproteobacteria; order Burkholderiales; family Burkholderiaceae_B; genus Zwartia. The sequence continues at coordinate 2,176 of CAINDJ010000086.1, read as the reverse complement.
GTCTTGCGCTGTTTGGCGTGCGAGCCCATCATCTCGAGTGCGCGACGACACATACCCAGACACCAGGCGCCCATTTGCAGGCGACGAATATTGAGTCGCAACTGCATAGGCGCAAAACCCTCGCCAATATTACCGAGCAGATTGCCCGCAGGGATGCGGCAGTCTTCGAACGCGATTTCGTACGTACGGTGTCCTGCAAGCATGGGGATTTCGCGCAGAACATTAAAACCAGGCGTGCCGCGATCGACCAGAAAAGCCGAGATCCCTTCGTGACCTTTTCCACCACCGACACGCGCCATTACAACAGTGAAATCGGCCGACGACATGCGGCTGACCCAGATTTTGCGACCATTAATGACCCACTCGTCGCCTTCTTTTTCAGCACGGGTAATCATGCCCGATGGATCACCACCGGCATTGGGCTCAGAGATCGCAATCGCTGATTTCGCTGTACCTGCGGCATACGGTTCGAGATATTTCTTTTTCTGCTCTTCGTTTGCTGTCGCCATCAGCATGTGCAGATTGGGCGAGTCGGGCGGAAAAGTAAAAGGGGTAATGGTGCGGCCAATCTCTTCATTCAACGCCACCAGCGTCACGGCTGAAAGCCCTGCACCGCCGAGCTCTTCTGGCGCATCCAGTGCCCACAAACCGAGCTCTTTACATTTTGCATTGAGCGAGGCTTCTTCGTCTTTTGTCAGCGCAAGGTGCTGGCCTTTGATTTCACGTTCGAGCACAGCTTGCTCGAGAGGCATGAGTTCCTGATCAACAAACTTAGCCACCAGGTCAACAATCATACGGGACTCGTCGTCCATACCGTCTATCGCGTTTTGCATATCCACAATCTTTTCTGCCTTATGAATCTATTTTGATTAACTACCCTTGAATACTGCAGGACGTTTGTCACGGAATGCCGTGACAGCCTCTTTATGGTCATCGGTCGAATACATCGCCGCCATGTGCGAGGACGCCATCTCCAGATGTGTACGTAAATCCATCGAGGCGCTCTGACGGGCGGCGCGTTTCATCATCCGCACAGCGAGCTGTGGCTGCGCACTGATCTGTGCCGCCATCTCGTAGGCGCTCCCCATCAGTTGATCATCCTCGACTACTTTATTGACAATCCCCAAGCGCTCGGCTTCCTCTGCATCCACCCAACGTGCAGTCCAAAAAAGCTCAAGGGCTTTAGGCATCCCCACAAGCCGTGGCAGATACCAAGTTCCGCCATCCCCCGCGAACAAGCCTACTTTGATATAAGTTTCAGCAAACCGCGCGCTTCTAGCAGCGATCCTAATGTCGCCCATCAAAGCCATATCCATGCCAGCGCCAGTTGCCGCGCCATTCACGGCAACAATCACCGGCTTATCCATTTGCTCAAGGATCAAAGGAATACGATGCACTTGTTCTGCGAGAAACAACTTGCGACTATAGGCACTGTCCTCGGTACGATTTTTCATATTGCCAACATCGCCGCCCGAACAAAAGCCTTTGCCTGTGCCGGTCAGGATCACGACATTCACATCATCACGCGCCTGGGACTCCTCCAGAGCGCTGGCCCAAGCCTTAAGCATTTCGCTTGTAAATGCGTTGTATTTCTCAGGGCGATTGAGTCGAATAGTCGCGATTTTGTCGTGCACCTCGTAGACCAGCTGATCAGTCATTATTTCTCCGGTTTTTAATTTTCTGTGCGTGATGTCCAATGCATCGGGAATTTCCTATTCTAGTGAATGGCGGCAAAAGTGCCACTCAATATCCGTCTGCTTATTCAGCGTGTTTTATACCCCGTGATTTGGCGAGTTTTACCCACATATCCAATTCACGATCAACATAGGCCTCAAACTCTTTTACCGTCATATCAGAGGGAGATGAGGCCTCTTTAGCGAAGATTTCGCGCATTTTAGGCATAGCGGATACATCACGAATCGCCTGATTGAGAGCCTCAGTCAAAGTTGCGGGCATATTTGCAGGTGCATACACGCCAAACCAGACATCAACCTCATAACCTGGCAAGTCTTTCGAGACAGTCGGCAAATCTGGAAAAAACGCTGAAGGCAACGCCGAGGTCACCGCAATCGCCCGAATTTGTTTGCCTTTCAATGCCCCACCGATTGATGCAGGCGCGGTAATCATGGTCTCAATGCGACCACCAATCATATCGGTCAACACCCCAGTGATGCCT
>CAINDJ010000085.1 GCA_903847325.1 uncultured beta proteobacterium | reverse complement strand
CGAGGTCACGCAAGGATTGCCTTTTTCCGGCTTGCGCGGACTCGGCGGGATGACCAACGGCGAAGCGCAAAAAGCCGGTAGCACCGAGCCTATTGGCTATTGGTCACGACGTTTCATCAGACAGACCTTTTCCTTCGGTGGTGGTGAGATCGAGCAAGAGGCGGCCTTCAATCAGTTTGCCGGGATGGTTGATAAACGCCGACTAGTTCTTACCGCCGGTGTATTTGCCGCAACCGATATATTTGATCAGAACTCTTACGCACACGATCCGCGCATCAATTTTTTGAATTGGTCTCTGATGGATTATGGCGCATGGGAAATGCCTGCCGATGCCCGTGGCTATACGCGTGGACTGGTCCTCGAGTACTACCATGATGACTGGGCATTCCGTCTGGGCAGGATGCTGTTGCCTGTCGAGTCTAACGGCTTGCAGCTCAATGGAAATTTTTCACAGAGCTATAGCGATAATCTTGAGTTAGAGCGTGGCCATACACTTTTTGGACAGCCTGGACGATTGCGGATGTTGCTGTTCCGCAGTCAGGCTGAAATGGGTTCATGGAACGATGCCCTTCAATATGGACAAGTCAACGGTTTGATCCCGGATGTCGCCAATGTGCGCACAACGCAAACGAAATCTGGTTTTGGTGTCAGCTTGGAGCAATCCCTCAGTCAGGATCTCGGAGTCTTTGCCAGATTTAGTAAAAATAACGGTCAGGCCGAAGCTTATTCTTTTGCGCAGATTGATCAGTCGCTATCTGTAGGTCTGTCCGTGAAAGGTAATCAATGGGGGCGACCCGAGGACACGGTTGGACTGGGACTTGCATTCAACAGTATATCCAGCGCACATATCGATTATCTAAACGCAGGAGGACAAGGTTTTTTCTGTGGAGATGGTCAGCTCACAGCGCCCGGCAAAGAACGCGTGTTCGAGGCCTTCTACAGTATGAAAGTCCACACAGCGCTTTGGGCAACCCTTGATTATCAGCGGGTGAGCAACCCTTGCTACAACACCGAACGCGGCCCAGTGAATGTGTATTCACTCAGGCTGCACATGGAGTTTTGAACGGCAGCCATCGCCACATTCATATTTTCTCCATCTTTCATTCAAATTCGCTCCATTTACTTTTCTTATCCTTTGCATACCAACAACAGCGGAGTTTCGGTCATGTTCAATTTACCTATCGATCGTCGGTCATTTTTTCGTCTGAGTGCAGCAGCAGTGAGCACCTCATTTTTAAATACTAAGCTCAGTTTCGCTGCAACACCGGATTCGACTCCAGCCAACTCCCTAGATTCAGGCTATGTCAGACTCTTTCCAACCCTTTCCAGTGCGAAATTCACCAAAGAGGATTTAATGAGACTGGCCAACGGTGATGGCGCAGATTTAATTGGCATGTCCTCGGAGCCAGAAGTTCTTAAGAAAACCGATGGCTCGCATGTCAGAGATGAACAGGGGCATCTGGTGTTGACCTCTACAGCTGAAAATGAGCAGGATGATGAAGAAAATTTTGGTATGTCAGCGGGCTATAGTTATTTAGGTCAATTTATCGATCACGATCTCACACTAAATCCTATCGATCATTTTGGACCGATCGTCAGCGGTGCTCCTGCAAAAAACTTACGCACTGCGGCCTTTGATCTGGATTGTATTTATGGTCGCGGTCCCGCGGATCAGCCATATCTTTATCAAGACGATGGTCGTCGCCTACTCGAAGGTCGTGCGCTCACACGCGCAGGCGCATCAAGTGCCGCGCATGATCATCCCCGTCTGAACGGTCGCGCGATATTAGGGGATAAGCGTAATGATGAGAATGTGCTGGTGAGTCAGATGCATGGTGTATTTATTGCATTTCATAATCGGGTCGCGGTCGATTTCCCTCAGGCAAGTTTTGATGAATTGCGCAGTATTGTTACCTTGCATTACCAGTGGATGGTACTGACTGATTTTCTACCAAAGTTATTAGAGCCAGAAGTGTTGCCGGCGTTATTGCCTGGCTTTGGAGAGGGAGGGCGCGTGTCGCGCACTCAGCCCAAGCTTACGTTTACGGCAAGTCTGAAGCCGGGTCAGATTCCCTTGGAATTTACGGATGCGGCCTATCGCTTTGGTCACTCACTGATTCGCTCCGTCTATCGACTCAATACCGAAATGCGCGGGACAGACCAAGAGCAGTCGACCAATCCAGGCTTGAGTGGTCGACGTCAGATATTTGCAGCCTCGCATTACGCAGGTTTAAATGGTTTTAGGGAATATCCGGCGGATTGGGCCATTGATTGGAAGCTCTATTTCGAAATTGACCGTAAGCTTGATTACAGAGCCGTCACTGAGGGAGCAAAAAGGGTTCAACCTTCTTATAAGATTGATACATCCTTAGTTAATCCGCTTGCCTATTTGCCAGAATTTTCTATGCCAGGTGATGCTGCGGCAATGCAACGCGATAAAAATGGACAGCCTGTTGAGCGTAAAGGGCAGGTGGCAAATCTCGCATTAAGAAATTTAATGCGAGGCGTACAGGATCAGTTGCCAAGTGGCGAGGATGTTGCCCGCGCGATGGGGATAGCGCCGATCGCAATCGCAGATTTAAAAGTTGGCCGTGCAAATGTGGATGGACTGACGCAGAACCGATCAGTCTCTGAATACGGTGAAAGCTTTCAGACGGCTACGCCGTTGTGGTTTTATATTCTGGCCGAGTCGCAGTATGTCTGGACACAGAAAGCATTGAAAGTACCGAACGCGACGGTTGCGCAACGTAATGCTATTCCAACGCGCTTAGGCCCAGTGGGTGGTCAGCTTGTCGCGCAGACCTTTGTTGCGTTGATGAAAAACGATCCGAAAAGTATCTTGAATACGAACCCGCAATGGAAACCTCAGTATTTGAGGAATGGGCGTTTTGATATGCCCGCACTTATTGTGGCGGCAGGGCTAGGTTGAGGCGTGAGATCACGATCCGTATAACTCATTCATTCCTGCGCGAAGAGGACGTGTTTTCCTAAAAACGCAGCATGATTGGTAAAATCGGATTTCTTTGATCCCATATTTAGGACCATCATGCAGCCACTGCCGCAAGAATATTTACCTACTGGTGTTCGCTCCCGTTTTGTCCATGACGTGAACGGTGCGACCTTTCATATTCTTGAGTCGGGCCATGAGACCCCTGACCGTCCTTTAGTGCTACTGATACATGGGTTTCCTGAGCTTGCCTATAGCTGGCGCAAAATCATGGTGCCACTGGCCGAGGCAGGCTATCACGTGATCGCGCCTGATGTCAGAGGTTACGGTCGTACCTCTGGAGCGGACGTGAAATATAACGATGACCTGAGACCGTTCAGTGCCCTGAACAAGATTCACGACATGCTCGGGCTGGTGATGGCTTTGGGTTATCAAAACGTCGCAGCGGTCATTGGACACGATCAGGGGTCTCCGCTTGCGGGGTGGTGTGCGCTCACACGTCCGGATGTTTTTAATGCTGTCGTGATGATGAGCTCACCCTTCAGAGGTGGCCCTGAGTCCTTGCCTTTTAATACAGCCAATGTCCCGGCCGCGCCAGCTAAACCCCTGACGATCAACGAAGACATGGCAAAGCTCAACCCGCCGCGTAAGTACTATATGAATTACTACGCGACCGAGCCTGCAAACGAAAACATCTGGCATCCTAAACAAGGACTCCACGATTTCTTGCGTGCTTACTACCACATGAAAAGCGCAGACTGGGAGCAAAACAAGCCATTCCCTCTCAAAGCGTTAATCGCCAGTGAATGGGAAAAGCTCCCGCGTTATTACGTGATGGATCTCGATTGCGGCATGGCCGATTCGGTTGCCCCAGATATGCCAACACCACAACAAATCAGTGCCTGTACATGGCTGCCTGATCATGAATTGAAAGTCTATACAGAGGAGTATGCGCGTACTGGTTTTCAAGGTGGCTTGCAAGGCTATCGCAAGAATCCCGGCGACAAAGACCTTGCCGTATTTGCTGGCTGCACGATCAATGTTCCTGCGATGTTTATGGGGGGTAAAAATGACTGGGGTGTTTATCAGACACCTGGTGGCCTTGAGCGAGTGGAGCAAAGGCTTTGCTCGAATTACCAGGGTACTGTCTTAGTGGACGGGGCAGGGCACTGGGTACAACAGGAACAGCCTGAAAAAGTTAGTCAGGTGCTGATTGATTTCATCAGGCAAAACAGCTAGCGCTGTGCATGCGCTGCGCGCATCAAGGTCCATGCATCCAGTCAACCAGGCCATCGACCCAGGTGCTTGCTGGCAGCTTGAGCTGTTGTTCAAGCTGTTCGGCACGTTCGTACAGCTTTTCAAAATCGATCGATGGCGCTTTTTTGAACGCTATCGCAACGATGTTGCTATCGTGCACCTCTGTCAGCCAGGCGACGGCTTTAAATGATTGCTCCATGGCTTCAATATTCTTAGCGTGATCCGGCGCGTCGCAAAACAGATTCACCGTCATCATGCCCTCTGGTGTCAGGCAATCTGCACAAGCCTGATAAAACTCAGCTGAATCCAGCGCAGGCTTTTCGGCCTGCGCATCATATAAATCGACTTGCAGGATATCTACCGTTAAATGATGTGCGCGGTCTGTGACGTACTCCATCGCATCCATGCAGAGCACCTGAAGTCGTTTGTCATCAGCCGGCAAATGGAACGCCTCTCGACAAATATCGATCACAGCAGGGTTCAACTCAACCGCAGTAATTTTGCTGCGCGCATAATGCCTGTAGCAAAACTTGGTCAGAGAGGCGGCACCCAGTCCCAGTTGCACAATATGACCGGGTGACTTGTTAAATAGTACCCACATCATCATCTGCTGGATATATTCGAATTCAAGCGCATAAGGATCCTCAATCCGCATGCCTCCCTGAATGAACCGTGTGCCGAAGCTCAGGTTTCTAATACCGTGTTCATTTGAGACGGTAGGCTTGTTCAATGGTGTAGTCATAAATCTCAGTTATATTTCCTGAATCACGTCAGAAATCACTTCAGAAACAATTCACAAGAATATCACTATGACCATGAAACTTTTCGAGTTGGCGGGTGCAGAGCCTGAACGTCGGTTCAGCCCTTACTGTTGGCCCATCCGAATGGCACTTGCCCACAAAGGGCTGGATGTTGAAATAATCCCGTGGCGTTTTATAGACAAAGCAGCCATTGCACCATCAGGCCAGACCAAGGTTCCTGTACTTGTTCATGGTGATAAATGGTTGTTTGAGTCCTGGGATATTGCCAATTATCTTGAACAAAATTTTCCTGATCGCCCTACTCTTTTTGGTGGCGCGCAAGGGATTGCTCTGAGTAAGTTCTATTGCAATCTGGCGTCTGTGATTGCGAGTCAGGCAATTCGGTTGGTGCTGGTTGATATTTATGACCATCTGACAGAGACAGACAAACCCTACTTTCGCGAATCGCGCGAGCAGCGTTTTGGTATGACGCTTGAGCAAGTCGTCGCTGAGCGCGATTCAAATCTTCAGACATTCAGAGATGGTTTGCTGTCTTTACGCATGACGCTTAAGACACAGCCTTTTTTTGGAGGCGATCAACCGCTTTACGCTGATTATGCTGTGTTCGGTGTTTTTCAATGGGCGCGTTGCATCAGTCCATTCCAGTTGCTAGCAGAGGACGATCCGGTCGCTCACTGGCGCACGCGTCTGCTCAAGGCCTTTAACGGCTTGGCCGAGTCGGCACCCGGCTATGACTGAGTCGGCAATAGGTATTGAAAGTAACCAAGGGTAATTCCTATCCTAAATAACGTTTCTTTTGGTTGAATGACTGGTACTTTTTCATTTGTAGAAATCCTTTTTTCACTTATCAAAAGGCATACAAATGAAAAAGATAATTACAGCCTCACTGATTGCGATCGGAGCATTCGCATCAGCCTCTTGCGCAATCGCGCAGGAATTCAAACAACCTATTAAGTTTGTCGTGCCTTTTGCACCGGGTGGGGCAACAGATGTGCTGGCCCGTATGGTCGCGCCAAAGATCAGCGCAGAGCTTGGTCAGCCCATCATTATTGAAAACCGCGCCGGGGCGAGCGCACAGATTGGCACACAGTTTGTTAAAAACTCAGCACCTGACGGGGCAACTTTTCTGGTCAATACAGACAGTTCGCTCACTATCCTGCCAAACATCATGGCCGAGGTGCCTTACTCCGCAGGCCGCGATTTCATGATGGTCGGCAAGATCGCAACGCTGCCTTGGGCCTTGAGCGTACCCGCAGCGAACAACATCAAGACCTTAGATCAATTTATTGCTTATATCCAGAAAGATCCTAAACAGGGTAATTACGCCGTGCCAACAACTGGGGGTGTACCGGAAATGATTGGTGAGGTGATCGGTAAAAAAGCCAAAGTTGACATGACGATCTTGCCTTATGCGGGGGGCGCGGCGATTATTACCAGTGTGCTGGGTGCTCAGATATCCTCGGGGGTGACTGGCACGCCAGAGGCACTGAATATGGAGAAAACAGGCAAAGCGGTTGTGCTGGCTGTATCGGGTGCCAAACGTTCCGCTTATCTGCCTAATGTGCCGACCTTTGAGGAGTCGGGTTTAAAAGGTTTAACGGCTGACAGCTGGTTTGCCATCTACGCACCGAAAGCATTGCCCAAACCGATGGCTGAACGTTTTAACTTAGCGTTGAACAATGCGTTAAAGGACCCAGAGATTCAGAAAAAGATAGCTGAAATGGCCATTGAGGTGACGCCAGCTACTTTGGCTGAATCTGAAAAGTACTATGCCGATGCATTGGCATACTGGGCAAGCGTCTACAAAGACAAACCTAAAGCTGCAGCCGCGAAGTAGGATGGTTTATCAGTCGAGCTTGACGTCCGCATCCTTAACCAGTTTGACCCAGAACTTTTCATCTTTACTTAAAAACTCTGCAAAGGCAGCCGGTGATTCTGAGACAGAAACATCGGTGCCTTCTCGGGCGAGCGCTGTTCGCACACTAGGCAGGGCCATCACTGTTTGTGTCGCGTCAAAAAGTTTTTGGATGACTGATTGTGGTGTGCCTGCCGGTACAAAAATTCCATACCAAAAATCCATGCTGTAGTCCGGTAGTCCTGATTCCTTCATACCAGGCACGCCAGGTACCAGATCTGTTGCGTTTTGCCAGCTCACGCCAATCGCTTTGAGTCGTCCCGCCTGCACCATCGGTAACACCGAAGGAGGTGTGCCAAAGGTAAGTTGTGTGTCACCCGACACGACCGACTGGATCGCCATGCTGCCACCCTTGAAAGGGATGTGCATCATTTCGACACCTGCCTGCTGTGTAAATAATGAGGCGGCCAGGTGTGGTGCAGAACCATTACCCGATGTCGCATAATTCAATGTGCCAGGCTTAGCTTTTGCCTTATTGATCAGATCCTGAATTGAGTTGATGCCTGAAGATGTATTGACCGCGATCACCAATGGGGAAGAGGTCACCTTAGAGACCGGAACCAGATCCTTGGCGGTGTAATTGAGTTTCGGATTGAGTGCAGGATTCACGGAAATGCTGCTGGGGCTCGCAAGCAGGATCGTATAGCCGTCGGGTGCGGCTTTCGCGGCCAGATCTGCTGCGATACTGGAGCCTGCCCCCGCTCGGTTTTCTACGATGACAGACTGGCCGAGCGCCTTGGACAGTGGCTCGCTGATGACGCGTGCCACGTAATCTGCGGCACCCGCAGGAGCGAATCCAACCAGTAAGCGGATGGGCTTGTTTGGGTACGCACTTGGTTGCGCGTCACTATTAATCGGAAATGAAATAGCCGATAACAGCGCTGCTGCTGTAAATGTCGCTTTCAACCGTAGTTGTATTTGAGTATGCATTGTGTAAATAATCTTCCTATCAGGCGGGCATGCGCAAAACAATTTTGCCTACGTGTTGATTTGATTCCATCATCGCTTTTGCCTGCGCCAACTGGTCGAAGGGGAATACCTGATCGACCAGAGGTTTGATGCGGCCATCCGCAATGGCAGGTAGGACCTCGGCTCTGAATTCGGGGAGAAACTCGGCACGCTGATCGGGAGTGCGTTGTTTATTTGAAACTCCGAATAGTTTCAGTCGTTTTGCGTGCAAAGCCTGAAGATCAAGGTCCGCATGGAGCACGCCATCAACATACCCGACCATTGCCAGCCTGCCTTCAAAGGCCATGCAGCTGATGTCTTCGGCAAAAACTGTACCCCCAACTGTGTTCACAACTAAGTTCACACCCACGCCATCAGTAAGCTCCATCACTTGAGAGGCAAAGCCTGGACCACGCATGCAAAGCGCGACGTCAAGTCCGTGTTCTTTCAGACGCGCAAGTTTTTCTGGCGAACCTGAAGTGCCAATGACTTTCGCACCCATTGCTTTAGCTGTTTGCAGTGCGGCCACGCCCACGCCCGATGAGACGCCATTAATCAATAGCCATTCATCTGCTTTGAGTTTCCCCTGAATCGACAGCATGTCATGTACAACCAGGAAAGTCAGGGGAATGCTGGATGCTTGTTCGAAAGAAATTGAATCTGGCTTTTGCATGGCCTCTCGAGCATCCATGCAAACATATTCAGCAAACGCCGCTCGGCAGCGTCCCATGACTTTGTCGCCGATTTTAATGCCGCGGGCATTCGCACCGAGCTCTACAACCACCCCGGCACCTTCCATGCCGATTGCATTGGCGACACCGCTCTTATGCAAGCCATGACCGATGACAAACTCGCCGCGATTCAGGCTCGCGGCATGCAAATGCACTAACACCTGATCTGGACCCGGTGTGGGGCGAGCAGTTTCGCGCAATTCTAGAACGCTTTGATTTGAAACGGTTTGCATCCAGTATGACAGCATGTTTTGATTCCTGACTGAGTAAGCGTGCGATTGTGATTGTGCGAAAGAATACATCTATATCTTATATTTTCAAATAAAATACCCGAACGTTAAATTACTCTTAACGCACTGTGCGTAAAGCGTTGCAAATACGAGTTGCATTCAATATGGTAATTTTTTCTGTTGTTCGACGTGGGTTCGCATTGTTCTGTGCGTGTGCTCTGGCAATGGCACTGTGCGCGTGTGCGCCTGTCAGCGCACCACCAGAAAACAAGCCTCTGTTTATCAACCAAACTGATTTTCACATCACAGAGTTAAGTCATTCTGATGTCGCACGCAAACCTTCCGATGCGCAGGCTGCAACAGCGGATAGTTTGTGGCTGGCGATGCGCGAAGGCTTCAAACTACCGGACCTCAATAGTGCTGCCGTCAGTCAGCAGGCGCGTCGTTACGCTTCGGGCCGTTATCATTTGCAGCCAACTTTGGATCGTGCCTCGCTGTACTTGTTTTATATAGTTCAGGAGCTTCGCGCCCGAGGTATGCCGACTGAGATCGCGTTGATCCCGTTGATCGAAAGCAGCTACAGCCCATTGCAAAAAGGTTCTTTGCATCATGCCGGAATCTGGGGGATTATGCCCGCAGCAGGTAAACACTTAGGCTTGACTCAGAATGCATTTAAAGACGAACGCAGGGATATTTTGCGTTCAACGCAGGGAGCGCTTGATTATCTGCAAGAGATGTATGCAATGTTTGGTGACTGGCAGCTTGCCATTGTTGCGTACAACTGGGGGCCAGGCAATGTTGTGCGCGCAGTTGCGAAAGCTAAATCGCAAAACGTAGCGCCTACTTATGAAAATATAAGTTTGCCAAAATCTGTACGCGAGTATCTCGTCTGGGTGGCTGGCTACAAGGATATCGTCATGCATCCAGAGAACTATGGCGTGACCTTGCCACCACTGGATAACTATCCATATTTTGTAGTGATCGATGTCACGCGCGATATCGATATCAGCGTCGTACTCGAACTCGCAGAGATATCAAAAGAAGATTTTATTAAACTCAATCCTTCGTTTAACAGACCTGTGATTCTGAGCACACCCGAACAGAAAATTTTGTTACCTTATAAAAATGCAGAAAGTTTTCAAAATAATCTGAAGGACTACACCAAGTCCTTAACGACCTGGAAACAAACTGGATCGACTTTGACTTCGCCTGCGGTGAAGAAAAAGAAATGAACGAACCAGTTTGTTTATACCCGCTGAACAATATCTGACTTAGTAACCGTTTCAGTAACCGCTTCAGTAACCGCCGCTGCCCTGGCCTGCGGTAGGCGTGGCAGGTGTCCAGCCTGTCAGGCGTGCAACTTCAGCTTTGACAAAACTCGTCATGGCGCCACGGTCGCTCACTAACATCACCATTTGAAAGCCCTGATCGATATAACGTTGGGTAAATTTCGAACTATTGGTGTGCATGCCAGCAATCACGTTGTGCTTTTTGCAAAGTTCAAGCATCCGGTTGACGGTCGCGATGTGCAGCGGCTCATCGTTGTCCATCACTGGGGGCAGGCCGAGTGCGAGTGCGAGATCGGTTGGGCCGATGTAGGCGCCGTCCAGGCCAGGTGTCGAGATGATTTCTTCCATTTTCTCGATGCCTTCTGGTGTTTCGATCATAACGATGCAGGCCATTTCACGGTCTGCATGTTTCTGATAGTCGGGGCCACCGTAATACATCGCACGATTCGGACCATTGCTGCGCATTCCGGTGGGCGGATAGCGGCAAGCAGCGACCGCACGCTCTGCTTCCTCGCGATTGCTGACCATGGGAACAATGACGCCATAAGCACCCGCATCGAGGACTTTCATAATCATGGCGGGTTCGTTCCAGGGGACGCGTACAAAGGGCGTCACGTTTGTGGTTGAAATCGCAGTCAGCATCGGCACAACATCCGAGTAATCAATACAGCCATGCTGCATGTCGACGCACAGCCAGTCCACTCCGGTGTGCGCCATCCCCTCGGCTGAAAAACAGTGTGGGATGGATAACCAGGCACCGATTGCGGGCTTGCCTTCGCTCCAGAGTTTTTTGACGTTGTTCATGCGCATGTTGAGTTCTCCTGTATGAATTTTTGGATTAACGTAAAGAATGAATTAAATATTTGTATGTGTTTAAAGAATAGTGAAAGCGCGTCACAATTAATCTGCACGTATATTGTTACTTTTAACCAGCGCACTCCATTTTTCGATTTGCCCTTGTAGAAAAGCACCAAATTCTTTTGGCGTATTGCCGACCGGCTCCACGCCCTGCGCTGCCATACGCTTTTGAACTTCCGGTTGCTGGGTGGCAAGTTTGACGGCGTCAGAGAGTTTTGTGACAACGTCGGCAGGGGTGCCAGCAGGGACAAAAAAACCGTTCCACTCTACAACTTCAAAATCTTTATAGCCAATCTCCTTCACTGTGGGGACGTCAGGCAATATTTTCATGCGCTGCGCACCTGTCGTGGCGAGCGCTCTGATCTTGCCCGACTGAATGTGAGCGAGTCCGGTGATGGGATTGGTAAAGTATGCAGACAGTCTGCCGGCCAGTACATCTGCCATAGCCGGTGCACCGCCTTTGTAGGGAACATGCACCCAGTCAATGCCCGCGTCGCGCGCGAGGAGCTCTGCGGCCAGATGTGCTGCGCCGCCAGCGCCGTACGAACCGTAATTCAATTTGCCAGGGTTAGCTTTGGCATAAGCGATGAGTTCCTGAACACTTTTGAATGGGGTGTCGGCCGGCACAACCAGGATAAGTGGCATGTTGATGGCTTGAGAAACCGGCAGCAGGTCCTTAACCGGATCAAAAGGCAGTTTATGCAGCACCGCATTGACTACATAGGGAAAAGTATCAAACAACATAGTGTAGCCATCTGCGGGTGACTGCAACACCGTATTGGCTGCCAGGATGCCGCTTGCGCCTGGTTTGTTTTCAACCACAATCGGCTGGGCGAGTATTGAGGCCATGGGTTGTGCAAGCGACCGCGCATTGCCATCCGCACCGCCACCCGGAGGGTAGGGCACCACTAAGCGCAGGGGTTTGTTGGGAAATGTTTGTGCGAGCGCGTCAGCCAGTGGCAAGAGGCCAAGAAAAGCTGCCAGAACTACATTTCTGATCTGTATAAATAGGGTTGGAACCATAGTTGTCTCTATAATTAATTTTGCTAATCATAAGCCCAAGTCGGCCTGTCAGGGCAGACAATGGAATCTAGAGTAATACTAAGAAAAACTAATGGGGAGACAGATCAATATGGGTAAAGATCGTGACTTACAGTCAGACGCACTTGGGTATCCCGTGAGTGTGAAGCGAAGGGCCGCTATTTTGTTAGGGCTTGGCTCTTTGGTTTCTGCTCGCTTGAGTATGGCGCAATCTGACTGGCCTAATCGCGCTATACACCTGGTCGTCCCTTTTTCTGCCGGTGGAGCTGCAGATACCTCTGCGAGAGCCTTTGCGGCTCAACTCACAGAAATTCTTGGTCAAAACGTGGTGGTTGAGAACCGGACAGGTGGCAATGCTGTTGTCGCTGCCAGTGCAGTGTTGCAGGCGCCGCGAGATGGTTATACCTTTATCTGGGATGCAGCGAATTGTCTGACCAATCCCTTGCTAGTCAAAGACCTTGCATTCAACTACCAAACCTCGTTCACCCCCATTACCTTGCCCGTGCGTGCACCTCAGGTCATTGCAGTGCGACAGGATTTTCCTGCAAACAATATTCGCGAATTTATTGAATATGTGAAAGCGCATCCTGGCAAAGTATCTTGCGGAACACCTCCCGCGGGCGGAATGGCGCATTTGGCCCTGGCTCTGTTGCAGGAACGTGCCGGTATTCAGATGATTCATACCCCCTATAGAGGAGGGGCTGATGCGGCTCGCGATATCATGGGGGGGCAGATTGATTCGATTTTAATTACAGCGTCCTCCGCTCGTGGGCCGTACCGTGCCGGAAAGGCTCGATTGTTGGCGGTCACGAGCGCTGAACGTAGTCCGGTCTATCCTGACGTGCCTACCCTGGCTGAAAGCGGTTTGCCGGGTTACGACATGGATGACTGGTTTGGATTGTTTGCCGCCACAGGGACACCTGAGGCCGTCTTGCCACGTATGCAAGAAGCGATTGTTCGCGCCGCTAAAAGCCCGGCTCTCATCTCAAGCATGGAGCAGGCTGGTCAAGTCCCGGTGGCCAACAGCACTAAAGATTTCACAATGTGGCTTAATCAGCAGCGCGAGTTGCTGCAAAAGCTTATTCGTACCGCAAAAATAACAGTGAGTTAAACGGCATGGCTATACTTTCTTTCAATACCAAGGTTCATTTTGGACATGGCGAGCGCGCGCAGCTGGTCAATGAGCTCAGGCTCAACAATATAAAACGACCTTTGTTCGTCACCGATGCAGGCGTCAAGACGGCGGGAGTGTTTGCTCAGGCCATCGAGTCTCTCGGTGCGATACCCGGCGCAGTTGTGTTTGATCAGACTCCACCTAATCCTACTGAAGATGCTGTCGAGGCCTGTACTGCCACTTATCATGCCAACCAGTGTGACGGTATCGTTGGTATCGGAGGAGGCGCATCCCTGGACCTCGCCAAAGCCGTGGCCGTGTTGTGTGGGCAGTCCGCGCCGTTATGGGAATACTGTAATCGTCATCCACAGCCCAGGCCTATTACCAAGGCGCCGCCCGTTATCCTGATGCCAACGACCTCGGGTACGGGCAGCGAGGTTGGCAGATCGGCTGTGATCATTTTCCGCAATGGGATCAAGGCCGGTATTGGCTGTCCGACAGTTGTCAAAGCTGCCATTTGCGACCCGGATCTGACAATTAAATTGCCACCCATGATGACGGCTGCTTCAGGTATGGACGCACTCGCGCATTGTGTAGAGACTTTTTGTTCACCAGCCATCAATCCTCCCTCGGATGCGATCGCGATGGATGGTCTGAAAAGACTATTCATGAATATCGAACGCGCATACGAAGACGGTACTGATTTGCATGCCCGCTGGAACATGATGATGGGCGCGCTTGAAGGCGCGATCTGTTTCCAAAAAGGCTTGGGAGCGGTGCATTCAGTTTCGCATGCACTCGGTGCGTTGGGCTACCACCACGGCACACTCAATGCCATCATGCTGCCGCATGTGTTGCGCGTCAATGCGCCGCACATCTCGGACAAAATGACGACGATGGCGACCGTGTTGCGCATGCCCGCCGATGCAGACATTCCAACGGTCTTTGCCAGATTAAACGAACGACTCGGATTGCCAGAGGGCTTGAGCGATTTGGGAATCGATCCGGCTATATTCACGGCAATCGCAAAAGCTGCACTGGCAGATAACGCACATAAAACAAATCCGTATGCCTTGACCGAGGCGGACTATATCAAGCTACTGAACGCCGCACTGTGAGTTTAATTCCATTGAAAGGTTAATCGTAAGCGTTGAGTACTCGGGATACGTGTGCGTGATGAGCTCGGGCAACTGAATGGCGGTCAATACTGAAAGGGTGTGCCATAGCCAAACTGCTGAATGATGTCGCGTGCCTGATTGGTTGATAAATAATCTAAAAATTGTTGGGCAGCCTTTGAGTTGCGCGCTTTGCTCAATAAAACCGCATCTTGCAATATCGGTGTATGCATCGACTCAGGAATCATCCAGGCAGAGCCTTGAGTGATTTTGCCATTGCGCATGATTTGAGAGGCGGAGACAAAACCAAGTTCGGCATTGCCGGAAAAGACAAACTGGTAAGTCTGCGCAATATTCTCTCCCCAAACAACTTTTGATTTGAGCTGCTGATATTGACCTAACTTTATCAGTGTCTCTATCGCAGCACGTCCGTAAGGTGCGAGGTCCGGATTGGCAATAGCGATTTTATTTAATCTGTTTCTTGCCAGGACTGCGTCGCCATCAGCAATCAGATCAGGATTGTTTGACCAAAGTGCCAGTTTTCCTATTGCATAGGTCCGTTTCGTGTGTTCTACAGCGAGACCTGCTTGAATCAGTTTGGCAGGTGTAGCGGTGTCTGCAGAGAGAAAAAGGTCAAAGGGCGCGCCATGTTGGATCTGGGCAAAAAACTTTCCCGTTGAGCCGGATGAAATTTTGATCTGGTGACCAGATTGTTGTTCAAATTGCTGGGCTATCGCCTGAGCAGGCAGAATGAAATTTGAAGCGACCGCGACCTGGACGGTTTCGGCATGAGCGATATTTAAAAATAAGTAAAGGAAGCTACATATGCTTTGCAAACGACCTTTACTTTTCCGTTTGAACCGACTCATTAACATTCAACTACTTAGCTTTTTTATATGATCGGTTGCTTCGCCCAGTTTGCCAAGGATGTTTTCTTTTTTAGGTTCTTTTGTACTTTTTACTTCATTGTTATCCACTGTTTTTTCTTCGGATTTTTCTTCGGATTTTTCTTGTGCATTGGTTTCATCATCTTTCTTTTCCATGGTGAACCATTTGAAAACAACAAGGAACGTCGATCCCAGTGTCATAATCAATCCGAACAAAGCCTTTAGCTTATCCATCAGCGCTTCCGTCAATAATGGCTCTTTACGTGACAGATAAAGTTGAGTTCCGGAAGAAAGCGGAAAGCCTGACGGTAGGAGTAGATTTGATTCAGGTATTTTTTGACCAAACCGGTTCGAGACATGTGGGCCATATAAGGTTTCGATGACGGCTGCAACGGCTCTGGGATCAACGTTTTTGTTTGCGATCAAATGTAAATTTACTCCAATCACCTGAATGTCTTTAGGTGGTACGGCTGGCACGATGCTATACATATATCCAAGGATATTTGCATCAGCGACCCAGCCCAAACGAATCGCCAGGGATGGAGGGAATGGCATTTCCATCAGACCATAGCCATGTTTTTTGACCATGATCTCCACTACGTCTGATGGCGCATAGGACGTCAGGAGAATCACATCAGGAAGTCGCTCCGGGCGCATCTCGATTAAATCGCGGTCGCTGAAGTTTTTTTCCGTATAGTCGACGCCATTTTTAAGGCCAGACATATCGAAAATTTGTTTGGCTATGATGCGTGTCCCACCCACTAAGCTACCCATATTCACGGATTTGCCACGAATGTCCGCAATGGAGTCGATCCCGGGTTTGACCAATACATGAACCAGTTCGGGGGAGAGCGTTGCAACGTGCCTGATATTTTCGTAATTTGCGTCCAGTCCGCCTTGTATAAAGGCAAGGTCAAGTTTGCCGGTTTCAACCAGCTCCATTGCCTGAATCGATCCGCTCGTGGGTTTTACACGGATGGAGACGCCATGTTGATTGGCTTCTTCGCTGAGGATTTTGGCCAGGTGGTGGCGGTTAGAGAGCAGTCCACCGCCTGTCATGCTCAGGTTGTAGTGACGGGGGATGAGCTCATAAGTAAATTTAGCTGCCAATGCGAGCAGCAAAAGAATTACAAGAAGAATGATCCGCTTTTGAATCTTGCGATCGGTGCGAAGTAATTCAAGCTTTTCATCAAAATACTTTTCTGGATCAATCATTCCGAATCTCTTTTAACCTGAGCTGAGCGTTTAATCTGAATTTAGCGGACACGGAGCATGCCGGTGGCGACCAGCACTTTCTGACCGCGATCTGAGAGTGTGAAATCAACGAACTTATCAATATCCGCTGTACTTTCGCCATTGACCACAAGGAACATGGCTCGAAAGAGGGGATATAAGCTGATCAGCAGGTTTTTTTCGTTCAGTGCAACGCCGTTAATTGAAAGGGCACGGGTGATATCCTGCATGGTGCGCACTGAAACATAGCCAATACCATTAGGATCTTTGGCTACAGCACTGGAAACCTGTTCGGCAGTCTTCATTTCCTTGATGCGACGCGAGAGCTGTCCACCCGCCATGAGGATGTCCTCAATACTCGAACGAGTGGTCGAGCCCTCTTGGCGGCCGTACATATTGATGGGGGCGTCAGGCCCGCCAACTTCTTTCCAGTTGGTGATGAGGCCTTCGAAGATGAAGCGTGCTTGTTCAATCGTCACGTTTTTAACCGGTGACTCTGGATGCACCACGAGACCTAATCCATCAATACCTGCCAAGCAGTTGTGATCGGTCAGGTTGAATTCGTCTTGAGTCAGGTTGCGATCCATCACAGCAATATCGATACCACCGCGCTCGAGCGCGATCAGTGCTCCAGATGAGTGGCCTTTTTCGGCGACGATATCAATATTCTTGTGCGTTTTAGTAAATGCATCCGCAATTTTTTGAATATAGCTGATCATGGGGGCCGCTCCTGCAATGAGCAGGTTTGTACGACGCTTCGCCTGATAGTCCGCCCAGTATCGTCTCGCACCGAAAGCCGCCGCTGCAAGACCTGTACCTGTAATCCCTATTATTTTCAGTACGCGTCTACGATTCATTTTTATTCTGCCCGCGTAGGGACGAGCCCCAGTGTTTTGATGATGTGTTGGCCCTTTTTAGGATCCAGACAGTATTCAATGAATTCATGTACTTCAGGCTTGATTTTCTGTTTAGTGACAAGAGACAGTGCTCTTCTAATAGGGTATTTGCCTGATTGAATATTTTCGGGTGTCGGTAAACACTCGTTGATACTGACTGTCTTGACCGCAATGTTGATTAAATTCAACGGGCTGGAGAAACCAATTCCATTCGGATCGTTCACAATCGATTTAACGATATCCTTGCCGTCCATGACTTTTGCTTTCAGCGTAACGTTGTTTTTATCTTCGAGGACGACGCTGCGCCATGCTTCGTAACTGCCACGGTTAGGGTTTTGGCTATAAACCTGAATCTTGCCTTCTGGTAGCCCAAGCTCTTTCCAGTCTGTGACGCTACCAATGGCAATTTCCCGCAGGTCTTCGAGTGAGAGATTTGTGATCGGATTTGATGGGTGCACAAATACTGCAAGGGCATCTCGGCAAAATCATAATTATTGTTGATGTAAGGCAGGAACTTTTTATAATCGTTGTAATAGTAATCCCAGTCAACACCATGCAGGTTTTCAACATAAAACTTCTCCTTCAGCTGCCGCCATGCGTGATCCTAACTGCCGCAAAGCATCTACAACATGTACTGCAATCCCATCCACAGGCAGAGTGCCACACCACTACCCATTCGGATGCAGCACAACTTGAATTCAACAGGTGGAAACTCTCCCATGATTCTCCGGCTCGGCTGTAATCGTCCCACATTGCCGTAGGGGGGAACAGAATGACACAGGGAAGGAGACCAGGAT
>CAINDJ010000084.1 GCA_903847325.1 uncultured beta proteobacterium | reverse complement strand
TCTGAGTAGCGCGAGTTCGTTATATTGCGCATGGGTCGAAGCTGCCACTTTGACTGCAGCCATTTGTTCAGCCGTTGTACCGTATTCGTGCATATGACGCTGCGCGAGCATGCCATAGATACTGGTGATCGTTGTCTGGTATGGCAAATCAAAGGGGGTTTCGGGACGTTCGGGCCCAAGCGATCTTGGCTTGGTTCCTGTCGCCATTCCGGTGCTTTTAGGCTTGCCTGCGAGGGTTATTAACGCAACAGAGCATTTGCCTTCGGCAATGGCCAGCGCGGCATGACGCACATGCACCATATACGAACACCCACCCAACTCCGTACCATCCATCCATTTCAAATTGAGATTGAGATACTCTGCCATTGAGAGTGGTGTCGCGCCTGGCACATCGCCTGCACAGAAATAGCCATCCACGTCGGCCAGCGTCAAACCTGCATCGCGCAAAGCGCCAAGCGCCGACTCGGCATGCAGTTGCGTCACGGACTTATCTGGCGCGTAACGTGTGGGGTGCTCATACGCACCAACAATATAGGCCTTACCTTGCGTGCTCATATGCATTATCCAGATCAAAAATTAAATTTCAGAATACTTACTGCGAATCATTTTTTTATTCACTTTACCTAATGCGGTAAGTGGAAGTTCTGTTTCAAAAAAAACTTTTTTGGGCGCATTGACAACACCTTTGTGCGTGACGACGTAATCAATCACTTGCTGCTCCGTCAACATACTTCCTGCTTTCAAAATAACGACCGCGGTGACGGCCTCACCCCACTTTTCATCCGGCAAGCCAATGACAGCTGACATAGCCACAACAGGATGCTGAGCCAGGCAGTTTTCTATTTCGCTGGGATAGACATTAAATCCTCCGGAGATGATCATATCTTTGACACGATCAACGATATAAACATAACCATGCTCATCCATCCTGGCCATATCACCTGTGTGTAGCCAGTTGCCCGCGAAGGCCTTTTCGTTTTCATCGGGACGGTTCAGATAGCCGTCCATGACAAGAGGGCCTCGCACGCATAATTCGCCTACCTCTCCTACCGCAGCTTCTTCGCAGTTTGGAGAAAGCAGTTTGACCTGGTTACCCGGGATCACACGCCCACATGATCTTAATAAATGAGGACGCTTCAAATCATGATCTTTACGACTTAAATAGGTCAGGGCCATTGGGGCTTCGGCTTGACCGTACAACTGACCAAATATTTGCCCCATTTTCTCTAACGCTTGTTCAAGTCGCGCAGGGGCGATCGGGGCCGCGCCATAAAGAATCAGCGCAAGACTGGAAAAATCATACTCGCTCAGCGTAGGCAAATCGAGCAAGCCATAAATCTGAGTCGGCACAAGAAACGTGCAGTTGATCTGATGCAAAGTAACTCTTTTTAAAAAGTCTTCGGCATCATATTTTTCCATCAGATAAACCGTGCCACCACGTAAAAAAGTGGGGAGAATCAATGCGCCTGCGGCGTGCGAAATAGGCGTCGTCGCAAGATATCGAATCTGTGCAGGCCACTCATAGGTCGCCAGCAAATAGTTGATCATCGTCACAACGGTTCGGTGACTATGCAAAATACCTTTGGATCTGCCTGTGGTCCCACCCGTGTAAGAAAGCTTGGTGATCTCCGTTGGGTCGTCCGCGGGTGCAACCATATCGCGCGCGAGCGCGCCGTCATCCATCGTCAAAGCCATACTCATCAGACCAAGGCAACTACTTGAGTCATCCAGATCAAGCACCCGATCAACTACGGCATGATCAGCGATAGACTGAGCGCGTGCAGCAAATTTTTGCCCATCTACGATCAACACTTTTACGCCTGCATCCTTGAGCACAAACAGATGATCCTCTTCAGAGGCCATCGGATGCAACGATACATTTTTTAACCCAATCAGCTGCGCCGCAATAATTGCTGCGATAGCCTCTGCGCGGTTACCAACTAAAAAAGCAATCGCATTCTGACGCTGGAGTCCTTGTGTTTGGAATAGCCGAGCAATCTGATTGCTGCGTTTCTCTAAGTCTGCGTAGCTATATGTGCAGCTGTCAGAGACGATCGCCTTTTTTTCAGGAAAAGCTTTAAATGCAGAGCGGTATAGCTGCGCAACCGTAGCCCCGCCAAATAACGGACTGCTTGCACTCGCCATACCTACTCTCCAGTCAGCGGTAAAAAATTACAAGTTAATGTTTGCAGCGCCTTTCAGGCCCAGAATCTGACGGGCCTCATCGGGAGTCGCGATCTCAAGGTTCAGGGCCTCCAGGACAGTGCGGATGCGAGTGACCTGTTCTGCATTGGATGTCGCCATTTTGCCGGGGCCGATCCAGAGCGAGTCCTCAAGACCGACACGCACGTGCGAGCCCATCGCTGCCCCCATTGTGGCCAATGGAATCTGGTTACGTCCCGCGCCCAGGATTGACCACTGGTACTGGTCGCCAAACAGGCGGTCAGCGGTGCGGCGCATGTGCATGAGGTCCTCGGGATGTGGGCCGATACCGCCAAGAATACCGAATACGGATTGAATGAAAATCGGACCTTTGACCAAGCCCTTTTCCACAAAATGCGACAAGTTGTACAAATGGCTGATGTCATAGCATTCGAATTCAAAACGAGTGCCGTTTTCCGAGCCACGACGCAAAATGGTTTCGATATCGTTGTAGGTATTTTTGAAAATCAGATCGCGGCTGTTTTCAAGATGCTGACGCTCCCACTCATGCTTGAATTCTTTAAAACGATCTAGCATGGGAAACAAGCCAAAATTCATCGAGCCCATATTCAACGATGCGACCTCGGGCTTGAATGTCATGGCGGGGCGCATACGCTCCTCAACCGTCATGTGTGGACTGCCGCCTGTTGTGATGTTAATCACGGCATTGGTTTCAGCGCGGATTTTCTCAAGGAAGGGACGGAACAACTCGGGATCTTGTGACGGCTTGCCATCCTTAGGATCGCGTGCGTGCAAGTGCAGGATCGCAGCGCCTGCTTTGGCCGCGTCAATCGCCGACTTGGCAATCTCCTCCGCAGTCACAGGCAGGTATGGTGACATGCTGGGAGTATGAATTGCACCTGTTGCGGCGCAGGTGATAATGACTTTACGTGAAGAGGCCATGATTTTTTCCTGGTTCAGAATTGAATTAACTATATTTTTAATGATTACTTGGTATTTTTTTCAGCAGCTTTTTTGTGTGCCGCAAGTCCCATCAAGCGACGATCACGCCACAAGCGTCGCGCCAGCAACTGATCCTTGGGGAGGAGGTCGCGTCTTGCGGATTCAAGCTTTTCGATCAAGGACTCTGACCATGGCTCGGTCGAAGTTTGCTCCTCTGCAATGGACTGATACATATTGCCAAAACGATGTGCATAATCAGCCAGTCCGTCCGGTGCGTTCAGATCGATCGTCTCAAACGGTCCCATAAACGACCAGCGCAAACCAAGACCTTCTCGCACGGTTACATCCAGCCCATCAGGGTCGACATAGCCTTGTTCGACCAGCTTGAACGCTTCGCGCAATAAAGCACCTTGCAACCGGTTGAGGATAAAACCCTGGAGCTCTTTGTGAATTTTGACGGGTTTCTGGCCGACACTTTCCATCACATCCCATGTCTGCTGGATCACCTTTGCATCGGTCCATGGAGC
This sequence comes from uncultured beta proteobacterium, assembly GCA_903847325.1. Classification (GTDB taxonomy): domain Bacteria; phylum Pseudomonadota; class Gammaproteobacteria; order Burkholderiales; family Burkholderiaceae_B; genus Zwartia. Next base: position 5,688 of record CAINDJ010000084.1, on the reverse strand, counting down.
GCCACAAATTTCAACGACAGGCACCAGATAAGGAGGGTTAACAGGATGTGCAATCAGGCAACGTGCTCGACCCGGTAAATCTTCGGTGAAAGCTGATGCGGGAATACTTGACGTTGAGCTGGCGAGCACGCAGCTGGACGATGCGATCTTATCCATACGCCCAAAAATATCTTTTTTCATGTCGACGCGTTCGGGCAAATTTTCCTGAACATACTCGGCACCATCAAGGACTTCTTCAAGCGTCTTGCATCCACTGATGCGTGCGATCAGTGCTTTGGGATCATCAATCAGACCCGCCTCTTTCAAGTCAGCCACCTGCCCGGCGATCAGACTGATTCCTGTCTCAACCGCTTTGGGATCACCATCCCACATTTTGACGTTGTGACCTCCACGTGCGAACACGATTGCCCAAGCCTGACCAATTAATCCTGAACCTACGACTGCAATATTCATACGATCCTCTATCAAATCAAAGCTTGTGTGTAACCGTCAACAACCAACTCCTGGCCATTGACATGGCGCGCATAGTCACCCGTGGCGAACAACACCATATTGGCGATATCCTCGACACTCACCATTGAACCCATCGCAGCTTGCGATTCGTAGCCATGTGCGATTTCCTCTACGGGCTTACCCAGCGAGGCCGCTTTGGCTGCGATGACGGCGCGAATGCGTGGACCATCTACCGCACCAGGCAAAATTGCATTGACACGAATACCCGCTGGACCCAACTCAAGGGCGAGTGACTTTGTGAATCCGACAACGGCCCACTTTGAGGCGGCATAAGCCGAACGACCTGGAAACCCAAGGTGGCCAGCCGCAGACGAAAGGTTAATCATGCTGGCGTTTTTACCTTTGCGTAAACGTGGCACCGCCAGACGTGCGCATAGAAACTGTCCGGTAATGTTGACAGCAAGCGTGCGATTCCAATCCGCCAAACTGAGGTTTTCAACCGTGCCGGTTGGGCCTGCAATTCCTGCGTTATTGATCAGAACATCGAGTCCCCCGAGCTGAGCATCGACCTGCGCGAATAAGCGCTCAACGCTTTGCTCGTCTGCTACGTCTGCGACGGTGGTCATCACGCCAGGCAGATTGGCCTGCGCCTCGCGCAGACTTTTCTCGTCCACATCGCAAATCAGGACCTTGGCACCCGACTGTATGAATCCTCGCGTAATGGCCAAACCGATACCATTCGCGCCCGCGGTGACGAGCACCCGTTTACCTGCAAGTGAAGCATCTTTGAGAAGCATGCGTTTGTCTCCGTTATAGAGTTAATTTTTGTTGCAGGCTGTCATCGCCCACTATGAAAGCAGTATAAGTTAACTTTTAACCAAAGCAAGACGAATCATCGCCCCTCAGCATCAACGATGCTCAGTACGACCTGAGTGATTTGAACGCTGTGCGCCAGCAGACCTCGCATAATTACCCGCAGCCCCGGGGTGCTGCGCATGCGCAGCCGAGGCGGCATGCTGCGTAGGCATGGCTTGGTGAAAAGTGTTTTGAGCCGCCTGCCGGGACTGATTGGTGCGTTGTTGCTGTATAGCATTGGCGCCGTAGCGCTGCTGCACTCCGGGGGCGCCATATGGCACATTCAGTCGATGCGCGGGATTAAAGGCCCAGGCGCTTTGCGCACCAGCGCGTGCCGGATAGCGATAAGCGGCGATGTTGTAACGCGTATTAAACCGGTTGTAATAACCATTATTAATATAGACACCACCTCTCCCCCAATAAGGATAAGCCCACAGGGAATAACCCACACCAAACCCCACACCAAATGCAACAACCCCCCAACCGGGATTGAACATCGGGTAAGGCGGGTAAGCGACGTAGGGCCATGGTCCATAAACAACCCAGGGGTTGTAGGCAGGGACATAAATAATCTGGGGGTTGGCTGGAACAATAACAATATTGGTTTGCGCATCGGTAGACACCAAGACCTGCGGTCCGGAAGTCAGGTTGCCGTTGAGCTTTGCCTGGTTACGCAAAGCCTGAACTGCCGACATTAATTCAGCAGGCTGAGCAAGATAGGCATCCCCCAGTTTACGCGTCCACTCAAGCTGATTCCCCATAAGATTTAGTGCATCAGGAAAATGCACCAACGACTTGACGCTGTTATCCCATTGCTGCTCGCTGAGCGCCGCATCCAGGGCATCGCCACTCAATTTGCTCTGACGCAACCAGCTGGCGGCGGTCGCGACCTCGAGCGGATAAGTAGATGCCATGAGCATTTGGGCCAGCAACGCATCTGGATACAAGGCAATGGATGCGACCAAAGATTGCAACTGAGGGCTAGTGAGTTGGGCCTCGGCAGAGACAGGCGGCGCAACGGGCAATGGCTGTGCAGCAGGCTGCTGTGCTTGTCCGCTCAGCACGCACGAAGCCAGTAAAAACGGTGTGAAATAAGACAGAAACTTTGGCAGCGTCATTTTCATAACAATCAGTCTAGCTTGAGATGGTGGTCTCGCACTAACTTTTCCCACTTTGCGATTTCTGCGCGTCTGAAGGCCTCCAGCTCAGCGGGTGAAGACCCAATCACCTCTCCACCAAACTCGTTCATTCGCGCCTTGATTTCTGGCTGTGACAGCACGTGAACAATCGCCTGATTCAAACGCTGGATCACTGGCTCTGGTGTTCCTGCGGGTGCATAAATCGCATTCCACTCGTAGGTTGAGTAACCGGGCACACCAGATTCGGCAACGGTCGGGACATCGGGCATATTGAGCGAACGCTTTTCGCCACCGACAGCGACCATGCGCAGTTTTCCGCTTCTTACGTTCTGTTGCGCCAAACCCATGCTCGAAAACATCATTGGAACCTGACCCGACATGACATCCATGATGCCGGCATTACCACCTTTGTAATGGACATACTCTAAATGTGTACCTGTCATGGCGTTAAACAACTCGCCTGCGAGATGCTGGGCGCTCCCGGTACCCGAGGTGGCGTAATGTAAGACCACATCTTTTTCGCGACCGACTTTAATCAGATCGGCAACGGTATGGATGGCACTGTCCGGGCGGACAACAATCACATTAGGCACGCGCAGCAGCAAAGAAACAGTGGCGAAATCCTTAAGCGTATCGAATTGCATTTTTGGCTGCAGCGCTGGATTTTGAGCATGATTAGCCGCATCCAGCATGATCGTATAACCATCTGGAGCAGCCTTAGCAACAGTCGCGCCGCCAATCATTCCACCGGCTCCCCCACGATTTTCAACCACAATAGTTTGACCAAGTTGTTTGGATAGCTCGGGCGCAAGAATACGGGCAACCGTATCCGCCGTGCCACCTGGCGGATACGTCACAACCAGCGTGACCGGATGATCTGGATACACCGCGTGAGCCGCCCCGCAAAACAATAATGCAGCAGCACTCAACAGGCAGCGGGTTTGTATCATAATGCTGTACATGACGATGTTTTCCATTAGATTCGTTGCCAAAAACGGAATTAACTAACTCCCCAATTGGCGCATATTTTTATTATGGTAATTGCTTTACCCTTATAGTATTGTTTTTATAATTGGCCTGTCCCGCAAATTTACAAGTAATCAGACATCTCGCGAGCGTTATAAGCTGGAGAGTCCCCTCAATATGCCCGAACAAAACCAGAACCTCCCCGTGCCGTCCTCCCAAGTCGTACTTGGGAAATTGTTGCGCGAGCACCGACTGGCTAAAAAAACTGAAATTCCTGAGCTTGCCCGTACGCTCATACTCTCAGTCGCACAAGTTACCGCGATTGAATCAGGCTCGCAAGCATCCTTCCATAACCAGACGTTTTATTTGCGGGCACTCAAAAAATACATCGCGCTGATGGATCTGGGAGTAGATCCACAGGCCAGCCTACTTTTTACAGAAATCGAATCGAATCTGCTCTCACCCAGCACCAAAATCAACCCGAATGAGGTCAACCTGCTTATTCATGCAGGTCTGGCACACACCCGAAAGTCTTACCTCCCGCAACTACAGTTCAAGAAAAGTCATATTTTCTGGCTAGTCTTAACAGCACTGGTCCTTGTTGGCCTGACCGCAGCGCTGATAGAGGGCTGGCCTGAAAAACAAACCAAGCAACAGGCCGAGCTAGTCTTGACGCCCACAACTGCAATAAAAACAGAAGTAGTACCTGATCGCGCGGTCTCACAAGAACAAAAAACAGCTCCTGCAGCACCCACCCCGACAATCAGTTCAAGCACACAACCAAGCGTCACCAAAAACCCTGAAGAATCTCCAGCAGACAAAATAAGTGTCGCCTCAGCGCATGAGCCAGAGACGTCTAGCCTTAAGCTCACGTTCTCTGCTCCCTCATGGATTCAGGTCGTTGAACAAAATGGCAAGCGCATAGAAAAAGTCTTTACCCCACAGGATTCCCTGACACTCGATCCGGCGACACTTGCATCACTCGTCATTGGGAACGCCCGGGAAACAAAGCTGTTCACAAACGCGACTGAAGTTGACTTGTCAAAATACCTCAACTCAGGCAGTGGCGTTGCCAGGTTAAATCAGCCAGAAATAATGAAACTCGGTCAGTAACCAAGCTGCTGGCACTTAGGATTGACAAATCTGGGCGCCACAATCGAGGGAATTCGCATATCGAGCAAACCCTTTTGCTCAGTTCCGGCAATTTTGTATAGCTGTTTAGCTGTGCTCTCGACATCCTCAAGCAACACGTAGCGATTGCGCACGCGATCCACTGTTTGATGGATGTATTTCAAACCATCCATCTCTTGATAATTTGTTGCAAGCGAAGTACTACTGGGCGTGCGCTGCCTGGCAACTTCAGACGCATAGGCATCGACTTTTTTTTGAAATGCTTGCCAGACAGGGTACTGAGGCGCCGTAAGTTTTAAATCGGCCTCCAACATCATCAGCCGGCTTTCCACCAGATCGGAAGGCACGGCATCCGCGTTTGTTTGACCAAGATTGCATTCGCTCAAAGGGTCTTTTCTGGGAGCCTGTTGCGAACTATTGCCACCCCCCATACCCTTACGCCCCCCACTCATACCTCCTGAGCCGCCATACTGGGCGCTCACGCCGGACACAAACAATCCCAACGTACACAACACACTGAAGCAAATAATAGATTTATGACGTAAAGAGATGGTAGTCATGTTGAAACAATCCTTGGGGTAATTGGGCCTGCGTGCTAAATTGGATCGAAATATGCTCTCTTTCCAAGGATAGCTCAGTCGGTTTTTTTATATGAAAATTATCAATAAACTTAAAAACATTATCTTCAAGCTTTCTCCCCATTTGGCCGTCAAAATGGGAATCGAATTCTCTCTGAAGTCACCGAACCGCGTATTTCTGGAAACTCCTGTTTTCCAATATATCAACCACATCTACGGGGGTAAACAACCACGCAGCAATGGCCTGTTTATCGGCACAGATAAGCGCTCCTGGCACTATCCAAACGTTCTGGATGTAGAGCTGCACACCATTGATATAGAAAAGAAAAAAGCACTCTATGGTAATCACAAACACCATATTGTTGGCTCTGCGACAGAACTCGAACGCTACTACGACCCTGAATCCTTTGATGTCATTATCGGCAATGGACTGATAGGGTTTGGTATGAATGCACCGGAACAATGTGAACAACTATTATTGGGTGCGGCATTACTTTTAAAAAATGACGGGCTTTTTATTATTGGCTATAACGATGGCCCGGAGTTTGTGAACTTTAAAGTTAAAG
>CAINDJ010000083.1 GCA_903847325.1 uncultured beta proteobacterium | reverse complement strand
CTTTTGTTTCAACTTTGTTATTCTGTTCAACGGCAGCTCATGCGGCTGCCGGCGATGACTATAAGTTTTTTGGAAGCATGGCTGCTGTGAGCGAGCAGTGCATGAACTCCAGTCAAATTAGCGACCGTATTAATGTGGTCGTCCCCGCGGCAGTCCAGCAAAATCCGCAAATAACAGAACTGATGAACTCGCTCATTGAAGTCTATAACGCCGCCTACACAAAGGCGATGGTCGATGGCCAAGTTTGGGAGGCCTCAAGTAATGGAACGTTTGGTTACACGCGACCATTTAATTGTCGCAACCAAGAAGACCTTAAAAAAATCAAGTTCTATCACGATTACGTTTTAAAAGCATTGAGCTGATCGGTTAAGGTGCAAGCGCACTACTTAATAAATTGAGACGCTGCCCAGAATAAGCCCGCCGAGAGCAACATTGAGGCGGGCAGGGTTAGCACCCAGGCGGTCATGATCGTTTTTACGGTGCTTTGATGCAGGCCGCTGCGGTTCGCAACCATGGTGCCGGCGACCCCCGAAGACAATACATGTGTGGTTGATACGGGCAAGCTATAAATGTTTGCAAGACCAATCATAATGACCGCGGTGACCTGCGCGCACATGCCTTGCGCGTAAGTCATACCTGCCTTGCCGATTTTTTCGCCTACCGTTTTGACGACGCGTTTCCACCCAACCATGGTACCCATGCCGAGTGCGAGTGCGACGGCAAGGATCACCCAGAAGGGTGAGTATTCGGTCGTGGCCACCAGATCTTTACGCAGCTTGGACAGGTCTGACTTTTCGCGTGCAGGCAGACCAGGCAACGCAGCAACTTTGCGTGCGGTGTCATCCAGACAGAGCAGGTAGCGGCGTGCTTCGATACGGGCTTGCGGGCTCATCTCCTGTACATCACGCACACCTGCGAGAGAGGTGCGCAACGCCGTGATCGTTGCCATGGTCGTTGTGGGGTCGCAGCTGTAAACCTTGGGCAGATCATTCTGACGATCCGCCTTATCAAGCATCAAAAATTCACCTAGTGTGTGGCTGTTACGTTGGTAAAAATCGCTCAGATGCAGTGCGGCATCATAGGTGCGCTTAATCTGGTAAGGCGTTGCATCAAAATCCAGCACGAATTTGGCAGGCACGATTCCGATCAAGACCAGCATGATCAGACCAATACCTTTCTGACCGTCGTTGGAACCGTGTACAAAACTCATTCCCATGCCTGAAGCGATCAGCACAACGCGGTTCCAGAACGGAGGACGTTTTTTTTCTACCAGCTCGCGGCGCTGCCCGGGTGTGACGTGCATTTTTGAAAGGGGCTGCCAGTACTTAAGCAGAATCAGCATCAAACCAGCCAGAATAAAACCCGCAATCGGTGAGAACACTAGCGACATGCCGATTTCGAGTGCTTTGCGCCAGTTCACACCGTCCTGAAGCGGGGCGCCAGTCATCCAGGCGTTTGCTAACCCCACGCCGAGTATCGAACCGATCAGAGTGTGTGAACTCGAAGCAGGAATGCCAAAGTACCAGGTACCCAGATTCCAGGCAATAGCGGCTGTGAGCATGGAGAAAACCATAATCAATCCGCGGTTGGTATCGACATCAATCAGTAGCTCAACCGGCAGCAGGTGAACGATCGCGTAGGCGACTCCGACACCCCCTAACAACACGCCTAGGAAATTAAAAAACCCTGATGCCATCACGGCAAGGTGGGGAGGCATGGCCTTTGTGTAAATAATGGTTGCCACAGCATTTGCGGTATCGTGAAAACCATTGATGAACTCAAATGCCAGGACAAACGCCAGAGCTAGAAGCAGACTGATGGTGACAAGAGGGGTCAATCCTGAGAAGAGATCAAACATATTTGGCGCCGCAAGAAAGTGAGTTTGTGCGTAGTTTACTTGTATTAAATCTGTCACAAATCATATTCATTCGTGTTAATTCAATAAGCTGGATTATATTTTTGCGACCAGATATTGTTGTGCGTTAAGCTCCAATACAGTGTAAATGTCTGGTTTTGAGTACATTAATCCCTGTGTTAAAGATTTATATCCTTATTTTTAATCCTTTTTTGAATCGATCATGACAAATGTTGCTGCCGGTGTGCCT
>CAINDJ010000082.1 GCA_903847325.1 uncultured beta proteobacterium | reverse complement strand
TCGAGTGAAATTCACCATAGACGTTGAAATGAATACCGGCCTCGCGCAATAGATTTGCCGCTGCATTTTTCGGAGCGTTCTTCCCCTGCCCAGTTCCGGCTATTGAGATGAAGTATCCGGAAGCGTAATTATTCTTGTCTGTCTTTGCTGCGCGCGCTACAACTGCGTGAGCCAAGTGGATGACACCGACTAGGGAGAGCGTATTGACGGTGCTCTCAGCACAACGATTGAACCAAGCAAGATGTTGATTTAGTACCTTAGTCGGAAAAGTTTGCAGATGGGCAGGGACGGGAGGTTTCTCACGCCTCCACACTTTCACATCGTCGATGGTTAATGCAGGAGTGTCGCCAGCCGCGTTTTTATGTGGTTGTTGAGATGCATTGTTGCTCGAGCTTTGTTCGTCGCGCCTAGCCCCTCCTGTGGCTTCGTTCGACAATGGATTGACCCAACCATGGCGAGACGCTTCGGCGAATACGGCTTGATAACCCGTGTTGTTGGGCTTGAAACTGCGCCAGACCCGGGCAGCATCAGCGGCATCAAACTTGTCTGAGGTGGACGACCACACCATCCACAGCCCTTGCCCGACATTGCCCAGTGGCTTGAGCGCGTGACCCATGCGGATCCACAGGTCACGCTCATCGGGAGGTATCGAAAAAAGTGCACTGCGTAATTCCGTGACTGTCTTTGGATCAATGGATTCTGGGTTATTGGTGTGACTGCTGTCTGGTGCAATTGATCTTGTGGACTCCCCACCATTCAAAATGTACTCACCATCCAACTCAAAGGCGTCGATCAATTGCTCAAGAGTATAGGTAATTTCTGGAGCGTATGCGTGCAGCTTGCAGGGGAAAGGCGGCTGGGCTTTGGTGTTGCACCCCACTGGGAGCCTGACATACCGGACTTTCAGATTACCCGACGTGTCGTTATCTAGGCCACCTTTGGCAATCTCATCAAGTAGTCGATCGGCAATCCCTGAATCATTAATTGGCTGCGCCAATTTGAAGCCTAGCTGGAAATTGTCGGGGCTAGTCTCCAGTTTGTACGTTGGCTTGATCGCGGCATTTTTCGTATCGTCAAGTATCACTACGTGCAAAGCGGCATAGTGGGCATTATCTTTTTTAACGGTCTTGTCTGCGCCGAATTTGAATGACGCTCCGCTGATGTAGGCGTTGCCATGAGGAGTGTCCTGTACTTCGTCGGGTTTAGCTTTACGTCCCCCCCAGTACTTGCCGTCAGCTTCTTTGGGATTAGCGGTAAACGCTGTTGCCCAGCAGAACGTATCTTGTGCAAGAGGGCCGAACATATCTTTTACAAATTGGGCGTTCGTGACTTTGGGTAGAGGTGTTGCGGTTGGGACAGGCAGGGCTAGGAGTTCGGGCAGGGGTGTTATCGCCCCGTTATCAGGCTCTACAGCTTCGATGTTATCAACGCTTGAATCTTTGGCTTGCGCGTCATGTGGCGCATCCTGCTCGACCTCAGGCACAGCGGTAGGCTCCACATCCTGATCGCCCAACAACGATGACTCAGATATTGCCTCCTCACCCTTATCACCAATGAGATATGTCTCGGGTGCCAGTGCGCCCTTGGGATGAAAGATCATTGCATTGGCAGCGACAGCAGCAACATTAGCTAGACATTGGTCGTATGTGCCCCAAGCGCGACGATCGTCTGATCTAGCCGTTTTGCCAAATGCTGAAAAGGTTTCTTGGTCTTTGCCCAACAG
>CAINDJ010000081.1 GCA_903847325.1 uncultured beta proteobacterium | reverse complement strand
TTTCAGTGGCTACCTGGATAGCTTTACGTGGTGTTTTCTGAGTCTTTTTAGTAAATACATGCAACACCACAATTTGCTTTCCTGTGTGCGAGACATATATTGCGCGAGCGATCCCGTCACGTCCTGTCATTCGCATTTCCCAAAGTTTGTCTTGCAAGAATCGAACATGGGGCATTCCTACCGCGTGCGGACCGAACTGTTCTAGTAACTCAGCGATATGCAAAAATCGTGCCCGAATATCGGCCGGCATCGCTAATAATTCTGCTTTAGCAGGCGGTTCAATTCTAATATTCCACTGCATCAATTTATACCTTTTTTGCTATAAATGCAATATTGCTTGATTTTTGCTTAATTTCAACTGGATAAAGTTAGCTTTAATTTGCTAGTCTCGATACTCGGTTGTTCAATACCGGCTTGTTCAAGTATCCAGCCTTCAATTTTGGAATGCCAACTTCTCAGTAGGTCCAGTGGCCGGCGGCGGTAATGCTTTTCAGCGGTTGCGCTCGGTTTATGGCCCATGATTTGGGCGCTAATGCCTGTCGGCACCTCTAACCCTGGTGTAACCCGAATCATAGAATATCAATCAACTTTAATAAACCTTCGGATTTTTGAAATAAAGTGTAACTTATTGTTTAAATTGATTTTTATTGAAAAAATTCAATGTTAATCAACGTCAATAAATACGTGTTTTCTCTGAATAATATCCGAAGGTCCCCTGTTCGAGCCAGGGATGCGCCACCAGTAAAAATAAGGGTTTGACGCACATTGTTCGTGGCCATGTGACGGGTCATATGAGGGCAGCATTTGTTTTGATAAAGTACGAACGCTAATTTAGTGTTTTAACGTTCTGAAATATACAAGGCAAAGAACTAATTTTTCTCTCAAATTGTTGCAGCTGCACACCACTAGCTACCGTACAATTCCCCTACCATAAACACGCTAGCATTTACCTGAAAATGACGCAAAATCACTTAAACGACTCCAAAATCCACTTTATCGGCGGTGAAAAGGGCGGAGTTGGCAAATCAATGGTTTCACGACTCATTGCGCAGTACCTGATCGACCGAAAGATCCCCTTTGTAGGGTTTGATACCGACCGTTCGCATGGCGCTTTATTGAGGTTTTACGCTGACTATGCATCGCCTGTGCTCATTGATCGGTACGAGGCACTTGATCACATTATCGAGGCTGCAGTTGAGTTGCCTGGTCGTCGTGTGCTGGTTGACCTGGCCGCTCAGACCCACCAACCGCTCGTGCAGTGGATGGACGAGTCAGGCGTGCTCTCTATGGCCGAAGAGGGCAGTTTTTCGCTCAATTACTGGCATGTCATGGATTCTGGCCGTGATTCGGTCGACTTGTTAACCCCTGTGCTTGATCGCTTTGGCGAGCGAATCCCTTTTGTGCTGGTTCTGAATCAATTGCGTGGTAACGACTTCAGTACGCTCGAAAAATCTGGCGAATTGGCGCGCGCGCAAGATCTCGGAGGCAAAGTCATCACGATCAAACACCTGCACGACTCGGCCGCCCAGAAAATTGACAGAAACAACAGTAGTTTTTGGTCTGCACAGCACATGGGCTCACGCGAAACGGGTCTCGGTTTAATGGATCGTCAACGCGTAAAGATTTGGTTGAGTCATGCTTACTCAGAGCTTGCCAAAGCAGAGCTTTGATTAAAAAAACGGATCCTGACAAATACTTACCGATTTGCCTCTATTTCAAGCAAAAACTTGCAGGCTTTGACCCGGCAAGCTATAACTCTCAATACGTCTAATTAAAGCGAAATTACACCTTTTGGCGTATTTGCAGACTAGCCGATTCGAAATATGAAAATCTTGTAGTAATCGCTTGAAATATACAGATTTTCATTCGTTCTAAAGTGCTTGCAGTGCTTTTGAACCTAACAATTAAGCGATCTGTTTTATCTTCCCAATATTTACGATGCATTACTCACATTCTTAAAAAATTATGGTCAATTTATTGCGGTTCTTATTGATTAGCTTGCGAGCAAATA
>CAINDJ010000080.1 GCA_903847325.1 uncultured beta proteobacterium | reverse complement strand
CGAAAGGGCTGAGTTCTTCCTGGTTTTTTAAGCCTTTGAAAAGTATCGCTGCGCATATAAGAACCAGAACTGGAACCGGTGCGACAAGGAGCATGGCCGGCCACGCAAACCACTTCGACATGAAATGCTCGTGCAGGAATGGTGTCCACAGGCTTACAACGCCAATCATGACAAGCATCAGTACGGCGGCGATGCGTGCAAAGCGGTAGGCCATGACTTGCACCGCTCCCTCTGCCTTGAGTATCAGCCACGTAGAACCAAGCAAGGTATAGCCTATCAACAAGGCGCAACCAGTCAGAAGACTGAACGGTGACAACCAGTCCCACCATCCGCCCGAGTACGCCCGGCCGGTGACCTGAATGCCCTGGACCAGGGTGCCGAGCGCTACTCCCTGGGCAAAGGTTGCGACAATAGATCCGCCAGCAAATGCCCAATCCCATAAGTATTTTTTGGATTGAGTTTTCCAGCGAAACTCAAACGAGACACCGCGAAAAACCAAAGCTAGAAGCATGATAAAAAACGGCGCGTACAAGGCTGGCATGATGATGGAATAAGCGAGAGGAAAAACGGCAAACAAGCCGCCGCCGCCTAGCACCAGCCATGTTTCATTGCCGTCCCATACGGGCGCCACAGAGTTCATCATCTCATCGCGCTGCGCTTCATTGCGCGCGAAAGGAAATAAGATGCCGATACCCAGATCAAAGCCATCAAGACAGACGTAGGCGATCACACCAAAAGCAATCAGGCCCGCCCAAATCAGTGCGTAGTCAATGTTCATGGCTGTTTCCCTGTTTGTTCGTCATGCAGTGCAGGCGGAACAAAACCAGCTGCGCGTACAGGAGCATCTCTGGAAAGTCCGGCCTGATCCGGTGATGGGGGGTGTGACATCAATCGAAGGATATAAAATACACCGGTACCAAAGAGTGTGAAATACACTACGATGAATGCCAGCAGCGATCCACCGACTGCGGCAGCATCGATAGGCGAAGCGGATTGAGCCGTTGTGAGTAAGTTGTAGACGGTATAGGGTTGTCGTCCGACTTCTGTCACAACCCAACCACAGAGCACGGCGACAAAACCGCTCGGTCCCATAAAGAGCGCGGCACGATGCATCAGCGGGGTCTCAAATAGTTTGCCCTTGAAGCGCAGCCACAAACTCCAGAGTCCCAGACAAAGCATCAGCATGCCTATCCCGACCATACCTCTAAAGGCAAAAAAAACAATACCCATGGGGGGTTGCTCGGCGACCGGCCATTCTTTCATGCCTTGAATAGTTCCATCCAGGGTGTGTGTCAGAATCAGACTGCCTAGTACCGGAATCTCAACGACGTAATTCATTTTTTGTTCTTTGGAATCTGGGATGCCAAAGAGGATCAGCGGAGCGCGTGAGACGGTTTCATAGTGGCCTTCGATCGCAGCGATTTTACGGGGCTGATATTGGAAGGTATTGAGCCCATGCTGATCGCCCGCCAGGAGCTGAATCGGTGCAACGATCGCCGCCATCCACATCGCCATCGAAAACATGGTGCGCACAGCCTCGGCAGAGAGCTTGCCCTGCGCATCAGGAGATGCGGACAGTTTTTGTTTGAGCAAATGGTAGGCGCCTACGCTGCCCACTACAAATGCCGTAGTGAGATAGGCGGCCAGCACCATATGAACAAGTCTGTAAGGGAGCGAAGGATTAAAAATAACTTCCAACCAGTCTTTGACGATAAATTGTCCGACATCGTTGTACCCAAAACCTGCAGGGGTTTGCATCCAGCTATTGACTGATAAGATCCAGAACGCCGACATCGCGGTGCCTGCTGCAACCATCAAAGTAGCAAAGAAGTGTAGTTTTGGGCCAACCCGTTCGCGACCAAAAAGCATGACGCCTAGAAAGCCTGCTTCGAGAAAGAACGCCGACATGACCTCGTAACCCATTAGCGGACCGATGACGGGGCCAACCTTGTCGGCAAAGACGCTCCAGTTGGTACCAAACTCGTAACTCATCACGATGCCTGAGACCACGCCCATTCCGAAAGCGATCGCAAAGATTTTTTTCCAATAATTGAATAGCGTCAGGTAGACGGATTTGCCGGTCCACAGATGCAAGCCGTTGAGCACTGCCAGAAAACTGGCTAGCCCGATCGAAAACGAGGGAAAAATGATATGAAAGCTGACGGTGAATGCAAACTGCAAACGGGCCAGATTATGTGCGTCGAACCATTCCATCTGTATTCTCTTCAGGCTGTAGCAGCCAAGTTGTTAATACTGTTTAATTGCTTCAAATTTTTTGTCGTGCATGACATCTTCGACTGACTGACCAGCGCGGACAGCCTGTACCATGCTGTCTTGTCGCGTTGCTATACGCTCGGCAAGATCGAGAACTTCCCCGATACGCGAGGCAGTCACAAAAACCGTACCGCAACGAT
>CAINDJ010000079.1 GCA_903847325.1 uncultured beta proteobacterium | reverse complement strand
CTGCGTTAATGGCTTCTGCAATCCATAAGGCTGCTGAATAGTGCGCAAAGCCATAAATAGAGGGCAAGTATTTGTAGGCGGCTTGATATTCGTCCACGAATTTTTTAGTCGCAGGTGCATCGTTGCCTTCTGCAAAATGCGCGGAGCTGATGATGCCTTCGCCTTCGGCGCCCATGGTGCGAATGACGGATTGATCTGTAAAGTTTTGCGCGCCGAGCAGGGGGATCTTGCCTTTGAGACCGAAGTTAGACCATTGGGTGATAAAACGTGTGGCGTCGGCACCGGTCTCCATGGCAAACACAGCATCGGGCTTTGCCGACTGAATCTGCGCCAGGTAGGGGCTGAAGTCCTGCGTGTTTAAGGGGTTCCAGTATTGCGCGACGATCTGGCCACCGAGTTCCGTGAACATTTGCGCAAATCCGCCGCACTGCTCGTGACCAAAGGTGTAATCCTGCGAGATGGTGACGATCTTTCTGTAACCCAGTTTTTTGTACGCATAATCTGCCAGGGGACGCGGCATCTGGCTCGCTGTATAGCCCGCGACACGGATTACGTTAGGGATTCGTTTACGCTGTGTGAGGTCATCGGCTGCGATAACAGGGATGAAGTAGGGGATACCTGCGGTTTTAGCGTATTCGGCTACTGCCAGACCTGTGTTCGCAAGCAAGTCTCCGACCAGGAAATCGACTTTTGTTTGCTCAGTTAATTTACGTGCTTTTTGCAAAGCTATGTCAGGATTTGATCCGTCATCTTCGACAAAAATTTCAATGTCGCGTCCACCCGCTTTTTTGCCAACCTGATTCCAGTACAGGTTGAAACCTTCGACGATTTCTTTGCCGCCGGATGCCACGACACCCGTTAAGGGTGTCAATAATCCGATTTTGATGGGGCCAGTGCCCTGGGCCAGCACTTGATTGAACGAGCCATGTGCAGCAAGACCCGTGAGGGCCGCACTTGATGCTAGAAAGGTACGACGATCCATCATGCTCTCCTGAGAGTATTTACGAGTGTAGATATAAGTTGAAGGAACTTTTGAACGCGCTTAAACCGACTTTTTAAACCACTTGATTGTGCGAAATTTACCAACGATGCCTTCGGGTGCAAAAATCATAGTGAAAACAAACAACAGCCCTAAAACCATGGACCAGCGTTCGGTAAAGGAACTGACAACGTTTTCGAGAATAATGATCGCGGCCGCACCCACGATGCCACCAAACAACGTACCAACTCCACCGATAATCGCCATCAGCAGTCCCTTGACAGATTGGGCAAGTGCCACGGAGGAGGGACTGACAAAACTATTGAACAAGGCATACATCACGCCTGCCACGCCCGCCATGATCCCTGAAAAAACAAAGCCAATCACGAGATGACGCGTACTTTGATAACCCAGACTTTTCATGCGCGACTCGCTTTCGCGTATGCCCTTTAATGACAATCCAAATGGCGAGCAGACAAATCTCCACATGATGAAAGTCGCGATCAATCCAACCGCCAGAACAAAAAAGTAAAAGCGCGTTGGATCGAGTAGCCAGTCCGGACGCACCGTGCCGCGCAAACCGTTTTCTCCGCCCGTCACGGAGGTCCAGCGCTGGCAAACACCCCAGATCACCATGCCAAGCGCTAACGTGAGTAAGAGGAAATAAACACCCGAGGTCCTGACTGCGAGCAGCGCGAAGATGAGCGATACCGCTGCTGACATGCCGATGCCATAGAGCATCCCCAGCCATGGGCTGCCACCTGCTGTTGTGACGTAATACATCACGACATAGGTAGCTACGCCGAAAATCGCGCCATGACACAGGGGTGTGCGACCCGTGTAGCCCGCCATGATGTCAATCGACATCGCGAGTAAGGCGTAGATCAGAATCAGCGTGGCGAGGCTGGTCTGATAACCTGTCAAGGCGGCTGGTAATGCGCAAAGGGCTGCAATAACAATGACAGTCCAAGTCGTTTTTGAGGCCAAAATCATGAAAAGCGCCTTGTATTAATTTGGACGACCAAACAGGCCGGTTGGTCGAAAGGCCAGCAGCAGCGCCATCGGCCCGAAAATAACAAAGTAAGACAACTCCGGAAACCAGACTTGCCCAAAAGTCGACAGCATCGATACAGCAAGGCTGCCAACTGCTGCGCCGGCAAGACTCCCCCGGCCACCAATAATCACAACAGCAAGACTGTAGACAAGTATTTCGGAATCAGCACTGGGGTAAAGAGATAGAAAGGCTCCACCCAACGCACCTGCGATCCCCGCAAGCGCCATCCCCAGCATAAACGTGATGATGAATACGCGACGGATGTTGACGCCCATCGCTTCTACTGTTTCAGCATCATCCACGCCTGCGCGGATTAATGCGCCAAGCCTTGTGCGGTTCATCAATAGCCAAAGCAAAATAAAAATGATGATGCCAATGAGCAGGACGAATAACCGGTATCGTGGATAGGTCATCCCGAAAAACTCAAGCGGTCCTTTGAGGATGTCCGGCGTTGGCAAGCTAAATGTATCGCCACCAAAAATCACCAGTGCCGCATCATCAATAATTAAGGCCAGACCAAGCGTCATCAATACCTGGCGCAGTTCAACGCCTTTTGCGAAACGCAATAGTGATTGCTCGACCAGCCCCATCAGTGCTGTTGCAACGGCACCTGCAACAATGCCGAGCACAAAACTGCCAGACTGCGTGGCAACGGCATAGGCGACATAGCCACCCATCAGGTACATCGCACCATGCGCAAGGTTGACGATGCGCATCAACCCGAAAATCAACGTAAAACCGCTCGCCACCAAAAACAATAAGGCGGCGAACGTCAGTCCGTTGAATATCTGAAACAGCGTGAATGACATGGACGATTAACCTTTAGGTTGGTTTTTGTACCAATCCAGAATCTGCTCGCCATTCCAGTGCAGCACGCCACTATGCTTATTAATGTGCTCGTAGACTTTTTCCAGATATTTGATGCGGAAAGGCTGACCACTGATGTAGGGATGCAATGCGATCGCCATGATCTTTGGACGTTCTTGCGCTTCAAGATAATAACGGTCAAACGTATCAATACACTTTTGAGTCCAGTAGGCGGCTTCGTGGTGCTGGACAATCATCATCGGGATGTCGTTGTTTTCCACACTGTAAGGCAGTGTGACCAGAGGGCCATGGGCAGTCTGAATCTCAGTAGGCTCATCATCATAGGGAAAATCACCGATGTACTGAATGCCTGCAGCCTTCAACAAATCTGGTGTTTCAAAGGTCTGAGTCAGTCCGGGTCCAAGCCAGCCAACCGGACGATTTCCCGTAAATTTTTCAAGTGTATCGAGGGATTTTTCAATCATGCCTTTCTGGTCTTCGACCTTATGGATTGGCATTTGTTCATACGCATGCCCCATGAATTCCCAGCCAGCCTCCAGGCAAGCTTGTGCGACACGCGGATAATCTACGGTGACGCGCGCGTTAATGGACAGTGTTGGCTTGATGCCGAGCGAGTCATAAAGTTTTTTAAAGCGCCAGAATCCGACGCGCATACCGTACTCATGCCATGCCCAATTGGGAACGTCAGGTTGAAGCGCAACGCCAGTGGGTGCGGGTAAGACCTGACGTGCCATCGGACGGTGGATATCCCAAACTTCGAGGTTAACAATCGTCCAGACGATAATTTTGTTGTTGTCGGGCAGTTTCAGTGCAGGGCGGTCAACAATCGCTGAGTAGGTGGCGCGTTCGCCTGGTGTTTGGGACATGCTGTGAACTCCTGGTTACTTATTCTGAAGCAGCACTTAAAAGTTTTGCTGAGTTGAACGATGTTGCAATTAAAAATGGATCATAAATGCAAAGCAATTATCGTGCCTGAACTACAGGGTTTCCCCTTGCAATTCAGGTAGTTTCATGACTTCTTCTGAAGTCATGACGAAACCAAAGGCAGTGCGAATGCAAAGCAGGGCTGCCTCATGAAGTGCTGGTTGATCCATCGTGTTGACGCAGTCACTCGGCACAATGACGGCGTAGTCCATCGAGCAGGCTGCAGTCACCGTAGAGAGAATACAGCTATTGGTATTGACGCCTGTAATGATGAGGGTATTGATGCCGTGTGATTTGAGCAATAGTTCGAGATCTGTCGCTACAAAACAGTTGTAGCGCTTTTTAGTATCGACAATCCAGTCGCGTGCAGTGTCAAGCAGTCCCGGCATGATTTCACCGCCAGGCATACCGATAATGTTGTGCTTGAGAACATTTTTTCGGGGATTGTTTGGATCCTCGGCACGGGTGCGCCAAAATGCGTTGAGGCGGATTTCTTCTGCATCGCGATATTGTGTGACGAGATGAATGACCGGGATTTCCTTGGTACGTGCCCAGTCAAACAAAGCGCGATTGGCGCTCACCACCTGATCGGATATTTCTTGTGTCGCGGGCATGGTCGCTACACGCATATCCAAATGGCCACGATGCAAGTCAATCGCGACAATCGCAGCCCGAACTTTATCAACCCCAAAATTCATTTTTATTCCTTTCTAACCCTTGTGTGGTCGCGGCGCTTTAGATGAGTGGATGATTGGAAAGCTTGAGCAGTTTTGCCTGATCAATTCCAAACTGATCCGCTAACCAGTCGGAAAGGATCTCCTGACCAATAGTGGGGTTGTCATGCTGACAGTGTTCGGCACCGGTCTCTTCGGCTTCGAGCAGCCTGAGTGTGCAATCGACTCCTTTTGAAATCCCGTAGTCGTAGACCTTGCGTGCCTGAGTAACCGTCAGCACGTCGTGTCCGCCGTGCATGACAAGGTAGGGACATTTCATGTTTTCAAGATGGCCATCAAGTGTGAAGGCGCGAGCCTTCTCCATGGAGGATTTCATGCTGTCGCAACCGAACACCCACTTAATATGTGTTGATAAGCCGTGATCTTCTGATGCATTACCCCACATGTCTGTAATGGCAAATACCGCGCCATGGGAAATACAGGCGGCCAGTCGATGCTCGTAACAGCCGGCGCGTGCGGCATAATATCCGCCCAGGCTAGAGCCACAGACCGCAATTTTTGAAGTATCTACATCGGAGCGGGTTTCAAGATAGTCAATGCAATAGCCAATCGGCACTTCGGTGTCCGGACGATTCACCAGTCCCTGACGACGCAGTGCGCCGCCTTGGCCCGGACCATCGATCATCAGCACGGATATACCGCGTTGCAAACACCCATGCGCTTGCATAAACCACATTTCATCTTTGATGGAGTCCAGTCCGCCCATGCAAATCAACACGGGCTGTTTCTCGATAGGGAAGGGCGCACGTACGAAATAGGCCGGTAATGTCGCGCCATTTTCGTAGGGAATGTTGATGACTTCGCCGGCAGGGCTCAGATGGCGTAAAAACCCATGACTGGATTCTTCCATTTTTGTAAAGGTAGCCAGCCGCCTTGGATCGTCAGGAAGCAGGAAAAACTCTGCCTGACGGTAGTAGTCGGCCGCGCGCATAAAGCAGTTCATAGCGGTGCGGATATGCCCCGCAAGCTCTTCTGATTGCGCACGCACAAAGTTGCGATCTGCGATGCGCTTCCATTCGATATGCCAGCTTTCTTCGCTGGTTGGGTCAATCCGTGATGCGGCCTGGAATATTTCGCTGACTGCGCCGCCACCTTCCTGCGACTCACCTAAACCTCGGCGAAACTGATATGAAAACCAGGGCGATTGTGGCCAGTGGTGCCAACCAAACGGTTCGTAATGCGCGGAGTGATCATCAGAGATACGCTCAATCGCGTTGTCCACATCGTGTTGTGAGGTTGTCATTTGATATGCAGCCTTGGCTTAAACCTTGGGTGAGTCGGGAAACGCATCCGGCGTAGGGATGCGCAATGTCGTTGACCGAGTGTAAGGACCTGACTTTTAACTTGTCAATGAATATGTATCCAAAAAACTATAGATAAGTCATTTTTTACATTATTTATTCACTTTAAATGAAATTTTGTATACAATTTTCATAATGATTGATCAGTTTAATTTCGATTAATGGTTGAGTGTTCTTGAAAACATCCTCTGAAACAATGACATTGGCGCAGTCAGTCACGGATACGCTGCGTGCCGAAATCATGTCCGGCCAGTTAGCCCCGGGCAAGAGGCTTCAGGAAGTCAGTTTGTCCGAAAGACTGGGCGTCTCGCGCACGCCGCTGCGTGCGGGCCTGCACAGTCTGGCTTCAGAGGGATTGCTTGAGTATCAGCCTAATCGGGGGTATTGCGTCCGAACGCTTAATCCCGAACGACTGATTGCGATTTTTGACCTGCGGGGCGTGCTTGAGGGGCTGGCAGCGCGGCTCGCGGCAGAAAAAGGGATGTCAGCGTCAAACGAGGCTATTTTCCGCGACGCGCTGGTGCGCGCAGACGCCATCATGGCGCTTGGGGCACTGCGCGCTTCTGATCGGGAGCCGTTTGGTGAAATAAATGTACAAATTCATCAAATCATTCTGAAAACTGCGGATGATGTCATGCTCGAAGAGATGCTGCGGCGTTGCAGAAACACACCGCTCTCGTCAGAGCGCAATGTGCTATGGCACGATTTTTCGTGGGTTAGACGCAGCCACGATGATCACTACCGCCTACTCGACGCGATTCTCCTGCGCGACGGCGCACGGGCCGAACAGCTTATGAAAGAACATGTCCACGCAGTCAAGTTGCAGATTAAATCCGAGCTTGAGTCTGGCGCCAAAAGTTCCTCCATGTAAATCGTTAACGTGAATTGCTCACGCCTTTCGCTACATGCTGTTTTTTTATATAAGTTAATAAGCAATAAGAAAATAAGAAATAGATCGTTCTGTTTCGCATGACATGCCG
>CAINDJ010000078.1 GCA_903847325.1 uncultured beta proteobacterium | reverse complement strand
GATAGTGCGACCAGTGCGAATGGTGATCCTTACAAAGCAAAGCAGGTTATTTTTTCAGCTATTCCGGTTGGTCCCTCACAGGCTACTGGTGTGAAAGTGCAGCAGGTGATAGAGGATCAATCACCTCCACGTATGGTGCATCAGCCTGAAAGTCCGTTTGCAGATGAAGAGGGCTTCGTCACGATGCCAAACGTCAATGTGACGCAGGAAATGGTCAACATGATTTCAACCTCGCGCGCCTATCAAAATAGCGTTGACACCATGAATGCGGCTAAATCGATGCTACTGAAAACCCTAACACTCGGCGAAGGCTGATCAGGAAAACAAGATGACTAGTGTTCAATCTCAACCAATTTCTAGTAGTGTGCTCAGTGCTGTAAATGGTACGGGTTCTTCGTCTACTGCTGCCCCATCCGCCTCGGGTGCGCAAGAAACTAAAAAAATGAGTACGGATTTTATGACCATGCTGGTCGCGCAGATGAAATATCAGGATCCCACCAAGCCTGTCGATAGCGCACAGATGACGAGTCAGCTCGCACAGATTTCAACGGTCGACGGGATTAATAAACTCAATACCAGTATGAGTGCTCTGGCGGCGAGCTTGTCATCGAATCAGGCATTACAGGCATCAAGTCTGATTGGAAAACACGTGATGGCTCCAGGAAATGGTGTCGAACTGTCTGGCGGACAGTCGCAATTCGGTGTGCAACTTGATACCGCAGCGGACTCCGTCAAGGTCAATATTTTGAATGCGGCGGGTCAGGTCGTCAACACCATGAGCCTGGGCGGACATGAGGCGGGGATGATGCCTGTGACCTGGAATGGCACGAGCAGCAATGCAACCAAACTGCCAGATGGTCATTACAGTTTTCAGGTTGCAGCGGTTTCTGGTGGGCAACCGGTTGGTGCCACGGGGATGGAATACGCCGCTGTACAGAGTGTCTCGAACAGTACCTCGGGTGTCTTGCTCAACCTCAGCAATAACAAGTCTGTCGGCGCGGGTGCCGTACAGCAAATCCTCTAATTCAGTCAGGAGAAATAATATGGGTTTTTTTGATACTGGATTGAGTGGCTTGAATGCAGCTGCAGCGGATCTGAATGTGATCGGCAATAACGTGTCCAACTCTGGAACCGTTGGTTTCAAGGAGTCCAAACTGGATTTCATGAATATGATTTCCAATACGATGAACACTGCTAATTCCGGAACGAATCCTAAAGTAGGCACTGGTGTGAATGCCTCACTGGCCGTACAGAATTTTGCGCAGGGATCGATCAGCTCAACGTCAAAACCTATGGATCTTGCGATCAATGGTAATGGCTTTTTTCAGATGTATGACCCAACCACCTCGGCTGTGACTTACACGCGCGATGGGGAGTTTATGCTCAATGCTTCAGGGGTGATTTCCAATCCTCTTGGCCAGCAGTTGATGGGTTACCCTGCGAGCAACGGTGTGGTTTCAGCAGGTACGCCCCAGCCCCTGACGATTACCAGTGCCAACCTCGCTGCGACGCCCACCAGCGCCATGAGTTTCACGATGAATCTGGCCTCGACCTCTGCAGCGCCTGCAAAAACCTGGCCAACCTACGAAACAGCAGGAGGTGTCACGACTAATGTTATTGATCCGACCTCCTACAGTTTTACAACGTCGCAGACTGCCTATAACAAACAGGGCGCACCGCAAACCGTACAGCTCTATTTTGTGGCGACGGGAGGTGGTGCCAATACCTGGGATGTCTACAGCACAACGACGCCAACGACAGCTAGCACGAATACTACGACTACGGCGCCGACTCCAACAAGCCTGGGCACACTAACCTTTGCGGCTGACGGTACTTTAACCGCTGCGTCGGGCGCGATGGTGAACGCGACAGCGACTGGATTTACCGGTGTGCCGACTGATGATACGGGTGACACGACTACGATCGATTTATCTGATATCACGCAAATGAATTCAGCGAATTATGTAAATAATGCAACACAAAATGGCTACGCAGCCGGTGCGTTGACGAGTTTTAAAGTCGGTAACGATGGCACGATTACTGGTACGTACTCAAACGGTCAGAATAGCGTGGCACTGGGCCAGGTCAGTCTTGCAAAATTCATCAATCCAAATGGCTTAAAAGCCGCAGGAAACGCGTCCTGGACTGCAACGGCGGAGTCGGGCGCTGCCACGATTGGCGTACCGGGCGCCGGGACAAATGGTACGTTGCAATCGAATGCGCTCGAAAGCTCTAACGTGGACCAGGCCACTCAGATGGTTGCATTGCTTGCCGCGCAGCGAAATTATCAGGCGAGTGCGCAAACCATTCAAGTCGAAAATACGATTGCACAGACAGCTATCAGCATGGGACAGTAAAAAAATGGATCGCGTAATTTATACCGCTATGACAGGCGCTCAGCATATTCTGGATCAGCAGGCCACTAACTCGCATAATTTAGCCAATGCAGCCTCTACGGGTTTCAGAGCACAGATGGATAGCTTTATGGCGGTCCCTGTTAATGGTGGTGCAGTCAATACGCGTTCATTTGTTGTCAATGCAACGTCGGGTACGGATTTTACGCCTGGTGCGATTGAGCAAACAGGACGCAGTCTCGATGTCGCTGTTCAGGGTAAAGGCTGGTTCAGTGTCCAGCGCGCGGATGGATCCGAGGGTTATACCCGTAATGGTTCTTTTAAAGTAAGCGAAAACGGTGTGCTGCAAACCGCAAGTGGTCAAACTGTACTAGGTGAGGGTGGACCCGTCACGATGCCACCTAACTCCATTATTTCTATCGCCGGTGATGGCACGATATCTACGGTGAATGATGCGCAAAACCCCGGTCCTTCGACACCGCTTGATCGACTGAAGCTGACCAATCCAGAAGAAAAAACGCTCATCCGCGGTACCGATGGATTGTTTGAAGTTCCCTCGGGAAAAGCCCCCGCAGATCCTAATGTAAAAGTCGTCAATGGTGCACTCGAGAGCAGTAATGTCAATCTCGTGGGTTCTATGGTGAACATGATTTCACTGGCTCGCCAGTTCGATTTACAAATGACAATTTTAAAAAATGCTGAGACTGGCGATAGTAAAGCTAGTCAGATCATGCAGTTGAGTTAGTTCTTATTCAACATAACACGCAACAGTAAACAGGAAAGAAAATGATACGTTCACTCTTTATATCAAAGACAGGTCTGGATGCACAACAGACCCAGATGGATGTGATTTCCAACAACCTGGCCAACGTCAGTACAAACGGTTTCAAGCGCTCGCGTGCTGTATTTGAGGACCTGCTCTATCAGAATATCCGCCAGCCAGGTGCGCAATCCTCCCAGCAAACGCAATTGCCTTCTGGCATGCAACTGGGTACGGGTGTTAAACCCGTTGCGACAGAAAGAATTTTTTCACAGGGTAACCTGACGCAAACCAGTAACAACACCGATGTGGCGATCAACGGTAGTGGATTTTTTCAAGTGATGACACCAAGCGGTCAGATGGCTTATACACGTGACGGAAGTTTTCAGGTCAATAATCAAGGTCAGTTAGTGACCGCGAGCGGCTATCTGATCCAGCCAGCCATGACGATCCCGGCTACCGCGCAGAGCGTGACGGTTGGTAAAGATGGTGTGGTCTCTGTGACCTTGCCTAACTCGGCTGCAGTGACCAACGTGGGAACACTCCAATTAACGACTTTCATGAATCCCGCTGGCTTAACAGCACTGGGTGAAAATCTGTACTCCGAAACATCCGCCTCTGGTAATCCTATTACAGGCGCACCGGGAACAAATGGTACGGGTACGCTGCAACAAGGTTATGTAGAAACCTCGAACGTCAACGTGGTCGAAGAGTTGGTCAACATGATTCAGACACAGCGTGCTTACGAAATTAATAGTAAGGCCGTGACGACTTCAGATCAGATGTTGCAGAAACTTGCTCAGCTCGGTGGTTAATCAAGTCAGGATGAGTGGCTCATGTATAAATTAAATCATCATCGTTTGATTGCAGTCATTTCATTAATGATGAGTCTCGTGTTGTCAGGGTGTTCTATCACCCCCAGCACGATTATAAATAAAGAAATACCTCCTGCGACTGCAAATATGCCGATGCCAGGTGCATCGAGAGGTTCAATATATAGCGTTGCAACCTATCGCCCTATGTTTGAGGGACGTCGTGCCAGTCTGGTCGGTGATATTTTGACAATTAATTTTGTAGAAAATACGAATGCCACGACCGCAGATGGAAATTCCTCCAGTAAAAAAGGCTCTGCAACAAGCGCATTTAAAAACGCGCAGGGAACTACGACTGATCCTACGTACGATATGCAGAACTCTGTATCGCTCGCAAACAATGCGGCAGGCAATAATGCAGCGACCTTTACGGGGTCGGTCACTGTGACGGTGGTCGAAGTCAAACCCAATGGATTTCTTTCTGTGTCAGGTGAAAAACAGATCGCACTGGATGCGGGGGTTGGTTTTGTCAGATTTTCCGGGATCGTCAATCCTTCAATGATCACGAATGATAACTTTGTGGCTTCCAATACTGTTGCCGATGCACGCATGGAGTATCGGACAAACAGCACACTTGATCTGGCTAATTTTGCAAAAATTCTTAATCGCTTTTTCCTGAGCTTTATTCCTGGTTAAGTCAGTATGAAAATAAGATCCTATAAAGTTTTGCAGGCTGATAGTTTCCCCCGGATCTTACTCATGACGAGTAGGCTGATATGTTCATTTTTAATATTTTCAGCAACGGCATTTATGCAATCGGTTCAAGCTGAACGCCTGAAAGATCTTGCAACGATACAGGGCGTTCGCAGTAACCAATTGATTGGCTATGGACTAGTTGTGGGCTTGGATGGCACGGGCGATCAGACGACACAAACCCCATTTACGCTGCAGACGACTATGAGTATGTTGCAGCAAATGGGGGTAGTGATGCCCCCGGGCACAGGTACGCAAATGCAATTAAAAAATGTTGCGGCAGTCATGGTGACGTCAGATCTACCTGCCTTTGCGCAGGCTGGTCAAACGCTTGATATCACCGTTTCTTCCATGGCGAATGCCAAAAGTCTGCGCGGTGGGACCCTCATGATGACCCCACTCAAAGGCGCTGATGGGCAGATCTACGCCATCGCGCAGGGTAATCTGGTCGTGGCCGGTGCCGGAGCGGCAGCCAATGGCACTGAGGTACAGATTAACCAGCTAAGCGTTGGGCGAATTTCAGCCGGTGCGACAGTCGAAAAAACCGTCCATAACGAAATTGCTCAAGTCGAGACATTTAATCTTGAATTAAAACAGACGGACTTTTCAACGGCCAATATGGTCACGAATGCGATTAATCAGCATTTTGGACGTTTTGTCGCACAGGCTCAGGATGGACGCGTGATCTCAGTACAGCCACGTAATTTTGAAGGGCGGCGTGTGGCGTTCATGGCTGAGCTCGAAAATATTAATATCACGCCACTGAAACCGAGTGCAAAAGTCATTCTCAATGCACGAACAGGTTCTATCGTATTAAATCAGTCCGTCACACTCGATAGTTGTGCCGTTGCCCATGGAAATTTGAGTGTCACCATTACAACGACTCCCCAGGTCAGTCAACCGAATGCTTTTGGCAACGGTCGCACCGTTGAGACAAAAACCTCAAGTATCGATATCAACGCTGAACCAGGTCGTGTGATTAAACTCGATAAGAGTGCATCTCTTGCTGATGTGGTTCGTGCGCTGAATGCCGTAGGTGCGACACCGCAAGACTTGTTGGCGATATTACAGGCGATCAAAGCCGCAGGCGCTTTACATGCTGACCTCGAAATTATTTGATACGGGCCTATGGCTATGAAGTCCCTTCCTGTACAAAACAATAGCGGCCTGGCCATTGACAGCAAAGGGCTGTCCGCACTAAAAAATGCAGCCCATACTAATTCGCCCGAGGCTATAAAAAAAGTGGCCAAGCAGTTCGAGGCCGTATTCCTGAATATGATGCTCAAAAGTATGCGCAATGCGACACCGCAAGATGGGCCGCTGGATAGTGAGCAAAGTAAATCATTTACCTCCATGCTCGACCAGCAGCTTAGTCAAAATATTGCGAATAAGGGTATTGGACTCGCAGAGATCCTTGCCAGGCAACTTAGTCAGAATAAGTCTGTGGATCCTGCAGCTGCAAAATCTGCTGATTCCACTACAACTGTAAACGCTTCCGCGAATGGAAGTGTTTCTGCTACAGAGCTTTCAACGGCTAAACCTCAAGTCAATAATCAGCCAAATAACGGATGGAGTTCATCTTCACAGGCTAGATTCTCAAGCTATGGTCTTAAACAGTACATTAGAAATCATCGCGATACTGATTTTAATGGTGATACGAGTCCTTCAATGCGAGCAAGGATTGCAGAATTTCACCAGCGGATGTCGGCTTCTGCAGAAAAAATTAGTCGTGCTTCGGG
>CAINDJ010000077.1 GCA_903847325.1 uncultured beta proteobacterium | reverse complement strand
GCTCGCTTTTACCTTGCGTGGCGATATGGGCATACCGATGGCTGCCTGTTATATCGTTGTGCAGCTGGTTGCTGGGGCTGCGGGTTCCTGTTTGGCAGCCTATTTGTTTGGTACGGGCGGCAATTTGGCGGCCGTGACACCTCAGCCGGGTATGTTGCATCAGGCAGTTGTGTTTGAAGCGATCCTGACCTTTGGTATGGTTTTGTTGATACTTGGCATGACCAACGGACCTAAGCTCGATGGCAGTTCTGTTCCACTCGCGGTAGGTGCTTACGTGATGGCCATGGGTACGATGGGCGGACCGTTTGATGGCGCAGCATTTAATCCAGCCAGAGCGTTTGGGCCGGACTTTGCACGCGGCGATTTTTCGACTTACTGGGTATATGCCTGCGGGTCATTTATTGGCGTGTTGGCTGCCGTGGCTGTCGCACGCTTTTTGCGTGGGCCTGCTAAAGCGGGCGAAGCGAGTGCTGCGATGGGTAAGCCGCTTGATCTTTGATTGTGTGGATTGATCTGCATAATTTGTAAGCGTGTGTAAGACTTTTTCCAAAGCTATTGTTTTTGGATTTGCATCAGTTCAAACTGAATCCTTCAGGAAACTTGGCCTGACTGTTTCAGTTTGAAGGATGCATGATGAGTATGTTTAATTCTTTGTCTTACGCAACAAAGCTCGTTGATGCGGGTGTGCCTCGAGAGCAAGCCGAGGTGCATGCGCAGGTATTGCAAGGCGTTTATGAGCAAGAGCACGAGCAGTACGCGACTAAAGCTGATTTTATCGTGATGCGTAATGAGGTCGGAGCGAGGATTGATCAGCTTGAAGTCAAAACAGATCGCCTAGAGGAAAAGGCCGATCGAATTGATAAAAAAGTTTCGGAATTTGAAATTAAAATTACAGCAGAAATCGCAGATCTGAAGACTACGATTAATGAGTGTAAAAAAGAGTTTTCAAATTTCCAATCCGACATTTCAGTTTTAAAAAGTTCTCACAAATATATACTGTGGATTGGCGGGGTGATGGTGACGATGTTTGTGAGTATGTTCGGAATCAATGTTTCTATGCTGCTAACCAGCTAGGACGAGTATTTTGCAGATTGCCATTCACCAGGGCTACAAACCTGGCCTGATCGGCCAGGTTGTTTTGCTGCACGCCGCTTACTATGCTCGCGAATATGGGTTCGGACAACATTTCGAGAGCAAGGTCGCAGCCGGTCTGGCTGAGTTTGCCAGTCGCCTTGTGTCCCCCCGCAATGCAATCTGGTCAGTAGAGTTAGATAGCCAGATTGCAGGTTCGATCGCCATTGATGGTGAGGATATAGGGCAGGGCGTTGCACATCTGCGATGGTTTATCTTGAGTGATCAATTAAGAGCGACAGGCGTGGGTCAATCCTTGCTTGCGACCGCACTGCATTTTTGTGATCAGTCTGGCTTTGATTCAACACAGCTCTGGACATTCAAAGGCTTAAACGCTGCCCGACATTTGTATGAAAAAAATGGTTTTGTATTGACTAAAGAGGCGCCAGACTGCACTTGGGGACCCATGATGACAGAGCAATTGTTTGTCCGTCCTGGATTTATGGATATCTTATGAATAGACTGCTGCCCAAAGTTTGGCGACCTGATTTTGCCGCATTACTTCCTGCCAATCCGTCTACCGCAGGCTGTCCCGCGTTAGCTTGGTGGATCGCTTTGTTATATCTGTGCTTGATCACTGTGCGCAGTCTTATACATATGCTTCTTCCTGATGGTGGTGCAAACAGCATTGCCACCATAGACATATCCGCTGCATCCGGTGCAAATATTGTTTCATTAATCGGGCAATTAGGCGCCATCCAGCTTCTGTTGGCGTTACTACTCTGGGTGATATTGTTACGTTATCGGGGATTAGTACCACTTGTGCTTCTCGTTTTTATGCTTGAGCCTGTCCTGCGAGCTTTCGAGGGCCATCTCAAACCACTCATAACCGTGGGGGTTGCACCTGGTGTGGCGCTCAACTGGGCCTTGGAGCCAATCCTCGCCGCAGCTTTTTTCTTGTCCCTGTGTCCTTCGCAGCGAGGACCAGCAAGCTGAGTGTGTATAATTCGCCCCGTAGATTGATTTCTACATTCCAATCAGCCACAACATGCGTGCCTCAGATTGGGCGGTTAGCTCAGTGGTAGAGCACTGCCTTCACACGGCAGGGGTCACAAGTTCGAAACTTGTACCGCCCACCAAAATACTAAATAAAATCAATTTGTAGGCTGGTACGGTCAGCTGTAATCCGTCTGTTGTGTATCTTTCAAGTATGCCTTGCGTCTGACTGGTTAGCCCAGAATTAAGATCGATCCACGTTAATCCACGTATTTGGTCTAAGGGTAGTGCCCGATACGTTATGGCTTGGCGTCCAGGTGATGTTGCCTTTGCTGACGAGTGTGGTGGTCAGAATTTTTGCCTGAATTGTTATTTTGGGCAAGCAAGGGATCGTCAATAAAGTTTGAGTGTTT
>CAINDJ010000076.1 GCA_903847325.1 uncultured beta proteobacterium | reverse complement strand
TGCATATAAGAGGGGAGACATCTCATGGCATTTTTTGAAAACGGCAGTGTTCGCATCCATTACGAAGATGTTGGCAGCGGTATGCCGTTGCTCATCATTCCTGGCGGCGGATTAAATTCCTCATTTAAGTTCTTTTCTACCTTAGGGCCTTTCGATGCAGTAGAGACATTCAAAGACAGCTATCGTTGCATTTGTATGGATTTACGCAATGCCAATGATGGCCTGTCATCAGGTCCTCTCGAAATCGACCGCCCCTGGGATGCATTTGCGGATGATCAGCTTGCGCTCATGGATCATCTCGGCATCGATAAATTCCTGGTTCTGGGATTTTGTATTGGTGGTCCATTTATCTGGAATCTACTTAAACGCTCACCTGAACGCATCATCGCAGCAGTCATGGCGCAACCAAGTGGCTGCCGCCCTGAAATTCCACTCCTCGGTTACACCAACAACCTCGCTAAGTGGGGGCCAGACCTTTGTGCACGTCGTCCAGACATCAACATGGAGATGATTGATCAGTTCCTGACTAACATGTATAAAAAGCATGCTGACTTCGTCTTTACAGTAGACAGGGAGTTTGTACGCAATTGCCAGACGCCTATTTTGGTTCTGCCAGACGACTCTCCGCCTCATCCATTGGTAGTTGCCATGGAGGTTGTAGCGCTCGCCCCCAATGCAGAGGTCAGTCTGTATCCATGGAAAGAACCGAAATCTCTGATTCCACAAGGAATCGATGCGATCCGTAAATTTCTTGCTAAATTCAAAAATTAGTACAGCTTAGTATCCTGAAGCGATGCATCTCTTGACAGAGAGGCATCGCTCACCTAAGGTGGTCCTCACGTTATATCCGTCGCATTTACAAAAAAATATCGGAGACAAAAAGTGGGATTACATAAAAATACTATGCGTCGCGCATTATTGGGACTCATCGCTTGGGCACTTATCCCTCTGAGCGCAACGGCACAAAACTTTCCAGAACAACCAATCAAAATCCTTGTTCCTTTCCCTCCTGGCGGCGGTACTGATTTTGTCACGCGTATTGTCGGCGCAAAACTCGCCGAAATGACAGGATGGCAAATAGTGATTGAAAACCGTCCTGGCGCGGGCGGCAATCTTGCCATCGAAGTCGCAGCCAGAGCGCCTGCAGACGGCTATACCCTCGTCATGGGTCAAACAGACAACATGATGATTGGCCCTTGGCTCTACTCCAGTCTGACGTATGACAGCGTTAAAAGTTTTACGCCAATTATCAATGTCTCCGTTACACCAGAGGCAATCAGCAGTGCTGCAAACGGACCAATCAAAACACCAGAGGATTTAATTGCTAAAGGCAAAACGGCTGAGGGTTTGCGTTGGTCTACCGCTGGGGCCGGGACGCTCGGACACCTTGTAGGAGAGGACTTTAAAAACCGCACCAACATTAATTTGCTACAAGTCCCTTACAAAGGTGCGGCACCAGCAATAGCTGACGTCATGGGTGGTCAGGTTGACGTGTACATCGGCACACTGGCATCACAAAGTGGTTTGGTCAAAGGTGGCAAACTCCACTTAGTGGCCGTGGCTTCGGGCACGCGCTCGGCACAATTCCCGAACTCGCCGACACTGGATCAAACCGTTGCGAAAGGAATGGATTTCAGTATTTGGATGGGCTTATTTGCACCCGTAGGTACATCTCCCGCGATTGTTGAGCGCATCAATAAGGAAATGAACAAGGTCCTAAAAAATCCGGATGTCATCAGCAAAATGGAAGCCGGAGGCGTCACGCCAGCAGGAGGCACCTCGCAAGAATTCGCTGAATTCGTCAAACAAGATTATGCGAATTGGGGCAAGCTTGCCAAAAATTCTGGAGTAAAACTGGATTGACGTGTGTACGATGCGTGAGAACTTTCTGGCTGTTTATTAAATATTCTCACGCAGGTTTGAATCAACTATCCTGATCTGGCATCAGGAATTGCGTGATAAGTTTGATGAGCTCTACAACGCCCAGCATCACGACAAGCATGACAAGTAACAAGACAACGGCTATCGGAACAGCCATCCACCCTGTCTTGCCCGCCAGCATCAAATAAACCATCAAGCCCAGCAAAACTGATGAGACGTAAGCGATAGGTGTGCCATATTTGATGGTCGTGCGCAGTATCGGAAATTGGTCAATCGCCTTTGTTTTGCTCTCAACCTGTGCAGGCGTCAACGAAAATGACTTGCCTGCTAATGTCGCGACTCTCTCTGCAGCAATCAAACCAAAACTTCCGGCCTTAATTAAGCCACCGATATACGCAGAATTTTTTCCACCTTCTAGTCCACCCGTCGTTGCGCCCGCCGCAAATAACCCCTCAATAGGTTTACGCGATGCATCCAGCACTTGTGCATGCGCATCAATATCGATCCCGTCCATGGTGTAGGTAATGCCCGGACATATCGGGATCGCCATCAACGGGGCGTGTTCTATCGAAAACGCCTGCACCTTGGTTGAACGAGGGATTTCAAGTCTATCCAGAGTTCCCAGTGTGACGGCTTGATTGAAAACGGTCAGCGTGCTCACCAGTGCATCACCAGGTACGCCCATTTTTTGGGCCAATTCAAACGCTGAATTTGCCCTCAAAATCGTGCCGCCTGCCTTTTCTAATAAAGGATTTGCAGGAATTCGAGCGGTCGTACCTGGACCATCCCAGATTTTGCCATCAAAGACTGCAAATAATTGATCTGTTGTCGCCCTGGCCGCGAGCTCATTGGCTAGATGCACCCCAGATATACCTTCATCCACAATACGCCGTCCCGTGCCATCAACGACCATGCCAGCCGTAGCTAGCGCATCAACCTCAGGATATGGCCACACCTGATCATTGTGCCTGGCATCACTACACAGCACATGGCCATAAAACCGATTGCCCGAGGTCATCGCAGCACCAGCTGTCAAGGCCATTGCTAATCCGTCACCATGTCCTGTGCGTGCGCCACGCTGGAATACAGAATCAAATTTTGCACCAATATATTGTTCAAACAAATTCCTGCTTGACTGAAAACCACCATCTGCAAGAATCGTATAAGGTGATTGCAATAATTTTTGTTCACCATCCTGGGTCACTCTGACCCCTACGCATCGCCCTTGCTGTATTTCAAGCGCAGTGACCTTCGTGTTCAACTGAAGCACGCCGCCCGACGCAATCAGATCTTTGACTAATTGCCTCAAGGTCAAATCGGGCCCACGCCCTTTCCAGTCTAATCCAGCTCTCAATGCCCTGGGAGGTGCCATACACCAGCGATAACCTTCCTGCGGATTAAAGCGCATGAAGCTTGTCCCGTGCTGCTGCAACCAGCCAATCAGTCTTGCCCCTGTCTGCGACAAGGCACGTACGAGCTCGGGTTTAGCTTCGCCATCCGTCATACGAGCGATGATCTGCTCGAGCTCTGCAGGCTCGCGATATGGGTCGTGAAAACCGATATGGACGATGCCGCCGGATTGACGTGAGTTGTTTGGATAGTCCTCGCCATCGCCCTGCTCCAGGACAAGCGGCCTCAAACCTAGTTCTGCTGCCCTCACAGCTGCAGTTAAACCTGCGATCCCTCCACCGACAATCAGAACATCGAAAAGCTTATCGTTTTGATTCATCACGTACTATTTCCCAATCGGAATTGGCTGTATCTTTGCAGCAATCGCAGCTGATTTCCAGAGTGCTAATTCTGAATCAAAAAATTTATCCATGTCCTGAGGTGTCCCGCCTAATGGATCAATTGCCTGCAAACTGAATTTCTCAATCACTTCCGGCGTTGCAATGATGGCATTAATTTCTTTATTCAGTAACCCAACAACCTTGTCCGGCATGCCTGCGGGACCCGACAAGCCCATCCAGTAACCCGTTGCAATCGGAGGCAGGCCAGCTTCGGCAAGCGTCTGGACATCAGGCAAATAAATAGAGCGTTTCGCAGAGGTGACAAAAACGGGTTTTAAGTCACCGCGTTTAATGAATTCACGTTGTGCTGATATCGTCCCGAAATATCCCGTCAGGTTCCCTCCAATCACATCTGTAACGGCCGCCATCGCACCTTTATAGGGTATATGGTTGAGTTGCACATTATTCTGATCTGCGATCAACTCCATCAATAGATTATGTATAGTGCCAATCCCTGAGGATCCATAAGACATTTGACCGGGATTTTTTTTCGCATACTCGATCAAATCTTTTGCGTTATTAATACCTGCTTTAGGAGTCACTGCAAATACGTTATCTGCAACTCCCAGCAAGACGATATTTTTCATATCTTTCTTGAAATCGTACGGTAAGCCTTGATATATCCAGGGATTGATCGCCGTCGTAATGGTTGTCAGATAAAGCGTATATCCATCCGGCGCGGCTTTTGCAACACTATTCGTACCAATGATGGTGTTCGCTCCAGCTTTATTTTCAACAATGACGGGGACTTTCAGGCGATCGCTCAGACCGCGTGCGACTTCGCGTGCGAGAAAATCTGTTGAGGCGCCTGCAGCAACACCCAGCACGATCTTGATCGGTTTATTGGGATAGGTCTCCTGTGCTCTAAGTGCGGAGAGCGGCAGCGCCGCTGCACCGCACAATAAAGCGATGGCTATTTTTCGAAACATGTTCAAGTACGACTCCTTGGCTGTATTCGCTTACCATTTATAAATATGTCAGTGCACTTTACATTGAATGTCGCACCCGAGTCAGCAAATATTAAACTTGAGATACCCAATGATCCGTATTCTTATAACCTTTACAAGTACCGTGATCAGCAGCCTGATTTTTCAAAGCGCTGCCGCTGAGGTCATGATGATTGATCCACCTACTGATGCCCAGTTTTTTAACTCACCCACTACGATTCTTTACTTTGGCGCACCTAATGCGGCAGCGACATTGCTAGTCATTACGGGTGGGCCCGGTAAACCTGGATTTAATCCGAACACCGGAGAAACAAAACAACAAACCGTCCTCATGCTCAAGACCATGACAGACGGGCTTGACGAGAATAAAAAAATAAATATTGCTGTGTTTATTAGCCCGACAGAACTATCTGAAGCGAATCGTTATAGCGATGAACATCTTGAGCGTATTGCGAGTGCGATTCAGTTTTTGAGCAAAAAAAATAATCAACCAATCTGGCTGATGGGCCACAGCTTTGGCTCAATCAGTGTGACTGAGGTTTTGAATCGTAGACCTGAGGTTAGAAACGCTGTCGCTGGATTAATCACGAGCGGTAGTAAAAATAACATCACGATTTCCCGAGAGATACATAAACCCATATTATTTTTACATAATGAATATGATCGATGCCAGGGAACAACTTACAGATCAGCAAAAAATAATTTTGAGATGATTCAAAAAAATAATCCCCGTATCACCACACTAAGCACAGTCAGTGGTGGTGATGATCGGGGATCGCCCTGCAATGATGGCCACCATATGTATACCGGCGCTTACCTTCAAGCGGGAGACTATATCGCTGACTTTATCCAGAAAAATTCTAAATAATCAGGCATACGCCTCAATCGGTAAACACGCGCACACCAGATTCCGGTCACCCCAGGCATTGTCCACGCGTCCGACGGGCGGCCAATACTTGTTATCGCGCAAACTTGCGACTGGATAGGCCGCTTGCTGACGCGGATAATCGTGATGCCATTCTTCGGCCAGCAGCATTTGCGCCGTATGCGGAGCGTTTTTCAGAACATTATCGTCACGATCGCGCTCGCCACGTTCGATCTGAGCAATCTCCTCGCGTATCGCGATCATCGCATCGATAAACCGATCGAGCTCCTGCAGGCTCTCTGATTCCGTCGGCTCAACCATCAACGTACCGGCCACCGGGAAACTCATTGTGGGTGCATGGAAACCGTAATCCATTAAACGCTTGGCAATATCCTCTGCGGAAATACCTGAGCTGTCTTTGATGTCATGCATATCGAGAATACATTCGTGCGCGACACGATCATTACGGCCCGTGTAGAGCACAGGATAATAAGGCGCGAGACGGCGTGCGACATAGTTAGCATTGAGGATCGCGACTTCTGTTGCATGACGCAAACCCTCGGCGCCCATCAATGAGATGTAGACAAATGGAATCGGCAAAATACTTGCCGAGCCAAAGGGCGCGGCAGAGACGGGGCCAACAGGCACATCACCATTCAACTTACCTTGCTCACCCACTACACCCGGTAAAAATGGGGCGAGGTGCGCACGCACCCCTACGGGACCTACACCTGGTCCGCCACCACCGTGCGGGATGCAGAACGTCTTGTGCAGATTCAGGTGCGATACGTCAGAACCAAACTTGCCTGGCTGCGCCACGCCAACCATGGCATTCATGTTCGCGCCATCCATATACACCTGGCCACCGGCATCATGAATCATGGCGCAAATATCGGTGATGGCTTGCTCGAACACACCATGCG
This sequence comes from uncultured beta proteobacterium, assembly GCA_903847325.1. Taxonomy (GTDB): domain Bacteria; phylum Pseudomonadota; class Gammaproteobacteria; order Burkholderiales; family Burkholderiaceae_B; genus Zwartia. The sequence goes on along the minus strand of CAINDJ010000076.1, from coordinate 520 downwards.
TCGAAGGATAGGTAATCATCAATGCTGCAAGTCGGTCACCGACCTGTGTGATCTTTGACTGCAGATCAGCGAGGTCAACGTTACCCTGCGCATCAGAGGCGACCACTACCACGTCCATCCCAACCATATTGGCTGAGGCGGGATTAGTGCCGTGCGCAGACGACGGGATCAGACAAACATTGCGTTGATGCTGTCCATTGGAGCGGTGATAGGCGCGGATTGCCAGAAGCCCGGCATATTCACCCTGCGCACCTGAGTTTGGTTGCAGACTAATCGCGTCATACCCAGTGATTTCACACAGCGCTTTAGATAGCCGATCAATCATGACCGCGTAACCCTTGGTTTGCTCAGCAGGAGCAAAGGGATGGATACTGGCAAACTCAGGCCAGGTAACAGGGATCATCTCAATGGTTGCATTGAGCTTCATCGTGCATGAACCCAATGGAATCATCGTGCGGTCAAGTGCCAGATCTTTGTCAGCGAGTTTACGCAAATAACGCAACATGTCTGTCTCGGATTG
>CAINDJ010000075.1 GCA_903847325.1 uncultured beta proteobacterium | reverse complement strand
GAGATCGTCAAACTGACCGGTGGCGAAATAAACTTGCTTGAGGCGTTGATTCGTAATCCTGGCAAGCCTCTTTCGCGCGAAAAACTATTGACCCTCGCTCGCGATGACGAGGCAGGTGAGCGCAACGATCGCGCCATTGACATCGCTATTTTACGGTTGCGGCGCGCGCTCGAAGACGACCCCAAACAACCACGCTGGATTCAGACCGTTTGGGGTACGGGCTACAGGTTTTCACCTTGAAATATCTCTCAGCCCTGTTGCCGCAATCTCTACGTGCCCGCCTGATTCTGCTGATCCTGGCGACTGTGCTGGCAGGTCAGGCCGCAACGCTATACACCGTGTCGCAATTCCAGCGTGATCACTCGCAAACCGTTGCGCTCGATTTAGTCGCCACGACCATCCGAACCCTGCAATATTCTATGGATCATATTGCGCCACAGGACCGTGCAGCATTTGTCAGCGATGCCTCACAAGGACAATGGCGCCTGTGGTCCAAGCCTCTGCCAAACGAGGCCCGTCTGCAACGCAGACCACCCCCGCGACCCGGTGCCCCCCCTCGCGGACCACAACGACGTGCAGAACCCGCACTCACCGCAGAAACCAGCTCTCAGGACGCCCCTACTAGCTTGCCCCCCGATGCGACAACGGCGCCAGGGATTCAGAATGAAACTGTCACCCCACCCCGTACCGATCAAGGGGCTGACGATATACGTCAAAGCCTGAGCCAATTCATCAACCGCCTCAATAACCGCCTGGATGGAGACAGTCGTGTAGCCTTATCACGCGGCCCCAGACCTGAGCTCTATATATCTTTGATGCGGCCCTCGGAAAACGCCGTGAGCCGCACACGGGAATGGCTGGTCATCCCGATCGATCGCCTTGACCCTCCTCTCACAACACCGATCCTGGCCTGGTGGAGTGGTGGGCTCGCACTGGTGCTGCTGGTCGCGTTCTGGTTTTCCTGGCATATCAGTCGACCGATTATCAGCCTTGTACAAGCGACCGATCAACTCGCTGCAGGTAAACCCGCGCGCGTCGAGCCAGCAGGCCCGAGTGAGACCCGTTTGCTGGGTGAGCGGTTTAACGCCATGCTTGATGCTTTGCGTGAATCGGAATCTACCCGCCGCACTTTACTGGCGGGGTTACCGCATGATCTGAAGGCGCCTCTTGCCAGAATGTGGCTGCGCATAGAGATGACCGATGACCTGGCACTCAAAAACGGCATGCGCACCGACCTGCAGGATATGCAGCATATGGTTGATCAATTCATCCATTTTTTGCGTGGGACCGATATCGCAACCTACCGGTTCACGCCCTTTCCCCTAAGCGACTGGGTACAGGAGCGAGTCGGCAACTGGCAAGGTGCGGCAGATGGCAGCGTCAACCTGATCGGCATCCCTGCAAGCGAAACAGTCAATGCAGATAGTGTGGCTCTCTCGCGGCTACTGGACAATCTGGTGAGTAACGCCCTGCACCATGGCACGCCCCCCGTGCACGTCACACTTGCCGTGCAAGGACCCTGGGCAGTACTGACTGTTAGCGATCACGGGCCTGGCATCGCACCTGAATTGCGTGATGACGCACTCAAACCTTTTGTTCGTCTTGACGAGGCACGCACGAGAACCGGTAATGTTGGCCTTGGCCTGGCGCTTGCTGATGCAATCGCACGGGCACATGGCGGCTCACTGACGCTCGGACAAGGACCTGAAGGCGGCTTGCAAGTGCAAGTGCTATTGCCTGTTTATCCGCTTAGTGCGAAGACCTGACCTCAGGGTGCGCGACCAAACAAACTGCGATAACTCATCAGATTAAAAATAACCATCACGGGCGCCGCGATCACGCAGGCAGCCAAAACAAGCTTCAGTGAACTCTCAGAGGCTGCGGCATCCCAGAGAGTCATATTATCCAGAATGACATAAGGAAAAATACTGTATGCCAGGCCACCCATCATGCAGACAAATAGCACCAGGCACAAACCAAATGGCATCCAGGACAGGGCTCGGTATTTAGGTTGACTCAAGCGATTAAGCACCATATCGATCCCGACAAAACACCCTAACATCAGAAACCAAACGGGCGCAGCAAGCATCAGGCTGGTCGTATTGCTCCATTTGTAAAAAATTGCGGGATTAGCCAGGCCCAGTGCTACGGACACAGCCACCATTCCTGCGGCAGTCCATCGTATCGCATGGTGCGCCCACCCTATCGCCCGGACATGCATCGCGCCCTGCAAACGCATGACTAACCAGCTCGCCCCCAGCAGGGCGTAGGCTGCGACCGCACACACACCGATAAAGACACTGAACCAAACCGACGGAGTATCTTGTTGATATCCCGTCACAATATTCGCCAGTAGCATGCCATGGCCCATTGCGGTCAGTACAGAGCCCAACCAGAAACGATTGATCCAGACAGGCCGTTGCTCGCTACTCGCACGGATACGAAACTCAAAAGACACGCTGCGCAACATGACACCTAACATCGTAATCATCACCGGGACGAAAAGATGTGCGAGCACTGCGCTCCAGGCGAGAGGAAAAGCCGCCATAAACAATCCGACCGCTAACAAGAGCCAAAACTCATTGGCATCACGCCACGGGCTGAGTACGACCATCATGTTTGGTCGTTCTGAGGGAGGTGCCATACGCAACAAGACGCCCACCCCGATATCGAAGCCATCGAATACGGCTCCACCAAGGATCAATACCGACACACAAGTCATCAGCAGCAGCGGCATCCAGAACACCGGCTGAAACACATCCATCCCGAGGGTCGCAGCCAACTCGGCAATCATGGTCGCACTCCGGGCTTACGTACAGGAACCACGCCGTAACGCGCAGCATGCACAACCATGCGTATCCAGCCAAACAGCAATGCACCATAAATAAAAACACTGCCCAGTAAACCAGTGGCCAATACACTCGCGGAGGCGGAGGTGATCACATCCTCTTGCCTGATAGTGTTCCAGACCATGAAAGGTAAACGCTCTATTTCATTCAGATTCCACAGGCAGAGCCAAACGATTGTCGACAACCCACCCAGCCACACCTGAGCCTGAAGCAATCGTGGCGGATACTTCGCCGGGTCTGAACCTCTGCGAATAACGGTCCAACCGGTCACGATTGATAAACCTGCAATCCAGATCAGTAAATACGCACCGATGCGGGCCAGCCAGAATAATGTTTTTACGGACGGGAGATCCTGTTCAGCCTGGTCCAGTCCCACCCAATTGCCATCAGATTGTTGACCCATCCATCGTTTGGCCCCCATGTCTGTCGCGATCAACCCCGGCTCCTGGCCATCACTTGCCTCAGGCCATCCAGCCCAGACAAAAGCGGGATGAGCGCTCGTCTCCCAAATTCCCATGACGGCAGCAGCAGTCACAGGCTGTGTACGTGCCAGCGCCCGCAGATGACCATCTAGTCCAAATAATTGCATACAGGCGGCAAAAAAAGACAGCACGAAACCTATCTGATAAATTAATTTTTCGTAGCTCTGCAGCGGTCGGCGCATTGCCTGCCATGCCGAAATACAAAGCAGCAGGCAGCCAAGCATTAAGAAACTCGCCGCAACAAACTGCATAACCAACCAGAACAGAGAGGGATTAAAGATCAACTCCCACCAATTGTTGACCAGATATCGACCATCAACCAACGATGCGCCAACAGGGGTATGGGTCCAGGAAACCAGGACGAGCCCCCAGAAAATAGTGGCTGTCAGGCCAAGCGCGACCATGCATACCGACAGCACATGCGCCCGATCAGATACTCGACGCTGACCAAAAAACATCACGCCTAAAAAAACAGATTTAATGACAAATAAGGTTGTGATGCCAAAAGCGATCAGCGGGCCTGCGACATTGCCGATGCGCTCAAGCAGACTAGGCCAGAGAATGCCAAGTTCGAGCAGCAAAGGAATTGAGGAAGCAAGCGCCATGAAAAAAGTCAGGGCAAAGACTCTGACCCAGAATCGATAGGCATCCATCCAGACAGCTGTCGGCTTTCTCCAGGCCAGATATCTGCAGGCGCACACAAACCACCCCAGTGCCATGGCCATCGCGGCAAACAGCACATGAAAGTTCAGGCTCAAAGAAAACTGGTATCTGGCCAGTAAAAGTGGGGAAATCTCCATGAT
>CAINDJ010000074.1 GCA_903847325.1 uncultured beta proteobacterium | reverse complement strand
AGCAAATATGGATATGGTCCCCCCGACAATAAATAGAATGGCAATCTTTTGAATGCCATTTGCCTCGTTATCTCTTTGTTCCAGCAGAACATCCTCGAAGTGGGTCAACTCATTTATCCCTGCCCGGATGTCGTCCATGAACTTTTTGGCCTTTGGCGATAAAACGAGATCCATCGCTTCTTTTTTCTTGCCGGATCTATGCAATAAAATAACTGACTGCATTTGATCACTTTTTTGTTGGATTACCTCGCTTACAAGCTTCATCCGTTGAACTTGGGGCGGGTTGTCCTTGATTAAATCAAAAATGGATTTTTGTGTTTCCTGTACCATGCTTAGGGCTTTTTTGTAGGGTTCAATAAAGCCCTCGTTGTTGGCATATACAAACCCCCGTTCCCCAGCCTCGGCATCCATTACGTCGCCTTTCAGTTCTTCTAATTTCAATTTAACCTCGTGAGTGTGCGTCACCCAGAACAAGCTGTCCGCAGTCTTGCGCATGACGAATAACAATGCCACGCCATTGGTGACCATTAATATGAAAATTATCAAAAACCCCACCTGAATAACTTTACTTAGCTTCGCTTGTTGAATAGCCATCATCCACCTCCAAATTTGTTACACGGTTTCATTCACGATCCATTCCTCCCGTGCCAGCAGCGCGGGCAGACCCAATACAACCATCATCTTGCCGCCATAGGGGGCGGTGCCTTTGATTTCTGCCCCGTGTTGTTCGAGTAGTGCAGCAGGTGCTGCCTGCAATTCTTCTTCACGCAAATAAATGACGTCATGCACTTGATCCACGGCTAGGCCCACCGACTGCTCGCCGAGACGGGCAACCACCGCTTTACCGCTGGTCTGCGTTGCACGCGGCAAATTGAGAGCGACGCGCAGATCAATCAGCGCGAACAGGCTGCCGCGCAAACTGATTGCACCGAGGATATGCGGCGGACAACAGGGAATCGGGTAGGGACGTACGTTGTCGCAGAATTCCTGCACTGACTGAAGTTCAATCCCGAAATATTCGCCGTCCAGTTCTACTACTGCCAACGCGAGACGCGTGCCTTCCTCCTCGCCGGTGGTTTGCATCAGTGCTTTGGCGCGTGCGCGATACACCGCACGCTCTTCCGGCGTGGCCTGCGGGCAAAATTGAAGTTTGGGAGATAACTGTTCTGTATCAATCTCCTCCAAATCTTGCGGTTGGTGTATAAGCTGATTCGCATCCAGCAACGTCACGATTGCGTCACCCACCCGCACTTTGCCTGCTACCAGATGCTCCCGGTGAAGAGTTTCTTCTTCGAATCTGGGCGGCGGTTGGAAGTCATCGGCGGAAATTTCTATCACCTCAATCACCTCGCTGACAATCAGCCCCATCAGCAAGTGATTCAATTCCAGTATCACAATTTGATCGCTGAGGAGATAAGGCCTGGCAGGATGACCGAAACGCAGATTGAGATCGGTGACAGGAACGATCTGCCCGCGCATACTGAATATACCAACAATGTAAGGCGGTGCTTGTTCGATCGGTGTTAGCTCAGGCAACCAGACAGATTCACGAACCAGCATGGCATCTAGACAGAATCGCGCGTTGTTCAGATCAAAAATCAATAGGGTGCCGGGAGTGGGGTAATCTATTAGCATGAACAACTCTCACTCGGTTTTTCCGATTTAATTCAAGTCTGACAAATATGTGTGCCGCAGGAGCGGACATTGCTTACGCTATCTGGGAATGTATTATTGCTGTTTTTCCTGCGGAGATCCGTGCGTTAGCACACGGTCTGCAAGTAGCGTCATTCATATCATCTATTCTAAGAGTCGCTGACTGTGACGATTTTTTGCGGTCGCAACAGCACCGGGAGGCGCGAGAATCTCCCACGAGTACGCGAACTGCTGCATGTAGCTCCTGATGACGTGACGCCCGATATCACTGGCACACCAGCCGAATCCGTCCAACCCACTTTCGTGTGCACGGATTGTGGCGCAGCAATGATCATCGTTGACACCTTGGCGCGCATACAACGTATTCGTGCGCCACCGTCGCTTCGAGGTTCATCATGAACAGGCTCGTTACTCGATATCCAAACAGACTTCGGTCTGCACCGATGCGGGGAGGCTTTGTCTTGCGCTGTAAAAGCCACGGGTTTAATGACCCATCTCAACCAAGAATCAGAAGTGTTTGCTCCGATAATGGCCACCTGAGCGATATCATCGACAGGCTGATCGGCTTGATCGTCAAATTAAACGGCAGAATAAAAACCCAAATCCCCATAGGCCGTTGCCTGTTCCGGAAGTCGCGATAACATCATCGCGGTTTCCTCCCTTGGTGCTTGTCAGACGCCTGCCCACTCCGGGTTGCGCTATCATCTCGGCTCAGCGTTTGAGGGCTGTCATCTGACAACCCTTAACCCCAACGGCCTGTTCGTTGGCACTTCACTTCTGTCCGCTTTACCTCCGAGAACTGCCGGATGCATTCTTTAAGTTTTGGAAAAAATATCCAGCTCGTTTCTGAAACGGGTTCAACTAAAACAGAGCCATTATTTTTTAGATGAGAGGTGGTTTTATGGAATTGTATGAAGAATCAACAACTTTATTTTCATTTGCAAGGGCTCTGCGCAATGCTTCGCGCTTGCCTTCATAATCATCAGCTTCGCCGTAATTAAGAAAGTGGGCATAGCGTGACAGCGGGGGCGGTTTAATGGGCAGACGTATTAACAGGTTTTAATCCCTGCACTTTGTCAGCAGCCGAAATATGGTTCCTGCTGAACCATCCGCTGCTCATTTCCAGTGCGTACAGTGCTTTGCCTTGTGCGTCATGGGTGTTGGTGGTGTTGGGCAGCATCTCGTCGATGTTGATGATGCTGCCGTCGGCGGCAATAAAGGCAATGCTTAAAGGGATCGGGGTATTCTTCATCCAGAACTGATATCGGTCAGCTTGCTCAAATATAAACAGCATGCCGCAATTTTCACACAGGTGATCACGCTGCATCAGACCGCGTTCTCGGCTTTCCTCGGTATCGGCAATTTCAGCATGAATGGTTTGCGAATCTATCTTCAGGATGGTCTCATCTGCCCTGGCAATAGACAGGGAAAAAACCAGGCAGCCTAATAAAATGGTCGGTATGATTTTCATGGTCAGCCTATTTTATCAGGAGGCTGACCTGTCCGGTTGCCGGCCATATCGGCTACAATCGCATCCGGTAAATGCCTAACTTTTTGAATCATGAATCCTACCCTTGTTTTCGATATTGAAACCATCCCTGACATTGCCGGTTTGCGCAGTTTGTATGAACTGGACCATGCCGT
>CAINDJ010000073.1 GCA_903847325.1 uncultured beta proteobacterium | reverse complement strand
CGAATGGGCCGCAGCTGGCAGGGATTATCTTCTGGGTAAGTCAATTGATTTCAAAGCGTTATGGAAGTATGACTTTCCTGTGCGTGCGAGCTTGCCCCATTACGTTTTCAGACGTGAAAGATACTGGATTGCTGAACTGGATCAGCCAGCTGTTCGCGAGCAGTTAACCGTATCTGCGGTTCAGATCAGTCCCGTTCAGGTCACGCAGGCGACTCAAACGACGCAGGTAACTGAGAATGAGAGTAGTCAGGTTTTTTCAGGTAAATCCGCCTCAATTCTTAAATTTCCACTCAAAAGTAAAGGCGCACGCGTTGCAATTATGGGGGGAGGTCCTGCAGGCCTGGTCACTGCAAAAACCATGCTCGAGGCAGGGCACGACCCTGTTGTGTTTGAAAAGACTGACCGTATAGGCGGAATTTGGGCTCAGCGCAGTCATAAGCCCTATGGTACTTATTGCAGCACACGACTGCAGTCTTCAAAATATACGGCTTTGTTTTCGGATTTTCCTGCAGCCGATTCCATGTCCGTATTCCCGGGTGCCGCCGAGCTGGGGACATACTTCAAGGATTATGTAGAAAATTTCAATCTTGAAAAAAACCTGAGGTTGTCTACCGCACTCACCGAGTTACAAAAAGTTGGTGAGGGATGGCGCGTTCAGTCCTCTGGAATTTCGGGTCATACGCAAGAGTATTTTGATGCCGTTGCAATTTGTCCAGGATTGTTCTGGACTGCGGCAAAACCTGATCCTTCTTCCTATGCAAAATTTAAAGGCACGGTATTGCACTCGACTGACTATCTCGATGCATCCCCATTTTCAGGGATGAGAGTGTTGGTTGTGGGCAATGGTGTGAGTGGGATGGATATCGCAGCCGAGGTATCCGATGTCGCGCGATCAGTCGCTATATCTATTCGAACAAACAAGTGGTCAATTCCCCGAATGATAGGTTTTGTGCCAAATGATTGCTCAGTGACTCCTTTGCGACAAATGCAGCGGCAGGAACAAAGCGTTCAGGAACAGGTCAAAAGCTGGCGTGATGCGATGCCTGATTACATGGCTGCATTCGAACGAAGCGGATTGATGCCTGATGTGCAGGTCAAGGGGCTGATTAACGTCAATGACAGACTGATTGATCTTGTCTGTGCGCAAAAAGTACAGGTTGTCCCTCAGGTTGCGTCCTTTGAAAGGAACGGTGCCTTATTTGTTGATGGTCAACAGCAGGATTTTGATGTCATTATTTTCTGTACTGGGTATAAATTGCCGCATATACCGTTCTTGGGCTGTTCGCCTGCTGACTTGTACAAGAACCATTTTCATCCTTCACACAAATCGCTGGCTGTGATTGGTATGTATCCAACGACGCTTGGTTGTTTTTCGACAATGGAGTTGGGCGCAAGATGGTTTGCCCAGGTCTTATCCAATAAGGTTGCCCTGCCAGATAGCGCTGTTATGCAGCAAAGCGTGATGCAGAATCAACGTATTCATCCCCGCTCAAAGGATTCGTCTGCATCCTATGTATTACCGATCGATACCGCTGTCGACAATATCTGGTTAGCGGAACAGATTGGTGCCTTCCCTGATCCTGCCACCAATTGGAAGCTGTATTGGGAGTTGATAAATAGCCCACCTATTCCAGCGATTTACAGATTGTGCGGACCGAATGCCTGGGAAGGCGCACGACCATATTTAGAGCATGTAAAGAGCAAGTTGTTCGTCAAAGTTGATGATGCTGATCATTCATGGATCGCAGATGACATGCTTTGCGCACTGGGTGCGAATGCTGTTGTGGCGCTTGAACGGGAAGGTCAGATTGGTCAGGCTCAACGCGAGCGCGTCTTGGGCATGATGAAGGATTTGCCAGTCGGAGGTTTGTTATGAGTCACCTGAATAATACGTTGGCTGTAATGCCCGCTATCGCGCACTTAGGCATTTATCACCCCGAGTGGGTAGCCAGCCCCTATGCCGCAGAGAAATCACCTTCGAATTGGGCTCTTATTACCGTGCATCGATCTTTGGCTGAAGGAGATGTCAAGTTAGTTGATTTGTTTGAAGTGCTGGATTTATTGCGTAACCGACGTATTAAACAGCCCGTTCTGCATCTCAGGCTAATGGATGAGCCACTCGATTGTGTCGCCGCTTCAATTGATGCGTTGTTGAGAAACGCTGTCCTTGAATATCCAGATTTTTCGATGCGTTCAGTGACGCTAGATCACTCGGATACTCAACAGGTACTCGATGTAGAGACGCGCATAGAAGCAGGCACTGACACATCCGTTTTGTGGACGGGAAATCTCCGTCGTACGCGCACATGGAAAATGCAATCTTTCAATGTGAGTAACGACTCAGGTAATTGGCTTTCTGATGATGTGATTTTGCTGACAGGTGGGCTTGGCGGTATAGGTCGTGCGTTGACCGAGCAGATGATCAAGCAACCCCGCTGCCGTATTGCGTTAGTGGGCCGGTCTGAAGTAAATGTTCATTCACAAGTGTGGATGGATAGTTTTGGTGGTCGGGTTCATTATTTCCGATCTGATGTATCTGATCTGCATCAATGCGAACGCCTTATTAGCGATGTGCAAAGTAAGGTAGGTCCGATCACCGTTGTTATGCATGCCGCGGGTGTATTGCACGACGCCTGGCTGAGTAATTTGGATAATGAACAGTTCAACAATGTTCTCGCACCTAAAGTGCAAGGGGCTATTCATTTAGATCAGGTGCTTTCTGAATCTAAGTCTTTACGCTTATTTGTCTTATTCAGTTCACTTGCCGCGGTGATCGGGCAGGTGGGACAGGGCGCGTATGCTGCAGCGAATGCATGGCTTGATCATTTCGCTGTTGCCCGTGAAAAATTAAAAAATAACAATCAGCGTTGCGGCGCCACGCGTTCAATCGCATGGCCGTTATGGTCAAGTGGTTCGATGACGCCACCTGACGATGTCATCGCGGAGCTGTTGCGTCTAGGGATGCAATCCATGCCAACAACAACAGCAATGCAAGCCATGTCCATTTGCGCCCGTTCTGCAGCCGTGCAGGGCTTGCCCTTATGGGGCGAACCTGATCGTGCGGCAAAGTCGCTCGGTCTGATTTCATCTGTTCCGTCAGATACAACAGCTTTGCCATCAACCAATCAGAGTGTAAAAAATATGGATCTCTCTGTACTGACTGATCGCATTGCTGCTATCGCAGAACAAATTCTAAAACTTCCTAAAGGTCGCATGGATCCCGCTCGGCCTTTAAGTGCCTATGG
>CAINDJ010000072.1 GCA_903847325.1 uncultured beta proteobacterium | reverse complement strand
TCAAGTTGCGCGATACGCTGCTCGTAGTTTTGTTTCAATTCTTGAATTTGGGCGCGTATAGCTTGCAAATCAGCCTCGTTTGCAGCCAATACGGCCGGCGACAGACTTAAGAGCGCGGCAAGACCCGCACCTGTAACTATTTTCATGTGTCACTCCTGAAAGCAATATAAAACACTCACGCTAAGGCATGAGAGGGTCGGATTAGCTACTCAGGTACGGGAGGGGCGCGTGCCGTGTAGGCGGTGTAGAGATTTGAGTGATAAGAATAATAACGGGGGAGATAGGGTGAATTGCAATTTTTGCTGATAGCCAGTGCGAGGTCGCTGCTGCCGATAGCACTGTCGATTTGTGCATAGAAATCGCATTGCTCACAGTGATGCTCTAAACTTTGTGGTGAATTCTGTTCTGCCAGTGCGTGGGAAATTCCATGCGTCAAGCCGCCCAGCTGTGCATACAGCAACGCGAAAATCAGCAGTAATCTGAAACACAAGGCATTTGGCATAGGGGAAAACAGGACTTTCTGGAGACCCCATGCGTTTGAATTTCCTTGCACGACTCTTTGCGGTATTCATGCTTTCGTTTGCAAGCTGCCTGGTTTTTGCGCAAAGCTGGCCGACCAAGCCTATCAAGATTGTTTTGCAATTTCCACCTGGTGGATCTACAGATGTCGTGGCGCGCATACTCGCGCAATCATTGACGGCATCACTTGGTCAACCCGTCATTGTCGAAAACAAACCTGGCGCTGACGGAGCGATCGCTGCCGAATACGTGCTGCGCTCAGAGCCTGATGGCCATACGTTCTTTCTGGCATCCAATACACCCATGATGCAGGTGCCATTACTGAAAAAAAATCCCCCTTACGATCCAATCACGAGCTTCACACCCGTGGCTTTTGTCGGGCAATACATCTATATATTTGTTGCCAGCCCTGCTTTACCGATCAAGAATGCAAAAGAGCTGCTGGCCTATGCGCAAAGCAATCCTGGCAAGCTGAACTTTGGAGTGTTCAGCAGCGTAGGACAAGTGATGTATAGCTTGATCCGCGATGAAGCGAAAATTGACATGAATGCGATTCCCTATAAAGGCGAAGCACCCACCATCAATGACATCCTGGGTGGTCACGTACAAATGACCTTTGCAACGCCTACCAGTACATTGTCACAAATTAACGAAGGAAAATTACGTCCTCTCGCTGTGCTCTTACCAGAGCGACTGCCGTTCCTGCCTGATGTGCCAACCGTTAAAGAAGCAGGTTTACCCGAACTCAAACCAGTGACCTTCGCAGGGTTGTATGGTCCGGCAAAATTACCTCCCGAAATTGCTACAAAAATGAGTGAAGCGCTCAACGCAGTGATTGCCCGCCCTGAAGTTCGGGAGAAAGTTCAAAAGCAAGGCCTTTCGCTGGTCGGCTCCTCCCCTGCATGGTTAGACAACTTCATGAAAGAGCAGGTTGTTGTCTGGAAGGCGGCGTTTGACGCGGCCGGCATGAAACCTGAATAAAGTGTAAAAAAACATTTAAAAAATGCCTTTGCATCCAACTCATTTTCGTGTAATTTGAGTTGGAAATATAAATCTGACAACAGATAAAAAAGAGCGCGACCAAACGGCGACGACTCTTAACCTTTAATGGAGACAAATCATGACCACTTCGTCTAACGGACGTCGCACGCTCCTGCGTGGCGCAGGACTTGCAGCAATCGCCGCCTCTACTCCCGCACTGATGCGTCAGGCATTGGCCGCGGAGCCGATCAAAATCGGTATTCCTTGCGCGCTGACGGGCTCGCTCGCAGCCGTCGCGGAACAAACCAAACGCACGGCGACGATGTGGGCGAAACAAGTCAACGCAGCAGGCGGTATCAACGGCCGCCCAATCGAATTGATTATAGAAGACACCGGTGGCAACCCTGCGACTTGCGTGCGCAAAGTTCAACAGATGGTTGAGCGCGATGGCTGCCGGATTTTCACCGGCATTACGTTCTCCTCTGAAACGCTCGCTGTCATGCCAAGGCTCGGCGAGTGGGATGCTATCTATGTCGCATGCGGCAATGGCGACGCAAGTATGACGGCGGAAGCCTTTGTGCCGAACTTTTTCCGCGGCAATCCCTCTGGACCAACAGAAGCGCGGCTGCTCTCTCTTTACATCAAAGATTCAGGCCTGAAAAAATTCTATGCGATCGGTATGGATTACTCGTGGGGACATTCGACGGTTGCCGCTTTCGAAGAAGAAATGAAACGCAACAATATCGAATTTGTCGGTAAGGTATTCGCGCCTACTGGCACACGCGACTTTTCGAGCTACATCACCAAAATTCGACAGTCAGGCGCAGACGGTTTGATGATGGTGCAATCGGGCGATGATGCCAATGCGTTTATGACCCAAGCCGCACAATATCGACTCGGTGACAAAGTTAAAATGTTCACCACGCTGATTGAGCTCTCGACCATCAAAGCGGTCGGCGAAGCGTCTAAAGGCGTAATCGGAACGATGCGCTATATGTCGACCTACGAATATCCTGAAAATAAGAAATTTGTGGAGCAATTCACAAAAGAAATTAAGGATACGCCTGACTGGAACGATGGAGAGCAATGGAAAGCCTTGCAATTCATCGGTGCCGCCATCAAAAAAGCGAACAGTATCAAGTCCGCAGAGCTGGTTGCCGCGCTCAATGACATGGAACTCGACACCGTGAAAGGCCCTGCGAAATTCCGCGCCTGTGATCACCAGAGTTTAGAGGAAG
>CAINDJ010000071.1 GCA_903847325.1 uncultured beta proteobacterium | reverse complement strand
TAATTTACCTTCAGAAGTAAAGACTCTTGTTTATCGCTCGCCGTTATTTTGTAAACATCATTTGACCTTTTGAAAATGGTATCGATAGCCATTGACGGATTATTTGTATCAAGCTTTTCCCACGTACTTCCAGTAAATTTAAAGGCCTCAGTTTGTGCCAGGTTTCCAGGAACGATTGAAAGGTAGAGATCTTCAGTTGCTGGTGCGATGGATGGGAACTTGATCCAGTAGTTGGACTCCGAGAAACCAAAATTTAGAACGTTTCCATCTATTCGCGTGAATGGTTGACGCGCAATTTCTTCAGGCGTCATGACTGCTGACTTATCCTCAAAATAGTCAAATGCAGCTAAATCAATTGCGCCGGCGGGGTTGAACCATGCCGCAGCAGCCATTAAGACCGCAACCAACATTGCAAGCATTCATGTTCCAAAGAGAAAATGTTGAAAAAAATTGACTTGAATTGTTTTTGCGCTATAGATCTACTTTTTGCTTGAGTATAGGTTTTTGCGCGCATCCGAACCTCAAAACCCAACAAACCTTTCTGAATCTTTCTTTTCGTTTTAAAAAAACAACAGTAATATTTTTATATGCATACGCCAAATAAACTATGCAGTAAAGGTTAGCAGGACAAACTATGCTTTAGTGATTGTCGATCCTTACGGCATCTTTTTCGCTTTACCCAATATTTTCTATAGGTTTTTGAACATGACAGAAACGACTAAAACCCATGTGGATGCCTACACGATTGATGGGGATCTTTTAAAGGTCATTATCAATGGAGAAGGGCAGTATTCGATCTGGCCGGCAAAAAAAGAAACACCCGCAGGTTGGAAAGAAACCGGCTTCTCGGGATCAAAGACTGAGTGTTCAGAATATGTTGATCGTGAATGGACTGATATGCGACCGCTGAGTCTTCAGGTTGCGATGCAAGGCGCAAAGCATTAACTTTCCAATTTAATTCTGGGGTTTAACAAATATGAGCAGTTTTAAAAGCATGCTCGCCTTATCGGGCGCACTCATTTTGGGTGGATGTACGTCGATCAACTCTTCAAGTTTTCGCGATATGTCTTCCGCGTATCGTGATGTGCTCGAAGGCTACGCCAACGATAACGTATTGTTAAACGTTGTGAGGGCATCCAAGCGCATGCCGGTCAGCTTTCTTGAAATGCCTTCAGTTGTCGGGACTGGCAATGTGAGTGCCGGTGCGGGTGTCAGTGGCTCAGTCTACAGCGCTGCACCAACTACGCTTAGCGGGTTCTTTACGGCAGACAACACGGCGGGTACGAGTTCGTATGCGCCTAATTTGACCCTCAGCGTGAATAACGGTTTTAACTTTACGCAGTCCTCGATGGATAACGCAGCTTTTATGAATTCTTTTCTATCTGACATCAAGGTAGAGTCGGTCGCAGCGTTGTCCAATAACGTCGTGGCGCCAAGAGAGGTTCTCTACTCTTTAGTAATGGAGTCTATCGAAGTCCGTAACGATAAGAACGAAGTCATCAGTTTGTTGGAAAACAATCCCAACCTGCCTGATTATGCAGATGGTTTTCAGAAAGCACTCTATACCCTCATCGATGCGGGTTTAAGCACGCAGTTAGTTTCCAGTAAGATGATCTTATCGCCTCCTATGGATGCCGATACCCTTAACAAGCAGTTTGGTGCTCTGGCAAGCGCCTTTACCCAGCCTGGTTTTGCAATTGATGTAATCAAGAAGCCTGGTGCAAAAGATATGTATCAAGCAGTGCGCATAGGTGCTGCGATGCAGTTCTGTTTTAACAAGCAACTCAGTGCAGCATTGCTGGGTCATATATTCTCTGACTCTGCCTATTGCGCAAATGTAGGAATTGAAAACCGGGATAAGTTTAAAAATCCAGTTGCTAACGCTGGAGCTGTTAATCAAAACCAGTCTAAAGTGGATTTATTTATTCACTTACGCTCGACGCGGACCGTGTTTGATTATCTAGGCACGCTCGTTGATTTGCAGCATCAAAATCCACCAAAAATTCTCTCAATTAAGACAAACCGTGATCCTGCATTGATTGGGGCTAAAAATACAAGCACGCCTGCTTATCCTATTTTCGATGTAGCCAAGAATGACCGTTCAAAGTCAATTACTTCGGTCAAATACGAGGGAGATACCTATTCTGTTCCTTCTGACACCCGAAGCTGGACCAGGGACGTTCTAGTTACCTTGTCCCAGTTGTTGAACTTGAATAAGGTGCCTGGCTCGATTCCAGCTTCTCCAGCGGTATTGATTAAATAAATTTAATCAACTTGTGCGGTCTTAAGTGCGCCTACCTTATTACCGAGGTAGGCGTTAGTTTTTTATAGAAAAATGCGATGACTCATTCTCCCGATCGTTGGTTGATTCCTCTTACCCCCTCTCGCTCAGGTGGGGTGAGAGTGGTTTTATTTCCCTACGCAGGGGCTGGCGCATCGATTTATCGCTCTTGGTCGAAGTATTTTGACGCTCAGCACGAGTGCTTTGCTATTCAGCCACCAGGTCGAGAAACACGTTTTGCAGAGGATTTGTTGATGAATGTCTCTGACTATGCAAAACATGCAAGTCAAGCCATTCAACGTCTGCCTGCTGATCGTCCACTGATTATCTTTGGGCATAGCTTAGGTGCTCTTGCAGCGTATGAGACGTCTGTTGCACTTTTACAGGCTGGCCGTTCGATTGCGAGTCTCGTTGTCTCAGGTAGGCAGGACCCAGATTCGCCGAGTAAACGCAAGCCAATTTCACATCTTGATGATAAAGAGTTTGTCAGGCAAATGGCCACCTACAATGGAACGCCTGCGCAAGTTCTTGAAAACGCCGAGTTGCTAGAGCTTTTATTGCCAATGATTAAAGCTGATTTTTCAATGTCGGAGAAATATCCCGGTCGTTCAGGGGCGTTACTTGATTGCCCGGTATTGGCCCTTGGGTCCACTCAGGATGATTGGCTTGATGCTGAGTCAGTCGATCGCTGGAGGGAGGTTACTTCCGGGGAGTTTCAAACTAAATGGTTTGAAGGCGACCATTTTTATTTGAATCACCGTACCCAGGAGTTGGTTGAGTTTTTGACTAAACATTTCAGTCTTTCAATGCATTAGGCATTAAAATAAACTGAGCGCTATCAATATCCATATTTATTTGATCAAGTCAAAAAAATGAAAATTATTGCGGTTGCTAATCAGAAGGGTGGCTGTGCTAAAACGACTACGGTTGTTAATCTCGCTGCCTGTCTTGCGGAACTCGGTAAAAAAGTTCTGGTCATTGACCTGGATCCACAGGCAAACGCGACGACCTGGCTTGGGGCTGATAGTGGGGGAGGAGATGCTTTCAAATTGTTGACCTCCAAATCCCCTTTGGAACAATTGATCGCTCCCACCAATTTAGAAGGTGTCTCAATTGTCGGTGCTTCACGAGAGCTCGCTAATTTTGAAAAGGCAGTCGCAGGTGAAATCGCTGTAGAAATGCGGCTCAAGCGCAGGTTATCAGTCCTTAATGCTGAAAATTGGGACTTCGTGCTGATTGATACCCCGCCAACCTTGGGTTTGATCACCTTAAACGCCTTGAGCACGGCTCAAGAATTGCTTGTTCCGGTCACTACGCACGTTCTGAGCCTGTCTGGCGTGGCGCAATTGGTTGAAACGCTCGAGGAAGTCAAAGACGTTTTAAATCCCTCACTCAATATTTTGGGTTTTGTTGCATGCCGAGTTGACTCCCGCACCCGCCACTCAAAAGAAATTCTCGACTTACTGATTAATCAGTTCGGTGACAAAGTGCTCAAGTCAACTATACGGGAAAGTATTCGACTGGCAGAAGC
>CAINDJ010000070.1 GCA_903847325.1 uncultured beta proteobacterium | reverse complement strand
TCCGATGATTGATGTGACGCAGCTCAAACATGCTGCCTTAACATCCTTTGATCTTGAAGACGCATATGCATTAGCCCGAAAAGTTGGCATTGTGCATGGCGATTTTATGAAACCGCGGGGGACCGTTTGGGAAGGTCATGATTTCATGCTCGCCGAGATGTCGTTCTTTGGTGAAGCAGTAGAGGCAGCGTCTCAATTTATCTTGCATCCTTCCATGCTGGATGCCTGCTGTCTGATTCCATTTCTTTTTGAGCGCAACAATGTTCAAAGTAACGCACGTCCTTTCATACCGATCAGCATAGGCAGCTTTGAAGCACGTGGTCAGATAGGAACAGAGGGTTGGGTGCTGGTTCGTCGCACCGGCTTGGGAGGCAACATGCCTCAGGATGTCTATCATGCAGACATTTCTCTCTATGATGCTGAAGGAAAACCGGTCGCACGTATGCAACGGCTTGCAGCAAAACGTGTGCGCACACCCTTGGCCTCCAGCGCCGATACGGTCTCTGTGCGTGTACCAAACATGACAGCGCGTATCGTGCCTGAAGTCACGCTTGCCTTGCCAGCCCGGGCAGTAGACGCCGCAGTAGCATCTGCCATATCGGCGCATCTGACAGGTGATGTCGAACGTGACTTGCTTGATTGGTTATGCATACAAATCGGTTCTATATTGAACCGAGAGATCGGACAGGATGATACCGAGGCCGGTTTTTACGATCTTGGACTGGATAGTCGCCAGTTGCTTGAGTTCGTGCGGGTGCTTGAGCGGGGCCTTGGCTCAGAGCTTTATCCCACATTGCTTTTTGAACAAGGCACAATTTCCCGATTGGCTGCATATCTGATTCTTGAGCATGCTCAAGGTGTTCAGGCGTTATTGGAGCAGAACTGTAGCGCGCGTGAGATAGTTATTCATGACTCGTCATCCCCTGCGCAGGATCCTGTTGATACCTATTGCGCTGAAACATTACTCGTGGTTCCTGTCTTCGAACCACAGACTATAGATATCTCCACCATTCAACAGGGCGCATTGTTTGTAGATGTGAACCGAATCAGTGATTTGCAAAGCATTGCGCAGGAATGGACAGGAACGCTCGCAGAAGATATTAGTCAGGCAAGTCTTTTTTTGTTTGGTTGGCGTGGTGCCGCAGACGCTTTGCGTCTGATTGATTTGTGCGCACGTATTCCTGGTGAGGCAGTGCTTGTCGTTGTGCATCCTCAGGGCGTTCGCGCCCACGCAGAACAGTGTGCAGTCAGTGGCTTACTCGCTAGCGTCGCACAAGAGCGACCTATGCTGCGTCTGGTCAGTCTGACAGGAGCGAATAACACAGAAATTTTGAACGAAATCACCCATGCCCGACTCGGTTTGACTACCTTGCGTTATTTAAATGGCGAGCGTACACATCGTGTATTCAAACAGGTCGATGCACCCCAATCATCCTGGCGCGCAAGCGGCAGTTGGGTGATCAGTGGAGGGTTGGGCGGTCTTGGTCTTATTTTTGCCCGTGCGTTGGCCGCTGATGGTGTGAAAGTTGGCGTGGTTGGCCGTCGCGCGCCGACTTCGGTCGTTGCCGACCAGCTCAAAGAGCAGGGTATCGATTGGGTTGTGTGCGACGTCTGTGACTACGGCGCACTTGCACAGGGGCTAGATGTATTACGAGAGCGAATAGGTCCTTTCACCGGTGTGATCCATGCAGCAGGTGTATTACGAGATGGACTGGTGCTCGCAGGAATTGATGCGGACTCTGTTCAGGCCGTACTCGCACCGAAAATGACAGGCGCGTGTAACCTTGATGCATTGACCCGTAATGACCCACTGGATGCCTTTGTATTATTTTCATCTTTAAGTGGCAGCTTCGGTAATGTCGGACAGACCGCGTACGCCTATGCAAATGGATTGCTTGACGGTTTTGCGCGTGACCGCACCGGACCTGGGCGAACACTCTCAGTCGCTTGGCCGCTCTGGGCTGAAGGCGGGATGCAAGTCCCTGAGAGCGTCATTCTTTCCATGAAAAATCGCTGGGGACTTGCGCCGATGCCGAGCAGCGCTGGCTTGCAAGCATTGTCGACCATCCTGGGTGCCCTCCCAAATCATCCACATATTCTTGTTATGTATGGTGATATGCATCGGCTATTTGAAGGGATGAACGTTTTACGATCTGAATCTGTGCTGACGACCTCTGACAGGGGAGCAGATAAAACGATCCCGACAACAAAGCTTGCGGCTTTAGAAGCTAAAGTTCCAAGCCCCGTGCACATGAACGGCGAGGATGAACCGATTGCTGTGATTGGGCTCGCAGGCCGCTACCCTGAGGCAAAAGATCTTGAACAGTTCTGGCAAAATTTGATTGCTGGCGTTGATAGCGTTTCGGAAGTACCCGCTTCGCGCTGGGATCACAGTGCGTATTTCGATAAAAGTGGTGATAAAGCCGCTACAAGTTGGTCGCGCTGGGGTGGTTTTATTGACGGAGTCGATCAGTTCGATCCGCTGTTCTTTCATATTTCTCCGGTTGAAGCGCGGGCGATGGACCCGCAAGAGCGCTTATTTATCGAGACCTCATTTTCTGCACTTGAGGATGCTGGTCTTTCTCGCGAAGCGGTTGCAGGAAAACGTGTTGCCGTTTATGCCGGCGTCATGTGGAGTCAGTACCAGCTTTTTGGCGTGGCGGCTGCGCAAAATGGCTCAAGTGTTTTGCCGATGTCGTTTAGCGGTTCGGTCGCTAATCGTGTCAGTCATCTGCTTGATTTGCGAGGTCCTAGTCTAAGTCTTGATACCGCGTGCTCCTCTTCATTAACAGCACTGCATCTTGCAGTTGAAAGTCTGCGCCATGGTACGAGCGATCTCGCCTTGGCCGGTGGTGTCAATCTGACATTACATCCATCAAAATACCAGTTTTTGAGCCAAGGCCGAATGCTGTCTCGCGATGGGCGTTGTCGTGCCTTTGGTGAAGGTGGGGATGGATATGTGCCCGGTGAAGGAGTTGGCGTAGCCGTCCTTAAACGTCTGTCTCAAGCACAAGCAGATGGCGATCCAATCTGGGGTGTCATACTTGCGAGTGGAATCAGTCACGGGGGCCACACTGCTGGGTATACGGTACCTTCTGCAACGCGACAGTCTGAACTGATATCTGAAGTGCTTGTTCGTGCCGGAGTGAGTCCGCAACAAGTGAGTTATGTCGAAGCGCACGGAACAGGTACTTCGCTTGGCGATCCTATCGAAGTCTCTGGATTGAAAGGCGCGTTTGGTGCAACAGCAGCCGAGCCTTGGTGTGCCTTAGGTTCTGTTAAGTCTAATATCGGTCATCTAGAGTCTGCGGCAGGCATTGCGGGGCTGAGCAAGATTTTGTTGCAAATGCGTCACGGACGTCTGGCACCGACCTTACATGCGGATCAAATCAATACTGCACTGGGTATTGATGGAACTCCTTTCAGCGTTCAGCGCAGCGCTGCGCAATGGGATGCAGAGGGTGGCGTGCGTATCGCAGGTTTGAGCTCATTTGGTGCGGGAGGTGCAAACGCACACCTGATCATTGGTCAAGCGCCTGATCGTCCTGTTGTACCCATTGAAAACTTGGGGCCTGAAATTATTGTTTTGTCTGCACGCACACACAATGCGCTGGTTCAACGTGCACGAGACTTACTGAAGTGGATTGAAGATAAATCTAATTTTTCAGGGAAATCGATTGATATTCTTCATGAAAAGTCTCGTATAAAAAGCATCCTGATTTCGATCAGCGCACAAGTGCTGGCTTTAGATGTGTCCGCGATTGATACACATGAGGACTGGGTCGAGCTTGGTTTGGTTGCAGACCGCCTGCAGGCATTACGAGACATCCTGCAATCAGAACTAAGTGTGTCCGTGACACATGCCGATTTTGCGACACATCGCAATATTGAGGATTTGGCGCAGGATTTTGCAATAAAAATTGCGAATGCGAGGCAAGATCTAACTCCTGATTTTTGCTCGACGCCGGCGATCGATCTTTCATCGCTTGCGCATACGCTTCAGGTGGGGCGTAGTGCCTTGGGGCAGCGACTCGCTTTTGTTGCCGCAGATATTCAGGCAGTAAGAGCTGGTCTGAGCAGTTTTATAGCAGGCAACGTCCCTGCAGTGGAGGGGCCTCAGAATTTGCGTGAATGCGCAGAGTTGTTTCTTTCAGGCCGAAATGTCGCTTGGGCCGCAATGCGCACTTTACCCCATCCCATCCGATTAGGTTCTTTGCCAACTTATCCCTTTGAGCACAAGCGCTACTGGGTGGATGCCTGGCTGGATTCATCGCCACAGGACAATCAATCAGCGCATGCGGTCAATCCTTTGGTAATGACGGCACAACGCGATGATCTGCAGGCTTTGCGTAAAGTCTGGAAGACGGATGGTTCGGAACCTGCGTTAGGACAACTTGTGCATGCGTCCAGTATTTCTGTGCTGGCTGGCCTGAACGCTGACCATCTGGCTTCGGGCTTAGGTGACACGGTATTGCCGCGTTTTACAGACTGGAATGATGGTGTTGCAAAAGCAATTGATCTGCTTTCGCTGACGATCAGCCCAATCACGATTGTTGACCTTTCGGATATATCCGCAGTTCAGAGTGATGCGGATGAACTCGATCTTGGGCGAATCGGATTTTTTCAGACATTGATTAAAAGACGGCCTCAATCCCTGCGCATTCTGCATTTGACGCGATACATGAATGCATCACCGGCCCGTGGCTTAACGTTGAAGGGTTCAGTGATGGCTGGACTGCTTAAAGTTCTTGGCGCTGAAAATCCCGGAGTCTTTTCAAGAACAGTGGATGTTGATTTTGATCTGTACGCTGTTCATGAATGGAAGAGTGCCATTTTGCGGGAATTGTCACGCGTGGATTCGCCAGAGGTTGAGATCAGGCTTCGAGGCAATTCCAGGCAAGTTCCCGTGATGGAGGCAGGTTCGCTTGCTGCCCAACCGGACTTGAAAAGTTACGTTCAATCCGGCCAGGCATATTTGGTGACCGGAGGTACGCGAGGTATTGGTCTGGCCATTGCCCAATCACTGGCCGATGCTGGTGCGAGTCACCTTGCACTGATGGGAAAAGAGGCATTACCACCTGTCTCAGACTGGCCTTTGGTGCTCGCGGATCCGACTGTAGCCCCTGCGATGAAGGCAAAGCTTGCGCCTCTCCAGGCTTTAGTGTCGCGAGGTGTTCGTATTTCTTTATATTGTGGGTCTTTAACCCATCTTGAAAGTATCGGTCAGTTTGTTGCATCTGTTACCAGAGTTTCTGGTGCGATTGCCGGGCTTGTTCATGCCGCAGGTCAAATACGTGGAGACAGGCCACTATTTACTGAAAAAACATCAGATGATTTTTTACATTCAGCAGAGCCCAAAATCACTGGTTTGAACTGTCTGCTTTCAGTGATGAATCAAGACGCTCTTCGTTTTGTCATCCTCTGTTCCTCGGTGGCTTCCTCAGCTCCTGTGATGGGGGTTGGAATGAGTGACTACGCAATGGGTAATGCATATCTCGATGCGTTGGCGAACTATCAGTCTGCCAAGGCTGCAAAGACACTCTGGCTTGCAGTGCAATGGGTTGGATGGACTGATACGGGCATGCACACCAGACTCACAGACTTGCAGAGTGAGTCTGTCAATCAGGGCTTGTCAATGAAAGGTTTGGTCCTGAGCGACACCGTCACAGGTATTTCGCTGTTAGCGGGTGCAATGGCGCAAGGCATTTCAGGTGCCGTGATGCCGGCTTTAGTGTTGAATAAGCGTCTTGCATTGGCGCTGCCCGGATACTGTCAGTTGCCCGCGCCCGCTAAACAGACAATTCAACAGACACCTCAACAGACACCTCAACAGTCAGAGCTCAGCACGTTAACGGATGGTGAGCTTGATCAACTACTTGCTAAATTTGAAAGTAAATATAATCCACACGACGAGAATGCTAGTGTGAATACACAAGCAGCGTCACAACCGCCCAATGACAGTATTGCCTCTATTTGTCTGGTGGTTTCACAAGTACTTGAGCTCGAACCTGATGAATTTGGACCGGATATGACATTTCAAAGTGTGGGGATTGATTCTATTTCCGCTGTGCGCGTTGTACAGAAACTCGAATCACACGCTGGCCTGACAGTTTTACCCGCGATGCTGATTCAATATCCCACACCCAGAGCCCTGTCTGATGTCCTTACTAAAGAATTGTC
Source organism: uncultured beta proteobacterium (assembly GCA_903847325.1). Classification (GTDB taxonomy): domain Bacteria; phylum Pseudomonadota; class Gammaproteobacteria; order Burkholderiales; family Burkholderiaceae_B; genus Zwartia. Next base: position 3,642 of record CAINDJ010000070.1, on the reverse strand, counting down.
GGAGTCGACGGTATGAGCGACAAGAAAATTCTGAGTCGAGCGGAAAAAGAACGTCGGCTTAAATCTTTGATTTCAGCCGATCCGTCAGTGGGCAGATCGGTAGATTCCTTGATTGCCACGAAGGACCGACCACAACAAGCTTCTGCAAGCATATCCAAATCGCCACTTCGGCTAAGCATGATTTTTTTTGCGGACGCCTCAGATCGGGCTGTCAACGAACAATATGCGCTCGCTAAAGATCTGGCTCAGTTTGCTGATCAACATGGTTTTGAAGCGGTATGGTTGCCTGAACGACATTTCCATTCTTTTGGTGGAGCTTTCCCAAACCCAGCGGTTATGGCCTCCGTGCTTGCCCAGAGTACATCGCGGGTGCGTATTCGCGCAGGTTCTGTTGTATTGCCTTTGCATCACCCGCTTGAAGTCGTCGAGCAATGGGGGATGGTCGACAACATGTCTGGTGGGCGCGTGGATCTTGGCTTTGCCAGTGGATGGAATCCCAACGACTTTGCGTTGAATCCGGCGACGTTTAATAATCGTCGGGAGATATGGTTTGACCGTATTGATGAGGTCAAGCGGCTCTGGAAAGGCGAGTCGCTTGAATATATAAACGGTCTGCAAGAAAAAGTTAATTTGCAGCCGCGCCCACAACCTGTCCAGTCCGAATTGCAGTCTTGGTTAACTGTTACACGCGAAGACGCCTCCTTTATGGAAGCCGGTAAGCGTGGTTTGAATGTTCTGACAATGCTCATGGGCATTTCACTTGACCAGCTCGCAGCAAAAATCAAACTTTATCGAGATGCGCGCAAAGCTGCCGGGCATGACCCTGCGACTGGACGGGTGACGCTCGCTACGCACACTTTTGTGCATGAATCGATGGAAACGGTTATACGCATTGCGCGTGGACCTTTAGCTTCTTATATTGAAAAGTCCTTCGACGGACATCGCAGCGCGATGCGCGATGAAAAGCTTGAGGCGACCAAAAATATGCGCGATATCGCGCTGTATGCCACGGAAAGATACTTCAAGGAAGGTGGGATTTTTGGTGGTGTCGACGAGGCCTATGAGGCGGTTGAGCGCGCACGCAACGCCGGAGTAGATGAAATCGCCTGTGTGATGGATTTTGGCCCCTCACGCGCGCAGATTCTGGAAAGTTTGCCCTGGTTGGCACGCTTGAGCAAACGGGTCATGCCGGATCGTAACGTCGCTGCAGATAAAATGTCGATGCAGCACAGTTTTTCTACTGTGGCAGATAAGCTTCCTGACGACAATGTGATCGCAGTCGTGGGTATGAGCGGACGTTTTCCAGGTGCCGATAACGTCGATGCACTATGGGAGGTACTGCTCAAGGGAGCGTCGCAATTTCGGGATCCTCCCGCAGGGCGATGGCCTGCTGGTGTCCCCGCCAGGCGTTGTGGCTTTATAGATGATATTGAGTTTTTTGATCCGCTCTTTTTTAGTATTTCACCGCGAGAAGCGCGCGGGATGGATCCGCATCAAAGACTTTTTCTGACCGAGTCATGGTGTGCGCTGGAACATGCGGGCATTGCACCGAGTACGTTGCGAGGTAGCCGCACGGGCGTCTTTGCAGCCATGTACAACACGGATTTTGTCACAGCGACCGCACTTGCCGGTGGTTGCCTTGATCCTGAGGATGCGACAGGGACTGCACATTCACTTGTGGCTAATCGAGTCTCTTACGCACTGGGCCTGACGGGGCCGAGTGAAATCACAGATACGGCTTGTTCGTCCTCGCTTGTCGCCGTACATCGTGCGATTCAGGCCTTGCGCGCGGGGGAGTGTGATCTTGCGCTCGCGGGCGGTGTCAGTCTGATACTGTCACCTGGTCGGCTCGCAGCATTAGCCACACTTGGGATTTTGTCGGTGGATGGAAGTTGCCGAGCCTTTGGTAAAGAGCCGAGTGGACAGGTCATGGGCGAGGGCGTAGGGGTCATTGTCCTGAAACGCTATCAGGATGCAATAAGGGATAAAGATCCGATCCTCGCCCTGATTCGGGGAAGCGCTGTTAATCATCAGGGTTCTCAGTCTGGCAATTTAACCTTGCCATCCGTTGACGCCTTATGCAGTCTGCAGCACGATGCGTGTCGGGATGCAGGCATTGATGCTAGTTCGCTTGGTTACATAGAAGCACACGCAGCAGGCGGAGTTGGAGACCTGATTGAGCTGGAGGCTGTTAAGGCCATCTATGAAAAATCTTCAGGCCAGGTGTGTCGTGTCGGTTCAATGAAACCCGTCACAGGCTTTCTCGAAGCGGCAGGTGGTATTGCACAGATTATCAAAGTCATACAGATGTTAAGGCATCGTGTAGTCCCTGGCACAATTTCAGGTCAGTTATCAGACAGTATTGATTCGAATGGGCGTATCAGAGTTGTTCATTCTGAAGAAAACTGGTTGCCAGATGCCAATAATCATCTTTATGCCGGTATTCAGGCTTACGGACTGGGAGGCACCAGTGCTCATCTGGTTTTTGATCAGGCACCCGTCTTGGATGTTAATGAATTTCAGGACTCCAGTCAGGTTGCGCACGCGATCGTAGTGTCTGCGAGAACTGAACGTTCATTGCGCGCACAAGCATCTGACTTAGCTGATTATCTGGCACTTCGTCCTGATATCTTGCTTGCAAATGTTGCTACGACCCTACAAACCGGTCGCGATATTTTAAAATCTCGTCTCGTATTGATTGCCTTGAGCTTGCCTGATGCAATTGAAAAATTAAAAAGGTTTGCCCAGGGCGCGACTGATATCGTCTGGAGCCCCGAGCGCTCCGAGACGGTCGTATCAGAGAGACTCAAGGTTGCGATGCTTTCCTTTATGCGGGGAGAGCCAGCAGACTGGTCATTGGATGTTAAGTCCAATGCGCAAGCTCGCCGAATTCATTTGCCCGGTCAAGTGTTCGATGCGCGAACGTTGCCTTTGTTACCTGCGCAGGTATCTGGCTCCCAGGTTTCAACCCTTGAAGCATCTGCTCCTCGCGCCTTAGTCCATCCTGGACTTGCAGAGCAATCCCAAAGCGATGAAGATTGTTCCGGTGTGCACAGTCGTTCGGTCGAGCGTGTGCTGACAGAGTTATTGTGTCAGTCCCTCGAGTTGCTGAATCAGGACATTGAGCGAGATCAAACCTTTTCTGATTTAGGTCTTGGTTCACTGCAAGGGCTACGCTTTTTACAATCTATTAATGATCGCTTCGCAATCAGTCTTGAGATGACTGAACTCTATCGTTCATCAACACTGGCGGTTCTTGCTACAGTCGTTTCGCCATTAGTTGACGAAACGTTTATTTTGACTGAGGGCGCGGATGCGCTCGGCAGGAGCGATCAGAATGTTGATGCCAGTCCATTCCGATCGGACGAATATTCATCCGGAGATGATGCGATTGCTGTGATTGGTATGGCAGGCCAGTTCCCTGGCGCTCCTGATATCGATGCGTTTTGGCAAAACATACGCGCAGGTCAAGACAGTGTGACGCAAGTTCCTGCCGAGCGTTGGGATGTTTCAGAGTTTTTTGACCCTGTTGCAGGCAAAGACGGAAAAACCTACTGTAAATGGGGCGGTTTTATAACGGATCCTTTTGCCTTCGATCCCTTGTTTTTTAATTTATCGCCTGCCGAAGCAGAGGTCATGGAT
>CAINDJ010000069.1 GCA_903847325.1 uncultured beta proteobacterium | reverse complement strand
GACACGATTTTTTCACACGAAGAAACCGGCAATTGGCTTTCCTATCAAAGAGATCTAGCCGTTGGGGCCTGGTGTAAAACTAACAAAGTGGACTGGCAGGAGTTTGCACAATTTGGCGTCGTGAGACGTTTAAAAAATCGCAACCTTTGGAAAGACAACTGGGACCGGCATGTGAGCATGACGATCCTTGACACGCCCACACATATTCCAAGTATTAATTTGCCCTGGCAAGAACCAAGACCTCTTGCGCCATCAGAGTTAGGCATGGACCTTCTGGATCCGCCTCAGCGACAAAAAGGAGGCCGCAATAACGGTCTGGCAGTGTTAGACAGTTTTTTATCCGAACGCAGCAACCAGTACCGAGGGGGCATATCGTCACCGCTCTCAGCACCCACGGCGTGCTCAAGAGTCTCTCCATACCTGACATATGGCTGCCTCAGTTTGCGAGAAATCGTGCAGGCGACGGCCTCACAGCTTGCCTGTCTGCAGCCCGGCGACACGCGCCGCGACAAAGGGCTGAACGCCTTTGTCAGTCGACTCTACTGGCACTGCCATTTCATACAAAAAATGGAGAGTGAGCCCGAACTTGAATTTACAAATCTGCATACCGGCTACAACGGCTTACGGGAAAACGACTGGAGCGAAGAAAACTTCCATGCACTCACCAACGCTCAAACCGGCTGGCCGCTTGTGGATGCCTGTGTTGTGATGCTGCGCGAAACGGGTTGGCTTAATTTCAGAATGCGTGCCATGCTGGTCTCCACCGCAGCCTACCCGCTTTGGTTGCACTGGAAAGAAGTTGGTCACTGGTTAGCGAGAAATTTCCTGGATTACGAACCTGGCATTCACTGGAGTCAGATTCAGATGCAGTCAGGCACGACAGGAATCAATATCCCGCGTATTTACAACCCGATCAAACAAGCACGTGATCACGACCCAAACGGTGTATTTGTGCGCCGCTGGTTGCCAGCACTCAAAAAGGTCCCCGACACGTGGTTATTTGAGCCTTGGCGCATGCCCGAGTCTTTACTGCAGCAGCATGGGTTAACTGGCAATCAGGATATTTTTCAACCCAGGGTTGATCTTGATGAATCAACCCGTGTGGCAAAGAAAAAACTCTTTGCTCTGCGGGCGCAACCTGAGATAAAAGCAGGTAAGGCGGCAATTGTAGAAAAACATGCCTCCAGAAAAAAATCCACAAAATTGGCAGCTAAAAACAAATCTCCACCTCCGACTAATCAACAAACTTTCGAGTTCTGATGACAAATGACTCTCCCATGCGGGGCCTTAAAAAAACAGACCTGCCCAGTAAAACCTGTCTGCAGTGTGGGCGTCCTTTTACCTGGCGAAAAAAATGGGCACGAGACTGGGAGCAGGTTAAATATTGTTCAGATAAGTGCCGCACCTCTTCAAAGGGCACAAATTGAAAACTATCATTTACTGGTTCCGCAACGATCTCAGACTTGTGGACAATCCAGCTTTTTCAAATGCTTGTTTTTTGGCCGACCACATCGCTCCCGTATATGTCCATGACAGAAACTTATGGGAATCAACACGATGGGGCATCCCTAGGATTTCAGGCCACCGCGAGAACTTTCTAACGACTGCACTGTCCGGCCTGGATGCAATGCTTCAGGATAAAGGTAGCAAACTCATCAAATTACGTGGGAATATTACGCAAGAGCTCGTTGCGCTTGCGAATTCTCTATCAGATAGCCTGGGATCTTGCGAAATACATTGCGAGAAAATCGCAGCTCCGTTTGAACAGGAGATTGTCGATCAGCTGCGATTAGCGGGGATTCATGTTGTAGAAACATGGCAATCCAGCATGCTTGATTTTTCAGCTCTGCCATTCACGATTGATGCTTTGCCCGAAATGTTTACTCAGTTACGCGTGCAAATTGAAAAGCATGGGCTCAAAGCCAGAAAGGCACAGCCTGGTGTTACGAAGATACCTGCCCTGCCCGAGAGCTTAAAAGAGGTGGACTGTCAGTCTGTCAACGTTGCCGCTGCAGTGTCGCCTGTTAACAATCATTTATATCCAGCCGCAGTGAACGCCTTCCCATACTTTCAGGAAGACTATTTCGGTTCAGAGCAGGCGGCAAAAAAACATCTGACACGTTATTTTTCCAGTAGTTTGCCGGACACCTACAAAGAAACACGCGATCAGTTGTCAGGTATAGACTATTCAACAAAGTTCTCGCCATGGCTTTCTGTTGGTTCGCTCTCCGCGCCGGCAATCGTTGAAAGTTTACAAAACTATGAAATGGAGCACGGCGCGAACAAAAGCACTTACTGGATATGGTTTGAATTATTATGGCGAGACTATTTCCGGCTCTTGCATCTTAAGTATGGAAAAATGCTTTATCGAGCACAAGGCATATCTTCGAACCTGGCGTTAACTACTCAACCAACGGCAGATCCAGCGCGAGATCACGAAAGCTTTATAAAGTGGTGTGAGGGCTCAACAGGAACATCCCTCGTCGATGCAGCAATGCGCGAGCTTGTCTCGACAGGCTACCTATCCAATCGTCTCCGACACGTTGTTGCCAGCTACCTCATCTATGATTTAAACCTGGACTGGCGCGCGGGTGCGGCCTGGTTTGAGTCACAACTGGTGGACTACGATGTATACAGTAATCAAGGTAACTGGCTCTATATTGCCGGGCGAGGCAGCGACCCAAGGGGTGGTCGCAAATTTAATATTCAAAAACAAACCCATGATCACGACCCGCAAGGGATTTACAGAACAAGCTGGGGCGCGGCATGACGACATTACGACTTATCCTGGGTGACCAGCTCAACCCGGCACACGGCTGGTTTACTGAAGTCGCACCAGACGCTATCTATACCTTGATGGAAATCCGTCAGGAAACTGACTATGTTTTACATCATGCACAGAAAATTATCGGTATTTTTGCAGGGATGCGTAGTCTGGCTGAGCAGCTTTCAGCCAAAGGACATCGCATCCATTATGTTGCAATCGATGCGCAGGACAATCAACAATCACTAACTAAAAATCTAGGCTGGCTGATTCAGCATTACCAGGCGCAGCGTTTTGAATACCAGGCACCAGACGAGTACAGGCTCGATAAACAGTTAAAAGATTTCACACAATCATTGTCGATCAAATCTGCGATGGTATCGAGTGAGCATTTTTATACCGAGCGTGACGACTGCGCAAAAATATTCAAAGATCAAAAGCAATGGCTAATGGAGCGGTTTTATCGTTTGATGCGCACCAAGCATCTGGTGCTCATGCAAGACGAAACCCAAGACGCTAAAAAACCACTGGGTGGACAATGGAATTTTGATCAGGAAAACCGTAAATCCTGGCCCGGCACGCCAGCAGAACCTGTCGATGCACGACTACGGCACGATCACCGGCTACTTTGGGAAAGCATCAAAAACGCAGGGGTGAACAGTTTCGGGCAACCACAGGCTGAAGATTTCAGATGGCCGCTTAATCGGCAGGAAGCCCTGGCGCATCTTGAAGTATTCATTGAACACACCCTTCCGGAATTCGGCAATTTTCAAGATGCCATGAGTACCAAAGGGTGGCGACTGTTTCATTCTTTAATTTCGTTCGCGCTGAATACAAAAATGCTTAACCCGCGCGAAGTTGTTTCCAAAGCCGAACAGGCTTTTCGTGACGGCGCCGTTTCGCTAGCTTGCGCGGAAGGCTTTATCAGGCAGATCATTGGCTGGCGTGAATATATTCGGGGTATCTATTGGGCACATATGCCTGATTACGACACACACAATGTATTTGAGCATCACACGCCTCTGCCAGAATGGTTCTGGACGGGACAAACAAAAATGAATTGCTTGTCTCATGCGATCGGCCAATCACTCGAGCACGCCTATGCGCATCATATTCAGCGCCTCATGATCATTGGTAACTTTTCCCTGCTGGCGGGGCTGGATCCGGCCGCGCTGCATCGCTGGTATCTCGGCATTTATATCGATGCGTTTGAGTGGGTCGAGTTACCGAATACTATTGGTATGAGTCAGTATGCAGACGGGGGTTTGCTCGCAACCAAGCCCTATGTATCGAGTGCCGCCTATATTGACCGAATGAGTGACTACTGCAAAGGCTGTCATTACAACAAGAAACTACGCGAAGGCGAAAAGGCCTGCCCTTTTAATGCGCTGTACTGGGATTTCTTTGAGCGTAATAAAGAAAAATTATCGGGTAATTTCAGACTCGGGATGGTCTATCGGAATTTAGAGAAAATGGATGCTGAAGCACTGACTAGTTTGAAAGCGCAGGCAAAAATCACGCTGGCAAAACTGAATCAGCTCTAAGAAACAAATAAGTTGGACTGAGTTTCTTATACCAAGAACTCAGTCCTTACATAACCACTTAATTTCAGTGTCTAAAGTGACGACTTAAAACAGTCTGCTTGATCACTTCTTGGCTTGTTCCAATTCAGTGAAAACCTCTTTCGCAAGACGGAAGGCATCGACACCAGAGGGAATACCTCCGTAAATCGCAACCTGCATCAACACCTCCCGAACCTGATCCTTGGTGACACCATTATTCAACGCACCTTTAAGATGCATTTTGAATTCGTGAGGGCGATTCAAAATACTGAGCATCGCGAGATTCAGCATACTGCGTGTCGCGCGGGGTAAACCATCGCGCCCCCATACTGCCCCCCAGCAATACTCTGTTGTCAGCCGCTGCATCGGCATATTGAAATCATCGGCAGCAGCCAGTGACTTGTTTACGAACTCAGCGCCAAGCACCTCCTTGCGAATCTGCAAGCCTGTATCAAACAAATCATCATTCATTAAAAACTCCATATTAAAAACAATGAATCTTTAAACAGGAAGCCCGTACTGAACGGGCACCTGATCTTTCGTACTCAACCAGAAATCTGGCTTTTAGTTTTTAGGCCAAATAGGGGCAGCCAAAGACTCTTTCGCAGGAAAAACTGTAACTGGCACACCGTTTTGCCATTGAACGATCAACAAACTAGCGCCTTCACGGCGACCGACATCATCGAACTTCAGCTTTCCACCAGGAAAATAGTTTGCAGGACCATCACTAATATCCATTTTGCGTAGTGCTTCTGTAACGGCTTGGCGATCAGCCTTACCAGCGGCCTCAAGTGCTGCTTTGAAAATATACATGTCGCCATAGGTTGTCACAAAGTGCTGAGTCGCCCAGGGTTGGCCACTTTTCTTTTTGAACTCCTCAATCATGGGTTTCTGGGCACTGGTGGTCCAGTTAGCCACAACCGACATAACGCCCTCGAGTTGTTCCACGTTCATGTTTGCACGCAGATCAGGATCAAGAATAGCTGCGCCATTCGAAATGGTTGGGATCTTACCTTTACCAATTCCGAACTCATTCATCTTTTCGAGAAGCAGTTTTGCATCTGGAATGGCCGTTGGCAGAAGTAAAAGAATATCTGGACGCTTGGAGCGCACGCGCTGGATTAAGGGCGTTGCGTTAGCAAGAGGCGGGGTAAATACTTCGTCGACAACTAACTCCAGCCCAAGTTTAGCTAATTGCGTGTCCTTAATAGGCTTGACGAAAGCAACCGAAGCCGCCGTGTTGTCCATCACGATACCAATGGTCTTAGGCTTTTTTCCAGTTGTTTTTTCAGCAAGCGCGATTAAAGCTGGCAGAGAGCCAGCTGCCTGCGCATCACCCGTTGCGGAGGTCTGGAATACATATTTAAAACCACGCGATGTGATCGAGTCCGCATATGAAAAAGTCAAAACAGGCAACTTTGCACGTTCGGTGACTTCAGTCACAGCCAAAGTAAAGGAGCTGAGGTATGCGCCGGTTGCACCGACCAGGTTAGGACCGTCAGCAACCATCCGTTGTGCAGCATTTTTAGCCTTTTCAACGCTATCACCGGCGTCAAATACAGCGAGCTTGAGCTTAGCGCCACCGAGCGCCTTAATTCCGCCTTGTGCGTTGATTTCCGAGATCGCTAAATCAGCAGCAATTTTCATGACTTCGCCTTGGCGTGCCCAGGGACCTGACATCGGTGCGATCAACCCCACCTCAACATCTTTCGCCTGTGCCAGTACGCCACCTGAGGCAACCATCGACGCAGCGATTACGCCCGCACTCAGTAACTTTTTTACAAATCCATCTGATTTTCTTTGAATCATGATTGTCTCCTGTTGTGATAAATATTTTTTATATACCCTACTAAATTTACATCCCCAGATACGCTTTACGTACCCGATCATTGCTCTTTAATTCGTCCGGACTTCCCTCCAGCACTACGCGACCCGATTCCAGCACATAGCCTCGGTCTGCGTAATGCAATGCCTCTGCGACGCGCTGCTCAACCAGTAAGACAGTCAACCCCATCTCACGGTGTATGGTGATAATCCTTTCAAAAATCTCGTCCGCGATTGCTGGAGACAAACCCATTGAAGGTTCGTCAAACATCAGTAATTTGGGCGATGAGGCAATACCGCGTGCAATGGCCAGCATTTGCTGTTGTCCACCTGATAAGGCGCCCGCCATGGATTTCTGTCTTTCTGCAAGCACAGGAAACCAGGTAAATATTTTTTCAATATTTTCTTTCCATGATGCCTGCCCCGCTTTTGTATAAGCACCCATCTCAAGGTTTTCCAAAATAGATAAGGAAGGAAATACCTGACGCCCCTCTGGAATGTGTGCAATACCTAAATGCGCGCGAGCGGAAGGCTTGATCGACAAAAGATCCTTACCTTCAAATTCAATACTGCCTTGCATTGCCGGGACTGTGCCGGATATGGTTTTAAATAATGTCGTTTTACCTGCGCCATTCGGACCTACGATGGCTGCAAACTCTCCTGCTCGGATATGGATAGAGACGTCTTTCAGGACAGCAAGTCCACCATACCCTGAGCTCAGGCCTGTGATCTTAAGCATTCGATGCCCTCCATTTTTTACCAAGATAGGCATCAATCACTGCATGGTTTTTTGTAATGCTATCTGGCGATCCCTCCGCGAGCACGGCTCCGTGATCAAGCACTACAAAGCGGTCAACCAATCGGACCATCGCCTGCATGGTGTGTTCGATAATCGCAATAGTCATACCTTGTGAGGCCAGCTTGCGTATAACTGTAATCATCTCCTCTACCTCGCTTGATCCAAGTCCAGCCAGAGTCTCATCGAGCAATAAAATCTGTGGTTTACCTGCAAGTGCGCGCGCCAGCTCAAGCAGTCTCAGATCCTTATTCGATAGCTCTCCAGCCAGCCGATCTGCCTGGTCGAGTAGTCCGACTTGCTCCATTGCTTCTATCGCAGCATGTTCTGCAAGTGCATCCGTTTTAGCGTTGACGTATGCGCCAACAATCACGTTTTGGGCAATCGACATACGTCTGAAGGGACGAACCACCTGAAACGTACGACCGACACCTGCGATACAGTTTTGAAAAGGAAGCTTGCCAACAATATTCTGCTGATTGAGGATAATTTCACCACTGTCCGGTCGGATAAAGCCGTTCAAAAGATTGAAAAATGTTGTCTTACCCGCACCATTAGGACCGATTATCCCGAGCACCTCGCCTTGCATGACTTTTAAGCTGACGTGCTGAACGGCTTTTAACCCACCAAATGCCTTGGATACATCGCGCGCCTCCAGGACCACAATATCAGAAACTGCAGGTCGATCCTGAGGCACGATTTGCGTATAGCTGGCAGGACTCTGCGACGTTTGAGCAACGGACACTTCCTGCACCGAGGATTGAGAGGACTTTTTTTCACGCCAGCGCAGCATGTCCTTAACTTTCCAGAACACCCCTTCAGGCGCGAGCAAAATCACAATCACAATCGCGAGCCCATACACAACACCCTGAATACCAGGAATGACATCTCCCAGCCTGGCGTGCAAAAACTCGCTCAGCGGGACAAGTGCGACCGCACCAATCACTGGCCCCCACAAGGTGGCAACACCACCAAACATCGCAAGAATTAATGCCTGCGCTGAGACTAGCATCCCGAATACTGCCGGAGGTGTGACGATCAGCAACACAACCGCATACAAACCACCAATCGCACCTGCAAGCATTCCGCTAAGTGTGATGCCCTTTAATTTCCAGGCAAGGGTATTGATCCCTGCAGCTTCGGCCGCCGCTTCGTCTTGCTTAATCGCCATCAGAGACAAACCAAATCGGGAACGCTCAATATGATTTGATAGCAGCATGGCAGCAAGCATTAAAGCTAAAGCGATGTAGGCATAGACGCGAGTGTCCTCGAACTGCATATATTTCAATGGCTCATCACGCATCATGGGCAAGGCTAACTCCTGATAGCCGAGCCACTCAAAGAAATACAAAAAGGCTAAAGGGTAAGCTAGCATCGCGAGTGCGAAATAATGCCCGCGCAACCTGAAGGTTGGAACACCAACCAGCAACCCAGCCAGACCACCAATGAGTCCGGCAATCGGAATACTGATCCATGGTGTCAGACCGAGTTTGATTTGTGCCAGCGCAACAAAATAGGCACCCAAACCAAAAAATGCGGCATGTCCAAATGAAACATATCCGCTATAGCCGCTCAAAATATTCCAAGACAATCCCATCACCGCCCAGATAGGGACAACAGCCATGATGAGTTGGTAGTAAGTATTTTGTACGAAGGCTGTCAGGATGGCATATATCAAACCAAATAGGCCGATCAATATCACCGGACGCATGGAAGTTGGTTGAATTTTTGATTTCATATTCATGTGCGACGTAAAGCCTTTCCAAACAACCCTTGAGGACGCAAAAGGATAATCAGCAAAAACACAACAAAAATCGCTGAATTCTGTAATTGATTGGGTAGAAACAAAGTTGAAAGTTGCTGAACCAGTCCGATCATCAACCCACCAAAAAATGCGCCCGAAACGCTCCCCATGCCGCCAAGTACAACCCCGGCATACATGACAATCACATAATCGATACCCACATAAGGTTGAAAGGGATAGCTGGAGGCCAGCAAGCCACCCCCAATCGCTGTAATCGCCACACCGAAACCAAAGGCGAGTCGGTAGGCACGATCGACCTCGATACCCATATAGATTGCTGCCTCGGGATTATCGGCCGCCGCGCGCAATGACTTGCCGAGTGTGGAGCGACTCATCAGCATCACAAATAAGCAAACAACCACGACAGCAATCATCGCAGCAACCATTTGCCCCTGATTGACAAACATACTGAGGGAGTCCCCCCAGAGTGGACCGAGCTCCCATGCATTCGAGGATAGAGGTGTTGGAATTGAAACCGGTGTTGAGCCAAACAGATATAAACCACCATTTTGCATAATCAGCGCAATGCCTAAGGTCAGGATCAGTTGAGCATAATGACCATCTGCCTCTAATGCACTGCCTTTCACCCCTGTCACGCTACTGATTAAATACTTATGAATAAGGATGCCGAGTAAAAAGATGACGGGTCCCGCAGCGAGGGCCGCAAGATACGGCGCCACACTTGGGCCAAACAACATGCCGGCGCCGAACAATCCAAAAAAATAATACGCGGCATACATACCTAGCATCATGAAATCGCCTTGTGCGAAATTAATCACACGCATGACACCAAATATCAAACTTAAGCCTACACACATCAGTCCATAGTTGGTCCCCGTCAAGAGACCGGCGATGAAGGCTTGCAGAAAATCTTCTAGTACTTGAATCATGATTTCTGACGCATATGATTAGGATTAACTTTCGTGTGGATAAAGATGTTGGGTTTCTTCATTATTCAGATTGCATCAACGCGCCGATTAAACCTGCGTCCTGCGCCTGTTCAATATTCAGGATAAATTTTTCTAAGGCGTCTGCACGGTACTGGCCGAGACGAGCTGTACAAGCCTCTTTAAAACGGGCTTGCACCACATCAAAGGATGCGTTCACAACGTTATCGAGTCGCGCGTGTCGAATCACACCGTTTTCCACTGTGACGAAGACCTCTGCGCCTTGCTTTACTGGATACGACTGCGTCATGAGTGGATCCTCCTCCAAGGAGGTCAACTTCAACAAGCGCGTGAGCGCCTGATCGCTTAGCGTCGCAAAATTATTTTCTGTCACACCCGCATGCAATAGCGCTGCTGCGACATTGAACTGGATACTCATTTTTGCCTGCAGAATATTTTCGAAAGGCCCGCTAAAATCGCACCCTGGATAAACTGCAGCTGCATGTGGAACCCGAATACGGATTGCTGTAATTTCATCAGTCTGAACGTTATGTTCGGTTGATACGCGAAGTGCCGCCTGAGTCGCTGTTTGCGCAAAATTGCAAGCCGGTACGGGCTTGTGATAAACGGATAGAATTTCCGGCGCACCTGAAAACATCTCAAACTGAACGCCGGCCTGCGGTTTACGCAGCGAAGCAAACAAACCCGCCTGTCCATCCATCGCATCAGGCGAGCCGAAGGCACCTTGCTCAGCCAATAATGCAGCCGTGACTGCATTGCGGGCAGCAAAACCTGGATGGAAAAACATTTCACTTCCACCTGTATGTGCCCACTGATTAAAGCCCGAAGTGGTGTTCGTACTCAATCCGATGGCGCTCGCTGTTTGAGCGTCTGATAAAGAAAGCAAATAGCTTGCCGCTGCAGACGCACCGATCGGCCCCGTAATGCCTGTTGGCCTGTAAATACGTGCGAGCTGTGCATCCATCACGACACGCCCAACTTGTGCCCCCACTTCATATCCGAGGACGGCGGCCTGGATGAATTTTCTGCCCGTGATTTTTTTGTATTGAGCAAGCGCGAGCAATGTCGGTATCACGACGACACCCAAGTGACTGATGCTGGCTGCGTGCATGTCTTCTCGAACAAGACCGTGTCCCATCACGCCATTGGCAAAGGCAGCATCACTAAAAGAGGATTGTCCTGAACAACCTATGATCGCAGCGCCTTTAGTCACGCCAGACAACTGGGCGACATGCACGGCCTGGTGACTCCATGGCAAATCACGCGACTCGAACGCGCAACCGATCAAGTCAAACAAGCACGTCTTGACTTTAGCGATCAGCGCGTCACTGAGCCCTGAGAGCACAGGCGAGCGCGTTGCGTTAACGATGGTCGCAACGACAGTGTTTGGCGCGGTTAGGGAAACAACAGGCAGAGGAGCCTTCATGCTATTTCCTGACGGTCACACCACCCCACGATTCAAGGACTTTACAAATGGAGGTGAAATCTGAATCGGGGCCATGCAGCGCATTGGTCACGGCCAGCATCTCACGCACAGCAGCACCGACCACCATCGGTACTCCGAGATTCTCTGCTTCATCCACGCACAAGCGCACATCTTTATAAGAAAGCGCAGTTGTAAATCCAAAATCAAATGTACCCGGCAGGATTGCACGGGGAAATTTGTCTTGTGTGGCACTATTACGACCCGACCCGCTGTTGATGACATCTAGCATGACCTGTGGATCTAGGCCTGCTTTCACACCCATCACCATCGCTTCAGAAGATACGACCAAGGCTGCAGCAGCCAATAGATTATTAGCAAGTTTCATGGTTTGAGCTTGGCCAGCGCCTTCGCCCAGATGGAATACTTTGCCAAAGTTACCCAACAAACTTTCGATTGTGCTGTAGACAGGCTTAGGACACGACACCATGACTGCCAGTGTCCCGTTGGTTGCGCCATTAACACCGCCACTGACAGGCGCGTCAACATAGCTGATCTGTCGCTCACCCATTGCTTTAGCAACAATGACAGCTGTCTTTGGACCGATGGTAGAAAAATCAATGACTCGCTTGACCATCTTTCCATCAATCAAACCGTCTTTACCCAAGGCAACATTGTTGACGATCTCAGGATTAGGCAGACTCAGAAAAATAGTTTCTGCACGGTTTGCGACATCAGCGGGTGAACTGGCCGCCTCAGCACCTTGTTTGACAAGGGCTTGCACCATTTTTTCATCACGGTCGTATATACAAACCCGATAGCCCGCAGCCAACAGTCTGATGGTCATGGGTCCACCCATGCGACCCGTCCCTACAAAGCCTAATAACTCTCCAGCCATTTTTGTCTCCGTTGTAATTTATGCCGCGCATCGTGTCGTGCGCAATCTATTAAACGGTTATACGGCCAGAATGCTCTTCAATCAAGGACTTTTTTTCTCCGGAATTTTCCTGCGCAGCCAGGAAGGAAGGGCCAACGAAGAGCGCTGCGAGGAAGAGCGATACGTACAACTTCATTC
>CAINDJ010000068.1 GCA_903847325.1 uncultured beta proteobacterium | reverse complement strand
TCGGATTCCGTTTAATGTCTCTGTAAAACATAAAACATGTAAACGCTTATCTAAATGACAAAGTGCAACAAAACGGGTTTCTCCATATTCATGCCTATCATCTACAGCAATCAGTGCTTTTGTTAAATCAACATCTTGTGCGAGATCAAATGACAAGCCTCTGTCACAAATGTTCCGTTGATTTTTGACCTGATCAAACTCAACAATCATTCAACATCCTAATTGTATGTACAATAAAGAAACCCTGTCAATTCAAAACTGCTAAATTGGCTTGGTTAAATTCTTGCAAAAAATACAATCAAAAGCTGTAACGTTGAGTAAGCTGTAGTAATAGGAATTTACGCTGCATTCATAACTACATAAGTAAATTTTTGATGTGGCATCAACTCGTTTTCAAACAACCTGCCTTCTCAATAAACTGAATCACTTTAACGAGTGTAATTTTGCCTAAGCCGACTGGGCCACCGATATCGACTCGAATAGGATTGGAAGTTTGCATGATTGATAGTTTCTCTAATGCCGTCCAGCGCTTTGGCGGCACTGCTACGCGCGCATGGTGATGGCATCACAGGCTTTATTTTAAAAACTCATCCTGAATCTTACTGAAGCCATCTGATTCAGGAATCCCGTGGGACTAGCCTGCAGATCGTATCTGACACCGAGTTCGACACCCTCTTTTTCAAAACTAACCAAACCAATCCCTGCGGAATACAGCCAGGGAGACACATCCATCCCATAGGTGACAAAGCTATTTCCGCCACCTGCAAAGGATGCCGTGATTTGGGTCTGGTTGTTAAGTGTGTTGTAGCCAACGCCTGCATTGGCAGTGACTTTTAAGGTGTCGCTCAGTTTATAGTCACCCTTGACGCGTGCGGTGAGCATCAATTCCTGATAGGTCTGCGAATTCACATTGAGACTTAACGCAGCTGCCCCAGTCTCCTGATAAGATTGTGCGCTGATATTGGCGTAATCCAGCCTTAGGGACGGAATAACGTTAAGTGTTTGATTGACGGGAAGTACTTGCTGAATACCCAAACCAACGTGACCCGTGTAGCTACTGTAATTAGCCGAAGCACTGGTATTCATAAAATCGATCGAGCGGTTTTCGCTATTCTGGTTTAACCCTAGATCAGCCTGAAAATCGATGTCCGTATTTTTTGCTAGTGCATAACTGCCGTAGAGACCCAGCTGATAGCTGTTGATACCAAGGTTATTGCTCGTCACATCAGAGCTACCCCGCACAGCGTTGTACGAATAAGCAAAAACACCGCCCAGCATTAAGTCCGGTGTCACAGCACGATCCAATCCAACAGCAAGACCACCACCGCTCGCTCGGTACCCGGTCACATCGTTGAGTCCGCTCTGACTCGAAACACTCCCAAAGGGTTTAATCCAGGCCTGTCGATCTGTATCAAAATAATTCCCTGAGTCAGCACCACGCAGGTTATCGATACGCGTCATCAGCGTCTGCTGAAAAGCCCGCTGTGTGTTGTAAGTTGCTTGCGTAGCACCTCCCACCAGCACAGGGACCGTCTGACTCAATGCATTGGATTGCGCCTGACCATTCAGATTATTCAGGGTACTCACGACTGGCGACATAGCACCATAGAGTCCATTCGTCGTGCCGGCGATTGCGTACAGCGCATTTGCTGCACCGAGCGCAAAGCGATTATTGGCGGCTGTAACTGATTCAGCATAAGGGTGAATCAGGTCTGCGACAGCGATGAGCTGGTCCCCAGCGCCCGTGGCACCATAAGCCGCCATCAACATCTGGGCGCTCAACGCACTACCCGACAGATCTCCGTACAAAGAAGTCAGCGTGCCGTTGCTCAATGTGCTGAACAGGACCTTGCCCTCAGGCGTAGTCGAACCAAGAAGGGTAAAACTATTAACTTGACTACCCGTAGGACCTACACCCTGCCCCCAGAAATATCCATTCTTGTAATCTGTAATGATGAAACTTGCAGGGGTTGATACGCCGAAGGTTGTCGGACTGACGAGTTTCCAGGGTGTGCCTTGCGTCCAGGCCCAATTAGGGGCAGATATACTCAAAGGAATCGCTTGCGGAGGTGGGGGTGAAAACGTTGACGGGTTGTAAGGCAACATATAGGCCCAGTGCGCAGTCAGCAACTCGGTTCCCGTGATCATCTGCATTTCCATCTGGGAGCTACCCCCTCTGGACTGCATCTGTCCAACACCGACCGTCGTCTTACCACCACTCGCGGGTGTGAAAAATATCGTGATTTTGCCTGCTGTGGAGACCGTACCTTGCATGCTCGAGGTGGATAGCGTGCTCGACGACCCTATCGCGAGCGTCGCGACACTGGTACCGCTAAATACCCCGTTAACAGAAGTCCCAAGCGTCCAGAGTGTCTGATCTCCAATTGGCAGGGGGTTATTAAACCCTGAGCGTGGAGACATATATGCCAGCAACTGCGGCACAGGTACATACCAATTCGTATTCGATATGGTTGAATCCCAAACTGAAGTCTGCGCGCGAGCTGTCGCGAGCATGGTCGCGCAGACTGCCAGCATCAAGATGCTGGGCAGCACTTTTAAAGACGCTCTGATTAATTTCAACTAGGATTCTCTTTTTAAAAGCTCAACCTGTTTTCAAACAACCTGCCTTCTCAATAAACTGAATCACCTCGTCGAGTCCGTCACCGGTCTTAAGGTTTGTCATGACCCAGGGGCGCTCTCCACGCATGCGTGCGGTATCGTGACGCATTACATCCAGGTTTGCGCCTACGTAGGGTGCAAGATCCGTTTTATTAATCACCAGCAAATCGCTACGCGTGATGCCAGGCCCGCCTTTGCGGGGGATCTTTTCTCCGCCGGCCACGTCGATCACGTAGATCGTCAGGTCGGACAAATCGGGGCTGAACGTCGCGGCCAGATTATCGCCACCTGATTCAATAAATATCAGCTCCAGATCCGGAAAACGTTTTTGCATCCGGTCAATCGCCTCAAGATTGATCGAAGCGTCTTCCCTGATTGCCGTGTGTGGGCAGCCACCCGTCTCCACACCCATGATGCGATCCGCAGACAAGGCCTCTGCGGCAACCAGCAAACGCTCGTCTTCCTTGGTGTAAATATCGTTGGTCACGACAGCGAGTTTGTATTGATCGCGCATGCGCTTGCAGAGCACCTCCACGAGTGTGGTCTTGCCTGAGCCTACTGGGCCACCGATACCGACGCGCAAAGGATTGGATGTTTGCATGATGTTTTAATTCTCTGAATAATGTATTTAAAATATGACTGTTCAGCTTCTGAACAAGCGACTGTATTGTGATTCATGTCGTGCGCTCGCAATCGCGAGTCCGACGGCCGCAGAGCCAACGTCCTCGGGTGAAATCGACATCGCATTCTGAATAGCCGTCTCGATATCTGATTTCAAACGATGCAACAAAATCTGTCCCTCAATCTGCCCCAGGGGGATGATCTTTACGGCAGCTATGGTTTGATTTTCTACCCAGCTCCACAAATAAGCCGTCAATGCCATCTGCGCATCAATACCTGATACGGCAGAGAGTGCAGCGTGCGCCGAAGGATAGACCCAACGCAGATCGGTGAGCGCAAGCAGCACATCTCCGCCCTGCCACTGTTTAAATAACTTTGCCATCGAATGCCCCATCTGGACAGACTCCAGACGAAACTCAGCGGTCTCGCGCAACGCATGCAAGGCGTCATTTGCCGCACGTAACGCCTGCCAGTCCTGGATAAGTGCCGCACGATGACAGGCCAACCACAACGGCAATTCTTGCCTGGACAGACTGAGCACCATGACATCACGGATCCAGACATAGGCCTGCTCCATCGAGCTCACCCAACGGTCTTCGACAGCCTGTTCAAGACCTTGCGAATACGCAAAGCCTCCAACAGGCAGAGCAGGACTCGCCAGATGCAATGCTGCGAGCAGTGGATTGGTATGCGACATTATTTTTTAGCGTGTGCAGCAATAGAGAGCTCTTCACCGAGCTTGCCCATCGCCTCGTCGCGCGCGACGTCACCGCATTCGTCCGTATGGTGATGGTGCTGATGACCTGCAGCACCATGTCCTGCTGAATACGCGCCACCCTCTGGTACGAAAGCCTCTTGCACCAGATCCACTAATCCACCCTGTCTGCGCACCATGTCGGCCAACACGCTGTCAGGCTCGATATAAGCAGCCTCAGGCGTGAGCATCGCCCGCACATGACGATTGGCGAGGTGATAG
>CAINDJ010000067.1 GCA_903847325.1 uncultured beta proteobacterium | reverse complement strand
GTTCCAAACGCTTTTCGGAAGGGTTAGTCGTGACGACCGGATGCAAGGCGACGCCTGAATCATAATCAACCCACAACACGATATCGCCGCTAAGGTTGTAATCAAAAGAGGATAGAAAGCGGCCAGCGGGCGTCACGCGCTCACTCTGACGGATCGTTGAAAGCTTTCTTGCACCCATACCGGGGCTTAACGCATCGCCTTTTGTCAACCCAAGCAAGGCAGGCGCTGCAGCATGAAAATATCCGAAATGATCAAACACAAAAACTTTTGCATTTAATTTATCAATAATGATAAATGGTTTGGCTTCATGATCACCGGAGCTCACGATCCAGTTGGCGATATCCGTAGTTGCTTGCGAGACAGCCTCTTTCCTGAAATCCACCTCGGCTAACGCCGCAGATAAAACCAGGCATCCGGTGATCACTGACAGGCAACGGATGCAAGATTTCATCATGACATTGTTTAATTTCTGTTTTGCCTGCGGATCCGAACTGCGCCGAGCGGCACAATAGATGTTGGAGCCAGGGGATAGAGTGAGGTCATCTGCCGAGGTAATGCGCCATTCATCACCGTGAGCATCGCGGCCGTTCCGCCTGTCACACCAATCACCTTTACGGTTCCCGACATATCATCGGACAACGCGCTGGATTCTCCGGACTCTTCGTTAGAAAGCTGATTGGCTACACCCGAAACCTGAGGTGAGATCAGGCCACTGGCACCCCAGCCGCCACTGAACGTGTTGTACGTATAGTTTGAATTAGCCAGATCGATAGGGCCAACCGGTGCGATAGCCAGTACACCTGAGGCACTTGAAACAATCACGACGTCCGCAGGTGTCACAGTCGTCGTGCCTCCTGTAGCAAATGCGGTGATATTTGCCGTTGTTGTCGCGGTCGTACTTGATAGGACGTAGTTACCTGCATCGGTGCCGGTCGCTCCAAGGCCAGTTACGCTGACCAATTTGCTATTACCCACCGAAGAACTGGCAAAGTTCGCAGACGTATAACTCGTCGTCAGCACATCACCTGCGACTCTGTTATCCGTTAACCCGACTGTCGCTGTTGTCGTACCATCGTAGGCTTTGTTGTTACCTGTAGCATCGATGATCAGCGTGGCTGGTGTGATATTTGCTGTGGTGGCCGCAGTGGTATTGACGGTGTAATTGGCTGCGCTTAAACCGCTGATTGTGATGCCAGTGACGCTGACAGGTTTCGCAGTTCCGACATTTTTATCTGCAAAGCTTGCTGTCGTACTGGCTGCGGTTAACGTGTCGCCTGGTAACGCTGTCACAGCAACGGTCACAGCGTCGGCTGTTGTACCGTCGTAGACTTTGTTGGTGCCTGTAGCGGTCGCGGTGACAGCCTTAGGTGTGATGTTTGCCGAGGTGGACCCAGAGCCAGAAAACAATGCAAGCTTTGGACTCGCTGCGCCACTGATGGTGTAGCCACTATAACTAACGGGTACGGAGTTAGCTGCACCCGGGCTGCTGAATGTTGCTGTGCCTGGGTCGAGTGTGACAGCGCCCACATCCGTGGGGGTACCGATGAAAGCAAGGGTGGCTGAATTAGAAGTGTCGTACTCTTTATTCACACCCGTTGCGAAGACCCAGGCTTTGACATCTTTGGTACCTGGGCCGGTAATTTTAGCTGTGAAGGAATTAATTTCAGTTGAAGTCGTTGCATAGGAGGCAGGATTAAACCGAATGACTGTTGACGTGTTTGATGTCACAACAGTACCTATTGTGACGGTGCCTGCAGCAACGCCCGGACCGTTTCCTGTGGCATCAGATTTAAGTGTTGCAATACCCGTAGCCGTTGCAGTATCAACAGTTACATTCCTGTCAGCAATTAAATTCAGCAAGCCACTACCACCCGTAGCAGTCACGGTGCCTGCTGTGATATCCCGATGCGCAGTAAGGTTAATTTGCGTACCCGTCTGGCTTGCTGTTAGAGCACCGGTCGCCGTTATGTCGTGCGTTGCAGTCACGCTAATAATAGAATTCAAATTACTTGCAGTTATCGGCGCATTAATCAAAGCATCATTGCCTGCTATCAAGGTAAATCCTGAGTCGCTTCCTGAAGCAACCATCGCAGCGTTAATCAGAATATTATTGCCTGCATTGATCGTAAAAATTCGCGAACCGGTTGAAAAGCTAACAGCATCACTAACAGTAATGTTATTAGTTGCCGAAATTGTGTAATTTGAAGTGACTAAGTGTGCGATGACAGATGCAGGAGTCTCTGTAGTAGTATCTAGTGCGCCAGAGCAAGTAGCTAAGCAAATCTCATAGTTACTTGGATCAACCAGCCAAACACCAGTCAAGCCTTTCGTTGCTAAGGTATCCACGCGGGCATATAAACCCATCGACAACACATGTCCCGAGGTTTCAACAAAACCGCCATTACCTGACTGACTCCCACCGCGAGCAATGAAAGTCGCATCCACGGAAGTCGTACCGCTAGACCAAACAGCAATTTTGCCGCCATCACCCGAGCGTATCGCACTCGCATCAATCTGTGTGCCGCGATCCAGGTTAGTGGTTTTAGCATTCGCTAATGGCCCTGCTCCGTGGAAATTCCCACCAATCAGTACCTGCCCGCCACCTGCATCACCCGTGGCATTAATCTTGGCGTTATTGAGATTCACGGTACTGGCAGTCACTTGAACTGCGCCGCCCTTCTGCCCTGCAGCCACACCCGATACATCAAGTGTGCCGCTTAAATTCACGACGCCAGACGAGGCATCGCCCGAAAGTTTAATCACGCCATTCTGATTCTGAATGGACTGTGCCTGGATGACACCCGTATTGTTCACTACAGAACTCAGGAGTGACCCTGCTCCCTGCGCAGTCATAATGACCTGCCCGCCATCTGCCTTAATCAGATGACCGTTACGCACCAGCGCATCCAGTACGCCTTGGTCAACCGTCACGTTGAGCAATTGATCACCCGCCATATCGAGTGTGACGGCCGAACCGGCAGCCATTGCCACAGTCCCCAACCGCGCAGAGATGACACCCTCATTCACCACTTTAGAGCCGATCAGCGCGATGTATCCTCCGTCTGCATTGGTGTTGAGTGATCCCTGGTTTGTCACCGTACCCTGGCTATCGCCAGAAAATTTGTAATTTCCATTTAAAAAATTATTATCCGAAACGCCGAGAGTGGATGCAACAAATCCCCCCACGTTGACTGACGATCCCTGACTAAACAAAATACCATTCGGATTAATCAGAAAAACCTTACCGTTGGCGTTGATCTGTCCCTGAATGACAGAGCCGTTTACACTTTGCACGCGATTTAAAATGACGGCAGAACTATTAGGCTGAACAAAATTAACAGTTTCATTCGGGGCCACATTAAAGCCCTGCCAGTTAACGATTGCTTTTTGCGATCCCTGGGTGACGGTCGTGGCGGCGCCATTGGATTGAATGCCCACGGTGCCACTCGCTACCGCTCCACCTACAGGCGCGGCTTGTGCCGGGGCACTAAATCCAATAACAATGATTGTGAGCAACTTACTCAAATATGTTGGTGCTGCGCTGATCAACTGGGTTGATCTGTAGATATTTTTCATGTGATCTCTCCGTCGTGTATAGATGGTTCTAGAATGAACCGTAATCAGAAATACTTCACAACCTGGAACCAGAACTGTCCTGATCCGCTCGACTGAATCGTTTCAGGTGTACTGCCCACTTTGTGCGCATAATATGTTTTGATTGAAAAATCATTTGGATCAGACCAAGTCAGTCCGACACCCGCACCACTTAAGCTGATCGTATTGTCGGTAGGTGCCCAGGCATTCTTGTTGTACTGAACACTGCCCGTATCAAATAATGCAATCAGATGCATACGACCGGGCATGGTGGGCGTAATAACAGGCAGTAAAAACCTAGCCTCGAGATTGACGATATAGCCTTGATCACCAAAGGCCGTGCCAGCAGGAAAGGCGCGCACCCCATACATACCGCCCAGTTCCATCTTTTCCCAGATGTCCAGATTTTTGGATGCAAGCTGACCGTTCACAGAGGCATAAAATGAAACCGTATCGGTAATGCGTTGCAGTCGCATCGCATTCATGGCGAGTTTGTTGTATTGACCATTTGTCCGCCCGGTCACATCATCAAAATCACGCGCCTCACCGGCTTGAATATCGAGATTCCCCAAGGACCATGTGGCACCGTAGGCGGTTAATCCACCCCCACCAAGCGTATCGCGATGATCGCCGTAAATACCAGGCATGAGTACGTTTGCACGTTTGTTAGTCGTCGTATCTGTAGCATCCACACGGTCCTGATACGTGCGCATATCAAAACCAAGTTGTCCGTAGAGATTCGTGGTGCGTGATCGAATAAGTGGATAGCTTGCATACAGGCTCGCAATATTAGCCGTGCCGTGCGCACCGAGATCGGAAAACTCTTTGCCTAACCGGTAGCCTAAGGCCGTATATGCGGCACCAACTGTCGCCCGACCTAACTGGAGCTGATAACTCGCGCGACCATACGCCATGCCAGAACCAGAACTCAATACCCTGACGCTGGCGACATCGCCAAGGCCTGCAAGATTATTGACATTCACCGTCCCACCCAGCCGATATGAGCCCGTGTATGGCAGGCCGGCATTATCCGCATCAATACTGCCAGTTACGCGAGGGCCTGGCGTAAGATTGACGAGCAAATCAGAAGTACCTGCTTGCGCACCAGGTACAAGTGTTGAATTCACTTTCACACCAGCGAGATCGGATAGCAAGAGCAATCTTGTTTCCAGTGGATCGGACTCGATCTGGTCCCCTGACTCAACACCACTCATTAAATTATTAGCTAAACCATCAGACAGATTGGTTTGATTATTAATCTTGACCTGACCGTAGTTGCCAACGACGATTGCGATGGTTACTACACCGTCCTTGATATCCTGTGCCGGCAAATACGCTTGCGCAACAAAATATCCTTTCGAATGGTAATAGTCAGCGATCTTTCGCGTCATCAGACGCAGGTCGGTCAGTGAGAGCTCATTGCCTGGCTGAAAGTTCGTCAGTGCAAGCAAATCTTCTTGCGGATATAACAGCGCACCAGTGAGCTTTAGCTGGTTGACACGGATACGTGTGTTATCCACGACAGGCGCTTGGGGTTCAACGGGTTTGTCGTATTTAAAGGAAGGAGGTGCAGACTCTTGAACAGGCGCTGGAGGAATCTGCAGTAGTGGAACTCCCCCTCCACCAATCTGAGCATAAGTACTGCACACGGCAGTGCTCAATACTGAAGCACATAAATATCTAATTTTATTTTTCATTATCTTTGCCCGCCGTATTTGTTTTTTCATAGGGGTATAGATTATTTATTCGGATATAGGCGCTTTTGCGCTGCCGCCAAATCTTGGGAATAAATACTCTCGGCCTCGGCGACGCAGCTTGCGTGCTGGGTTGGCGCAACAGTTTTACAAGCGTTCATTGCTTCAAATTTCGCAGCTGCCATTTCTTTCTGCGCGGTAGCAAGTTTTTGCGAAGTCGTGACGTCTTCTTGTGTCCAGCGCGTTGGCTCTGGCATCACAGAAACAGCAGGACGAGTTTGAGAAAACGCTGCCTCCCCAACCACGAGTGATGAAACGACAACGACAGACGCCAACATCAAGGTACGAATTTGTGTGATTTTCATGATGAATCCTTTAAGTGTGTGATTTCATCATGCGTGAATAAATATGCTGTGTCTGTGCGCTGGAACACTTACTTTAAAACTGCAGAAAAAGAGCGGTAATCACTTATTTAACAGGTGTCATATGACTGACTTCATATGTGTCATAACAGACAGACATAAACAGTATTTAGAACGAAGATCCAGAGACTCCACATTCAATTGAATTGGAAAATTCAAAGGAAATATCATGAACTCGATCAAAACCTATTTACTTGCATCAGCGATGGTCGCCGCACTAAGCGCTTGCTCTGGAATGTCAGAGCAAGGCAAAGATACGGCGATTGGAGCGGGTGTTGGAGCTGTTGGCGGTGCGGTATTAACAGGAGGAAGCGTACTTGGCACGGTAGGCGGTGCGGTCGTAGGCGGCGTTGTAGGTCACGAAGTAGGTAAGGATTAAATCCTGCCCAACAGGAACAGAATGAGTACAACAATTAACACGGTACCCAGCAATCCGCTTGGGGCATATCCCCAGTTTGCGCTGTGCGGCCAGGTGGGTAACGCACCGATCAACATCAACACAACAACGATCAAGATAATTGAACCTAGTGACATGGTGATTCTCCTTGTTTAAAACCATAATTTATTCACTTATTGAATGAGTGTCTGTTCGTCATCGCACAGACTGGTTGTTTCAAGAAGAACAAAATGGTTCCAACCTGAATGAATTTATTTGTCAAACAGGTATAGGAAAAATTCAGTTTTCCTGTTTTCATTTTCTGGAGATACTCATGAAAAACATTTATAAATATTTCACAGCCATCTTTATGGCATTCACACTGCTGGCAGTCGCCGGATGTCAATCAACTAGTACTCAAGAAGGTACGGGCGAATACATCGACGACACCGTCATCACCACAAAAGTTAAAACGGCATTCCTGAATGACCCTGTGCTGAAAGTTGCAGAGATCAATGTAGAAACCTTTAAAGGCATTGTGCAATTGAGTGGTTTCGTGACCTCTAATGCAGCGGCGGATCGTGCGGTAGATGTTGCGCGCAAAGTCGGTGGCGTTAAGTCAGTCAAAAATGATATGCGTTTGAAATAAATGAATGTTCAGTCACAGTCCTTTTTGGATTGTGACTGCAAAGTTCGACATACATATATAACGATTTAAATTGGAAATGAAATGAACACATCAAACGTAATTCCAAGTCATGACCTGATTGCAGGCAAATGGAAGCAGCACGCGGGTGCAGCAAAAATATTATGGGGCAAGCTGACCGACGATGAAATCCTGAAAACAGAAGGCCAACTACAAAAATTAGTTGGGATCGTTCAGGAACGATACGCACTGAGCCAGGAAGCCGCAGACAAGCAAGTTGCTGATTTCATGGCATCGCTCAAGGCTTAAGCAACAAATGAATGCATAGGGCTTATCCGTCTTATGCATTTCACATCTACAAAATATAAAGAGAATCAACCATGTCCATATCATCAAAGAATTTATTCCTGACCTCGGGTCTAGCGCTAGCAATTATGTCGATGGGGCACAGCGTAAACGCAGAAACAGTCGGTGAAAACCTCACTGATGTCAGACAGGAAGTTCAGATCTGGACAACCTATGCGTTGAATCCCTATCTGCGCGCCAGCGAACTCAAAGCAAGCGTCAAGGATGGTAAAGCTACATTAACCGGTAGTGTTCCCGAAAGCGTCAATAAGGAACTCGCCCGGGAAATCGCTCTGGGTGTGAGTGGTATCAAAGAAGTCGATAACCAGATTACGATTGATTCAGACAAGCCCGTTGTGCATGCTGCGCCAGTGGGCAGTTATGGTGAAGTCATTGATGACGCGACGATTACCGTTGCAGTTAAATCAAAATTATTGTGGAGCAAACATACCAACGGTTTAAATACGACAGTTGAGACTAAATCCGGGCGCGTCACCTTAACTGGTACCGCGGATAGTCAAGCGGCACGTGATTTAGCCGGACGTCTTGCAAGCAACACACGTGGAGTGGTTTCAGTCAGAAACCTGCTAAAGATTGCAGCCGTAGCACAGGCGCCTAACTCAACGACAACAGCAGTGACAGGCACACCAGCAGGCACAGCTGCAGGCAGCGTCATGCCAAAAGTGTCAACAGCCAAAACTGAGCAAACTGTCTCAGACACTTGGATCACTACAAAGGTTAAATCGACACTTTTGTATTCAAGCAATGTGGCAGGAACCGACATCACGGTGACTACCGTGGCTGGTGTTGTGTCGTTGAAAGGCAAACTTGATAGTGGCGCGGAGCGAGCGCTTGCGATTGAGTTAGCGCAAAACGTAAATGGTGTGAAAAGTGTTCACGCAAAAGACTTAACGTTCTAAAAGAGAGCAGCCCTACTCTGGATCGATAATATGTTTATTTATTCAGATAGGGTTGCAATCGATGCGTTTCATTTTTTACGACGTCGTAGCACTCGCAGCTCAGTCGCTCGAGGTGCGGACGATCCAGAACAGTAATCTTTCCGCGTGCGTACTCGATGACCCCGAGCTTTTGTAATTTACCTGCCGCTTCGGTTACACCCTCACGACGTACTCCAAGCATATTCGCAATCAGTTCCTGCGTCATGGTCAGGCTGTTTGAATTGAGCCTGTCCAGTGATAACAATAACCATCTGCACAGTTGCTGATCAATTGAGTGATGACGATTACATACAGCAGTTTGGGCCATCTGGGTGATCAGTGATTGCGTGTATTTCAACAACAAGATCATCAAAGGGCCGTAAGTGTAGAATTCATCCTTAAGCACGGAGGCACTTAATCTGTAAGCGTAACCGGCACTTTGCACAATCGCCCGACTTGGCGTGCTAACGCCACCCATAAATACAGCCACACCAACAATGCCTTCGTTACCTATGACAGAGATTTCAGCCGAAGACCCGTTTTCCATGACGTAAAGCAATGAAACAATACAATTGGTTGGGAAATAAACATACAGCTCATCATCACCCGATTCGTACAGAACCTTACCGAGAGGCATTCCAATGAGTTCTAATTTATCGACAAATAATTTTTTGTGAGATTCAGGCAGTGCCGCAAGCAAATGATTTCGCAAAGGACTAGGAGTTTGATTTAAATCTGTCTGTATATTTGACATAACAACTCCGGGGATTACGGTTCAGTTATTGTGTTTCAGTTTGAAAACGCAGAAACGAAATCGTCGTTCAATATAACTCACAATTCCTTACAGAGTATGATCGGCTGAAATGACTAGTCGTTTTCAAAGAGAAACCCAATGCCAGACAAAATACTTAGAATAGTTGGTGTAGGGGCCTCAGCCGGCGGACTCGAAGCATTTGAAAAACTACTCAAGAATGCCCCGGTTGACACCGATATGGCATTGGTTCTAATTCAACATCTGGCTCCGGAACATGAAAGCATGCTCACGGAAATACTTCAAAGATCGACAACAATGCCCGTCATCGAAGTCACAGACAACATGCTGGTGCGCGCCAATCATGTACATGTCATCCCACCTAACCGTGAGATGACGATCAATGAAGGAATTTTGCATTTAGCAGAGTTAGAGCTGCCCAGAGGCAGAAGACTACCCATCGATTCATTTTTAAACTCTCTGGCAGCAGATCAGGGGAGCAACGCAGTTGGAATCATCCTTTCGGGTACAGGATCCGATGGTGCGCTGGGTATGCAAGCTATTGAAAAAGCAGGTGGCATGACTGTTGTGCAGGATCCAGAGAGCGCTCAGTATGACGGTATGCCCAAGCAGGCAATCTCATCGCTGCAACATCCAGCAATTCTGAAACCCGAAAACATGTTGTCATCGCTTGTTATAACGAACGGGTTGTCTGTGCCCGATACTCAACAGACGCCTGATGTGCAAGAGCAAGATTCATCCTATTTATTGCAAATTCTGCTGTTACTTCGCAACGCCACCGGGCACGACTTTACAGAATATAAAAAAAGCACGATCAGACGCCGGGTTGAACGCCGCATGTTGCAACACAATATGCGAGACCCTTTAATCTATGGTGAATTGCTTAAGAAAGATCCTGGAGAAATTCAACTCCTGCTCAATGAATTATTGATTAATGTAACGAGCTTTTTTCGTGATCCGGAAGCCTTCGCCATATTAGAAAATGAAGTGATCCCAAAGTTATTTAGTGACAAAACTGATAAAGAGATTATCCGTATCTGGGTGGTGGGTTGTGCCACGGGCGAAGAAGCTTACTCCATTGCGATGCTACTCAGAGAGTATATGGATCGCGTCAAACAGGAATTCAGAATCCAGTTATATGCGACTGATTTGGATCAGGATGCCATCACAACAGCGCGAGCGGGCTTTTATCCAAGCTCGGTTAAAAACGATCTCACCTCAGCACGCGTCAAACAGTTTTTTCATGAAGATCAACATGGCTTAAGAATTAACAAACAAATTAGGGATATGGTCATTTTTGCCGTGCAAAATGTGATTAAGGATCCACCCTTAATCAAGCTTGATTTACTGTGTTGCCGTAATCTGATGATCTATCTGGAAGCTGAATTACAAAACAAACTGATTCCAAAATTCAATTTTGCGTTACGCACTGGTGGAATACTATTTTTATCGCCTGCGGAAAGCATCGGCAATCATACCGATCTATTTAGCGTATTCAACCGAAAATTTAAATTTTATCAAGCCATTAAATCCATATCTTTCGATAAGATCATGACTGCTGATAAGAAATGGGTGCCAACGATGACTAAAAATACTCCGATTCTAAATGACACAAATGCGCCAGAACAATTATCAGATGTTGGCCTCGACTCAGATCAGGACCTAAAATCCAATAACGAAGAACTTCAGTCTATCAACGAGGAGCTTCAGTCAGCAAACGAGGAATTAGAAACATCCAAAGAAGAACTACAGTCCGTTAACGAAGAACTTGTTACGGTTAATGCCGAGCTGCAAGTCAAAATCGACCAGCTCGCAGGTATCCAGAACGATATGAAAAACCTGCTCGATAACATGAATATTGGGACGATATTCTTGGACGAGGATTTGATTATTCGTCGATTTACGCGCGAAGCCGTAAAAATTTACAGGCTGATTGATACAGATATTGGTAGGCCCCTACAGGACATTAATTCGAATTTGCTGGATATCGATCTACTTGAATGTAGCCGTCAGGTCATTGCTTCGAGTACCCCATACGAGATCGAGCTTGTGACACAGGCAGGCACCTGGTACCTCGTCCATATTCAGCCCTATAAAACTCTGGACAACCTTACTAAGGGGATTGTGATGACATTTACTGACATCACAAAACGCGTGCATGCTGAAAAGGAAACCCAACTCGCAAAAACCTTGGCGGAAGGTATCGTTGACACGGTACTTGAACCCCTTGTTGTGCTGGATGCTACGCTAAAGGTACAGTCAGCAAGTCGATCATTTTTTAAATTCTTTAAAGCGACGCCAGAACAAACACTCGGTCGGCTGATCTATGACCTGGGCAACCGGCAATGGGATATTCCGGCATTGCGCGATTTGCTCGAAACAATCCTGCCGCATCATCAGAATTTTGAAGGATACATCGTTGAGCATGAGTTTCAGGATATTGGTTATAGAAAAATGTCACTCAATGCCAGAAGAATTGTTGACTCAAATGGCAATACTCAGCTTATATTATTTGCGATGCAAGAGCTTTAAGCACCGTTATCGCATATATCCCCTGCATTAATGACGGT
Organism: uncultured beta proteobacterium; assembly: GCA_903847325.1. Classification (GTDB taxonomy): domain Bacteria; phylum Pseudomonadota; class Gammaproteobacteria; order Burkholderiales; family Burkholderiaceae_B; genus Zwartia. The sequence continues at coordinate 10,828 of CAINDJ010000067.1, read as the reverse complement.
TAATCTCAATGCGGGCAAATGATCGGTTGTGGCAATGCTCTGACAATAAACATGCGCTTTAAAGTTAGACGCATCTGCCGTAAGCATCCGGATTGCGATGGACTGGGTTTCAGAGGATGTCCCTGACATGATTTTCAAAAAATGAAGATTCCATTTATCCATATCAGCTGCCACAATGTGCGTGGTGAATCGTGCGTGCGTGATATTCGATCGATCAACACCTAACATTTTCGCTGCGATGAGGTTCAACTCTGTCATTAATCCATCACGATTAATGGTGATGAATCCAATTGGCGAGCGATCATACAAATCCAGATAGCGATCCCTGGACTCTTCCATTGCGAGATTGGCTCGTTTTAACTCCTCGATTTGCACTTCGAGTTCGACTTTATGGATCAACAACTCATTTAAGAGAATTTCAGTAGGTCTTTTATCAGGAAATACTTTACCAAAATCAGGTAATAACGCTTCAGCAGTTGCTCTGAGCGCATCTCGTTTGGCTAACCAGTCGATTTCGGGACACATTCGGTTTTTCCTTTAGTTGTAAATGATTTACACACATGGCTCAATCTGTATGCCTGTGTGATATTACGCTTTGTTCAGTAAGTCAGTCACTAACTTTAAAAATTCTTTGTATTGAATGGGTTTCGGCACATAGCCATTGCAACCCGCTGCAATGATTTTTTCGCGGTCCCCCGCCATCACTAAGGCGGTCATCGCAATTATTTTTATCTGTTGCGTATGCGGATTCAATTTAAGAATCCTGGTTGCCTGCAAGCCATCCATTCCGGGCAATTGCACATCCATCAAAATCAAATCCGGTTGCTCACGGATTGCGAGTTCAATCCCAGTTTCAGCATCGAGTGCTTTGAGAACGGAGTACCCGGCATTTTCTAGCAGAAATACCGTCAACTTCATATTTGACGCGTTGTCCTCCACGACCAGGATCTTATACATGCTGCGCCTCGTCTTTAGACATCGCACGTTCTACTTCGTGAATAAACAAACCATGCTCAAGCTCAGATTTCTCAAGCAGTTTTTTGACGACACCACTTAATTTATCTCTGTCCTCGCTGGTAATTTGTTTGGCTGTCACAACGATGATCGGGATATCGCTTGTCGCGATATCATTTTTTAACGCATCAATCACATCAAACCCGCTTAATTCAGGCATCATCAAATCCAACAATATCAAATCAGGTTTACTCGCACGTGCAATATCGATACCTTGTTGACCATTGAATGCCGACAACACGGTATATCCGGCAGCATCAAGATGTGTGCCAAGTAATTGAACAGCTTTGGGATCGTCGTCCACAACTAACACTACCCCATGACGTTCATCACGTCGACGTCCAAACCCAACAGCCGCCAGTGCGCGACTTAATTCATCTCTGCTGATCGGTTTTTGAAGTACCTGATTCGCTCCAAGTGAAAGCCCGCGTGCTCTGTCCGCGACGATAGAAATGATGACTACGGGTATCGAGGCGACACTTGGCTTTTCTTTTAAATGCTCGAGACATTGCCAGCCATCCATGCCCGGCAAATGAATATCCAGAGTAATGAGATCTGGTTTCTCTGTTTCTGCCAGAGTGAGAGCGTTTTCCGCTGTGTCAGTCGCGATGACTCTAAACCCACTATTCTCGAGCTGCAGCCTTAAAAGTTCCGCTGCGGCGGGATCATCTTCTACGACAAGGGCGAGTGGACTTAAGCCAGATATCGGTGCATCGGCGGGTGCAGTAACAAGTGTGCTGAATGTTGCGCTTTCACGGGTTGGCGCACGTGTGAATGAGGATGTGAGCGCATTATGCACTTCATTCCCAGGTTGGTCATTTTTCCTGCGGGCAGGAATCAAGACGCTAAATGTAGAACCTTTACCCAGGGCGCTCAATAACGTCACGCGGCCGCCGTGTAATTCGGTGAGACGCTTGACCATTACCAGCCCCAGACCAGTACCGTTGTAACGTCTGGATAGTGTACTGTCGATTTGCACAAACGGTTGAAACAGACGTTTTTGATCTGAATCAGATATTCCGATGCCTGAATCAGTCACACTAATTTCCAGGTAATGCGTCGCGAGTTTGTTTGTCTGATTTTCAACAAGATGCACGGATACGTTGACCTTTCCTCCATCAGGCGTGAATTTAACAGCATTAGACAAGAGGTTATAAATGATCTGTTTAACTTTACGTTGATCAAGCCAAACCTCTCCCAAATCTGCTGCAGACTCTACCGAGAGCGCTATACGATGAGCAATCGCCTTTTCACGCACAACCTGCAAGCCTGCCTGCACGAGGCCCGCAGCATCAGACGCCTCCAGATCAAGCGTCATTCTGCCCGCCTCGACTTTCGACAAATCCAAAATATCATTGATCAGTGACAGCAAATGCCCTCCGCTGGTGTAGATATCACTGATATATTCTTTTTGTTTTGGCAGCAGTTCACCTAACAGCCCATCTCTAAGTACTTCAGAAAATCCGATAATTGCATTGAGTGGTGTGCGTAATTCGTGCGACATGTTGGCGAGAAACTCAGACTTCATCCTGCTTGCGTCTTCAAGCTGAAGATTTTTATCTGAAATTTCAGCGCTGCTTGTACGTAACTGCATGGCAAGTTGTTTTAGGTCGTTATATTGCCGTAAATTATCCAGCGCGACACCAAGCGTAACAACGAGCCGTGCCAGAAATGCATTATCAAGTGCATCCAGTTTTTCTGTGGTGGCCAGGACTAACACTGCGATTCTACGATCTTGATAATTGACCGGTAAAAAATGGACTTGTCGTGGCACAAAATCGATTAACCCTGTTTCGATCGTTAAGGCTGAACTATCAAGCAACACCGATTTTGTCTGTCGCGCCGCTTCACCTAGCACACCCTCCCCAAGTACAAATTCTCTCGGTGTGTTCGCGCCAATTCCATAACTTGCTTCGCAAGAATACTTGCCTGTCCATTCATTAAAAATATATAAAGCGGATACAGGGATTGGATGTCTCGTTGCAAGTAAATTTAAAAAATCATTCAGAATTTTTGTGCGGTCAAAACTTTCTGAAAACATAGCCAGTGCGCGTGCTTGCGTCTCATCAAAAAGCGCTGAGGCGCGTAGATTTTTCTCTTTCTCCTTGAACTCCGTCACATCTACTAATACAAGCAAACCATTGACCAGCAATCCCTTTTCATTTCGAATAGCCATTGAATACGTACTGACGGTTTTACGCGAACCGTTAAAGCACCGGATATCAATCACCTCATTGCGTATCGTTTCGCCAGTCTGGAGTGTGCGTGTCAATCCCCACTGTGGAGAGGTTAATAGTTGTTCAGTACCCGTGACCCAAACACCCAACTCTTCATTCTGAAATAGGTCTGTACCTGGCTCAGCCTCCCAAATCTTTAACGCGGCTGGATTAATACTCGTATGCCTTCCATTCAGATCAGAAACTATCACGCCTACGGGCAATAAATCCATGACTTGACTGAGCAACACGCTTTGATGAATGGCAGCATCCGCAATATTTTTATTGCGCGCTTCGCGTCTGGCGCGCAGCCATAAGATGACTAATCCAAATATAGACAGGATTGATAAACTCGCCCCGATCTGCAGGGTCAGATTGGCATTGTTTTCGGCCTTATCTGTGCGCAGCATCAATAATGCTCTTTCTTCAAGAGACATCTCTACTACCAGTTTTTGTATCGCATCCATTGCTCGCCGTGATCCGCCTTCGCGAAGGAGATCACGCGCATTGGTAAAACCATTAGCTTTATAGACAGCCAGCGTTGTGTCGAGTAAAGCCAAATGTGTATGAATCAAGCGGGATAGGTTATCTAATCTGGAGACTTGCTTGGGATTATCCTGAATCAATATTTTTAGCTGATTAAGTAGATCACTGATAAACAACGCATCATTGCCTTGATCTGACAAAAATACAGCGTCATTTGTAATGAGATAAGCCCGTTGAGCACTTTCGACATCACGCAGTCGTGCAGAAACACTATCCAGATCCTCAAGTACAACATGGGTATGAGCAACCCATTTCGAAGTCTCGATATAGTCGTTTAAGGATCTGTACATCTGAATCCCGGCTATCAGCATGCAACCTAGCGCAAGCGCAAAGCCAATGAAAATACGCGTCTCTGAGCTTATTTTTTTCATTATGTGATCGTGTTCTCGGTGATTACATCTGTGTTGCCTTCAAAAATCTCATTAAATTTTGAGTGGTTTTGATAGAACAACGCCAAGATGACCGGATCAAACTGCTCGGGACGCGTTCTCCCATCACCGGTCGTGATAATTTCTACAGCTTTTTGATGTGAAAAGGCGAGTTTGTATGGACGACGGCTGCGCAACGCATCGTACACATCGCCAATTTGCATGATCCTTGCTGACAAGGGGATTGCCGTACCTTTAAGTGCGTGGGGGTAACCCGTCCCATCCCAGTGTTCATGATGATTCAGTGCGATTTCAGCACCCATACGAATATAGGGAGAGGTACCGGTTGAAAGTATTTGTGCGCCTAAGACACAATGGGTTTTCATGATTTCCCATTCCTCTGGCGTCAAGGGGCCTGGTTTGAGCAAGACACTATCAGGTATGCCGATTTTGCCGATATCATGCATCGGACTCGCATGAAACAGAGCCTCAGATGTTTGTTCAGGTAAGCCCATTGCGTTGGCAATGAGTTTGCAATAGAGGCTCACGCGTTGAATATGCTGTCCGGTTTCCTGGTCTTTCCGCTCGGCAGCCCTGACCAGCGTCAACACGGTATCCCGATAGGAGGCCTCAAGTTCAGCGGTTCTGATGCGGACGAGATCTTCGAGAACAGCTTTTTGATCGCTTAATAAATCACCATATTTTTTTAAACGAAGTAAGTTTCGGACGCGCATCGTTAGATCCACACGCACAATCGGCTTAGTGAGGAATTCCTCCGCGCCTGATTCAAGCGCCCTGATTTTTGTTTCCTGATCATCAAGTGCGGTAATCATAATGACGGGGATACTCTGTGTAACAGGATCTTCTTTCAGGTGTTTAACGGCCTCGAAGCCGTCCATATCGGGCATCATGATATCGAGCAAAATCAGATCAGGTTTTTCTGCTTCAGCAAGCGTAAGTGCCTCTCTGCCGTTTGTCGCTGCAACGGTCGCGTACCCTTCCGCCTGAAGCAATGTTTCCATCAGCCGGACATTGGTCTCCTGATCATCAACAATGAGGATTTTGATCGGACCTAATTCAGTAAATTCAACTTTCATGATCGATGGTCCATTGATAGAGATCACTGCCGGGCAGGCGTAATGACTCACGCGAGTGCGCAACCCACATATTCTTATGGAATGTGCAGGGAGGTATGGATCCAGACTAATGGATTGACAGGATATGTTCTGTACGCTGGCGCACAGCCGAGCCGAATAGCTCGATAAAAAATTTAATCCTGGATAATTCGACCATCGACCAGATTGATAGTCCGGTCGCAGGTGGCTGAGAGTCTTGGATCGTGCGTCACAATCAGGACGGCACATCCAAATTGCTCGTTGAACTTTCTGAATAGTTCAAAAATATCCGCGGCAGTTTTAGTATCCAGATTACCGGTCGGCTCATCGGCTAGCAAGAGCGCAGGTCTGGTCATCAATGCGCGCGCAATCGCCACGCGTTGCTGCTGACCACCCGATAGAGAGTCAGGCTTTTTATCGAGATGTTTCTCCAGCCCCACTTCGACTAGCAGTCCGCGGGCCCTATCCAACATCTCTTTAGAGGGCTTGCCTTTCGTTACCATGACTGGCATCAAGACATTTTCAAGTGCGGTAAATGCCTGAATCAGATGATGAAACTGAAATACAAAGCCAATCGAACTGCCTCGCAGCGCGGTGCGTGCTTCGTCACCCATCCTGCTCGTGGGCTTGCCTTGCAAATACAACTCGCCTGCAGTGGGTTGATCCAGCAGACCAATAATATTGAGTAAGGTGCTTTTTCCTGATCCGGAAGGACCGATCAGTGCAGAAAAGTCATTGCGTCCCACGGACATATTGATGCTGTGCAACACCTCAACTTCATTCGGTGCCCCGATGTTGTAGGACTTGGATAGATTTTCTAGCCTCAATACATCTTCGGTCATCGAATATGTAGCCTCAGACATAACGTATCGCCACAACAGGATCAAGTCTGGAGGCACGCCACGCTGGCGCCAGGGCTGACAATACGCCAGCGATTGTTGCAACAGTCATTGCAGCCGGGATCAATCCTAATGGCAAAGGAATATAGAACAACTTGGGTCCAAACGTATTAAACCCCCAGACCAGCACGTAGCCTAACAACGCACCGACTAAGGATCCAATCAGGCCCAGAATGGCTCCCTGAATTAAAAACACCTGCAGCATCTGCGCGCGACGGGTACCCATCGCACGTAAAATCCCGATTTCGCGGGTGCGCTGCGTCACACTGATGGCCAGCACGCTCGCGATACCAAGTGCAACAGACAAGCCAACGAAAAAAGTAATAATGGTGGTTGAAACACTCTGTGAACTCAAAGCGTTCATCAACTGCGCATTCGTCTCCATCCAGCTTTCAGCCTTCAGGCCGGTCAGTTTTCCAATCCGCGCACTGATAGCATTCGCTTTAAAAATCTCATTGACCGTGACATCGATCTGATTCACGCCACCGTACAAGCCTAATAATGACTGCGCTTGCTTGAGATCGAGATAAACAAAACGGGAATCAATATCACGTACCCCGAGCTCAAAAATACCCGCAATGGTGACCACAGCCGAACGCCCCAGACCTGCTTCGATCCGGAGTTTATTTCCGGCACGTAAGCCTAGATCATCGGCAAGCAGTTTTCCAATGACAACATCACCTGCTCCGACTCGAAAGCTACCTGAAATGATGTCTTTACTAATCGGGATGATTTTTTCGTAACGTATGGGATCTATACCGATGATCGAAATCGACTTGTAAACATCCCCTCGCCTCGCAAACGCCGGGCCAGATACAACAGGTGAAACAGCTTTGATTTCTGGGAGCACATCCAGCGTATCGCGTACCTCAAGCCAATTAATAATTGTTCGCAAGCGTTGGGCGCGTTTATCCTCGAGGGTCAAACCCACAACACCCTCAGGCATGGGTAAGACTTTGTTTTTTTCGTCTGGCGGCTGGACTTTGATATGGGATTGTGTGCCAAGCGTGCGTTCAACAATATTGCTTTGCAAGCCCATGATCAGTGCGGTGATAAACACAATCACCGAGACGCCAACTGAAATACCCACCAGGATTAACGCGGTCTGCGTGCGACCTTGCCGCATGAATTTGAAGGCAATACTTGATTCGATCCACATGGGTTAATTGAATTTCACAGGGGTTTCTTTGCGTGTGGTCGAGGAGACCTGACTCAAGGGCAGGATCTGCGGTGACACACGAACCCGTTCGCCATCCTGCGCGCGCGGACCTTGCAAAACCCAGTCTCCGGCGACGAGCCCACTCGCAGCCTGAGAGTTAGCCAGACCGCGTAAGCCAAGTGTAATGGTCACGCGATGCGCTCGCCCATCCCTGACAACCATGACATCGGCCTGCGTGCCGCGCACCTCGAACAAAGCATCATTCGGGATCGCAAGCGCCTGCTTGACTTGTCCAGTGAGAATATTGACGGATACAGTCATGTCTTGTCGCAAATACTCAGGAACAGGATCTACTTTTAAGCGGATATCTACAGTGCCGCGCTGTGGATCAATCGTGGGGGCAATAAAGTTCACGCGCGCATCAAAATACTGATTGGGATAAGCGTCGGCAATACAGGTAGCACTCTGACCTAAGGCCAGCGTGCCAAGATTTCGCTCATCCAGAGGAATCAGAATTTCCGTATCGCCGGCCCTGGCGATCTCCAGGAGAACCTTGCCGACTGGCTGTACGAGATCTCCAGGCTCTACATTACGCGTCAGGATGGTGCCTGAGACCTCGGAGCGAATGACTGTCTTGAGCAACATCGCCTGCGCGGCGGCCAGACGCTCTTTTAAGATTCTTTCTTCGGACTCATCTGTTGCGAGCGACTGCACGAGCAGACGCGCCTGTTCGACTGCCGCGCGCGCGGTAGCCAGATTGTTTTTAGACTGTTCAACAGCCTCTTGAGCAATGGACTGCTTTTCGAGGAGCTCCGTGCGTCGTTTTGTTTCGCGCGTGGCTTGGGCGAATTGAGACTCCGCCTGAGCGAGGGCCGCGATAGCCTGAGGACGTCTGGCCAGGCGCAATTGGTCGAGAGCCGCCTGAGCTTCTTTTTCTTTTGCGATTAAATCGTCAGCGCGCAAGACAATCAGTACATCACCCGGCTTGACCCGGTCGCCTTCCTTGACACGGCGTTCAACGACAATGCCCGTAATCTCGCTGCCTACTTGCGCGCGCGAGGTAGATATGACTCTGCCTGTCGCCACAACATTTTGAATTAAATCCGTGGGTTGCAACTGATAAGCAGGAATTTGCGGACCCTGCCACCAGCGGTAAAGTCCGCTTGCCGCAAGTAACAGGATAACAACGCTGAATATAAAAGGGCTACGTTTAATCGTCATACCCTATTAGACACTTTAATTATCAAACAGGTGACAAAATGTGAATCACGCGGCTAGCGATGAATTCTTTTGTATTTGCCCCGTAAGCCGCCATATGAGGAGCTGCGGCATGCGCTTTTAATGCGTCCATGCTTTCCCATTTCTCAATGACCAGAAATGTATCGGGTCCCCAGGGGGTTTGAATAGCAGGCGCTTGTGTGGCATCGATTGCAGCACCGTATTCGATACAACCGTTTTCAGCTTTTACCGCTGGCACGTTAGCGTGAAAGTGGGCCAGAATGTTGTCTCGCATACCAGGCTTGGCGGTGATAACAGCTAAAACATGAATCATTTTTGAAGTCTCTCTGAATAAATTTTTGTTGAATATCTGTATGACTGGAAAATTCTATCCTCAGAACAAAAAAAATGACACACGTTTTTATAACCGCCGCATACCTCGATTAGTCTATAGACAGCTTGTATTGGTCGTGAAAAAATCATTAAATATATTTTAATTTAGCAGTGCATCGAAAAATAAGTATTACTTAATATGTCATCATGAATTAATTTTTCACAGACTAAGTTTCAAAGGAAATGCCATGCACAGTCATATCAAAAAAACATTTGCAATACTCATGTCCGTATACGCTACGTGCCTGATGCAATCGGTTTTTGCGGCTGGAGGTGGGGGTGTGATTAGTGATCCGGGCGCCATGGAGGGCAAGCATTTCGACCAAAAAGGCAAAATGCCATCACAATTCACGATTGAGCTGCAAAAGGGATTACGTAAGACCTTGCCTTTCGAGGACAAGCGCGACGCCGAAGAAGCAAAAAAAGGATTTATTGCAGCGCCCGCCTTTAAGCAAATTATGGCCGATGCGGGTAACGTAGCCTGGGATATGGGCAGCTATGATTTTTTATTACAAGGCAAAGACTTTGACAGTGTGCACCCTTCTTTGCAGCGTCAAGCCATCATAAATATGGCCTACGGCCTCTACGAGGTCGTGCCGGACAAAATCTATCAGGTGCGCGGTTTTGATCTGGCTAACATCAGTTTTGTTAAAGGCGATACGGGATGGATCATCTTTGATCCACTGACCGCAAAAGAAACCGCACGCGCGGCGCTAAAACTCGTAAACGAAAAATTAGGTAAACGCCCTGTTGTCGCAGTCGTGTATTCCCATTCGCATGGGGATCACTTTGGTGGCGTTCGGGGAGTCGTGGACGAAGCCGATGTAAAAAGCGGCAAAGTTCAGATTCTCGCGCCCAGTGGCTTTATGGAGCATGCGATCTCGGAAAACATCTACGCAGGTAACGCGATGACGCGGCGCATGTATTTCCAATATGGCGTGTTACTGCCACGCAGCCCGTTTGGCCATGTTGATCAATCCATTGGCAAAAATACGGCAGCGGGGAATTTAGGATTAATCGAGCCGAACCGATATGTCTCCAAAGATTTTGAAACCATCACGATTGATGGTGTCAAAATGGAATTCCAAAATACGCCAGGGACCGAAGCACCTGCGGAGATGAACACCTATTTCCCTGACCTCAAAGCATTCTGGGCTGCCGAAAACATTACCGGAACGATTCACAATATTTACACATTACGTGGCGCACTGGTGCGTGATGCACTCTCGTGGTCCAAGCACATTAACTCTGCCTTGTATCGCTACGGACAAAATGTAGAGGTGATGTTTGCCTCTCACTCATGGCCACGCTGGGGCAACGACCGTATCCAGGAAATCATGCGCACACAACGAGATACCTACGCACACCTGAATAACGAAGTATTACATCACGCGAATCAGGGCGTCACGATTAATGAAATCCATAACGTCTACAAGCTCCCGGAAAGCTTGCAAAAGCAGTGGGCGGCGCATAGTTACCATGGTTCTGAAGAGCACAACAGTCGAGCGGTGATCAATCGATATATTGGTTACTGGGATGCAAACCCCGCGACACTCATTCCATTATCCCCACGCGACTCCGCACCGCTATATGTGGAGATGATGGGAGGCTCTGCAAAAATCCTGGCAAAAGGCCAGGAGCTTTCTACAGCGGGTAAATATCGCGAAGCCATGGAGATCCTGAACAAGCTCGTCTATGCAGAACCTGACAATACACAGGCCAAAGACTTACTGGCCGATGTGTTTGAACAAATTGGCTATCAGAAAGAAAGTCCAAGCGTGCGTAACAGCTTTCTGGGTGCGGCCTATGAATTGCGGCATGGTATGCCTGCTGGTGCATCACCAAAATCAAGCGGACCGGATCTGATCAAAGCGATGTCTACCGAGCTCTGGCTTAACTC
>CAINDJ010000066.1 GCA_903847325.1 uncultured beta proteobacterium | reverse complement strand
GATATTCCTCAACCTTGTGTGGTTTTTAAGCGTTACAGGCGGGGCACTTACGTTAAAATCAATCTGTTATTTTTTGTAGCGAGTCATCGACACTCATGAAAGACTTCATTTCTTTTGCCGCAGGCGGTTTACTTCAGGCTACCTGGTGGGAAGTTGTTCTCTTTACCTTGGTGATGACGCACATCACGATTGTGGGGGTGACGGTATTTTTGCACCGTAGTCAGGCGCACAGAGGCCTTGATCTGCACCCCGCGGTGATGCATTTTTTCCGTTTCTGGCTGTGGATGACCACGGGAATGGTCACAAAAGAATGGGTGTCCATTCATCGCAAACACCACGCCAAATGCGAGCGTGAGGATGATCCGCATTCGCCCATGATCTACGGTATTGGCAAGGTCTTGTTTTCAGGCGCTGAACTCTATCGCCACGAATCAAAAAATCAGGAAACCCTTTCCAAATTTGGCCATGGCACGCCTGATGACTGGCTTGAGCGCAATGTTTATACGCGCTACAGCGCCCGTGGCATCCTGGTGATGCTATTCATCGATCTGGCACTCTTTGGCTCGATTGGTTTCACAATCTGGGCGATCCAGATGGCCTGGATTCCATTCTGGGCAGCGGGTGTGGTCAATGGTATTGGTCATTACTGGGGCTATCGCAACTTTGCCAGCCCTGACACCAGTACCAATGTATTCCCGATCGGTATTCTGATCGGTGGCGAAGAGCTGCACAATAATCATCACGCCTACGGTACGAGCGCCAAGTTTTCTAGCAAGTGGTATGAGCTGGATATCGGCTGGATCTATATTCTGGGACTTAAGGCGGCTGGTTTGTGCAAAATTAAAAAAGTTGCTCCGCGTTTGCGTCTCGAAGCGCATGGCAAAGCAGGCGTTGATTTACGCACACTGCAAGGTGTGATTGCTCATCGTTTTGAAATTTTGTCGCGCTACACGGGCATTTTGAAAAACGCCTGCCGCATCGAAATCCAGCACCTCAAAACCTCCGGTAGCGGCCATCAGGCCGAAGAGCTGATAGCCGCCACGCACTGGCTAGGTCGCGGCGAGGAAACCCTCGCACCGATCGAGCGCGCACGTATCGAAAAAGCACTCGCACAGAGTAATTCACTGACTACACTGGTGCAGATGCGTCACGATCTCGTCAAGCTCTGGGATAGTTCAAGTGCTTCAAGTGATCAGCTCCTGCACGAGCTTCAGGCATGGTGTCAGCGCGCTCAGCAGAGCGGTATCGTAAGCCTTGAGGAGTTTGCTTTGCGTCTGCGCCGCTATGCGGCATGATCGACAAGCTTAATTCGCCCCAACGCGAAGCCGTAACGCTCCCTCCCCAGCATGCCCTGGTGCTTGCTGGTGCTGGGAGCGGCAAGACCCGGGTGCTGACCACGCGCATGGCGTGGCTCATACAGACCGGGCAAGTCAGTCCTCTTGGTATTCTGGCCGTTACTTTTACAAATAAAGCCGCACGCGAAATGACCGCGCGCGTATCGAGCATTTTACCGATCGATATTCGTGGCATGTGGATTGGTACGTTTCACGGACTATGCAACCGGATGTTGCGTGCGCATCACCGCGATGCTGGATTGCCTCAGGCTTTCCAGATACTTGATACCGCTGACCAGCTCGCCGCGATCAAGCGCCTGTTAAAAGCCAATGGTGTGGATGATGATAAATATCCACCCCGTGAGGTGCAGCGATTTATCAATGGTGCGAAAGAAGAAGGCCAGCGTCCTGGTGACGTCGAGGCTTACGACAATTTTCGCAGGCGCATGATAGAGATTTACGCACTCTATGAGGCGCAGTGCCAGCGTGAAGGCGTTGTTGATTTTCCAGAATTGTTGTTGCGTGCCTACGAGTTGCTCTCGCGCAATGAGCCAGTGCGCGCGCATTATCAGCGACGCTTTAAACACGTGCTGGTTGATGAGTTTCAGGATACCAATACGCTCCAATACAAGTGGCTCAGGCTACTCGCGGGTGGTGGTGCGAGTATGTTTGCAGTGGGCGATGACGATCAGTCTATCTATGCATTTCGTGGTGCGAATGTCGGCAATATGTCAGATTTCGAGCGCGATTACGCGCACGGCACGGTGATTCGTCTGGAACAAAACTACCGATCGTACGGCCATATACTGGATGCTGCCAATGCGCTCATCAGTCATAACAATGGTCGTTTAGGCAAAAATCTCTGGACCGAGCAAGGCGAGGGCGAGCAAATCCGTGTGGTAGAACAGCCCACCGATCTGTCTGAGGCGCAATGGTTGGTCGACGAAGTGCGCGGGTTGATTTCCGATGGTCGCGAGCGTAGCCAGATTGCGGTGCTCTATCGCAGCAATGCACAGTCCCGCGTGATCGAGCATGCACTTTTTTCAGCAGGTGTCGCCTACAAAGTTTACGGCGGCTTACGCTTTTTTGAACGACAGGAAATTAAACACGCTCTCGCTTATTTGCGACTCATGGCCAATCCTGATGATGATACGTCGTGGATGCGTGTGGTGAATTTTCCCCCGCGGGGAATTGGTGCACGCACGCTTGAGCTGCTGGGAGATCAGGCGCGCGCGTTTGATACGAGCCTGTCCTCAGCTGTCGCACGCGTGCCTGGTAAAGGCGGTTCAAACCTCGCGCAGTTTGCGATGATGATCAATAAACTTTCGTTCGAAACGCGTCTGTTGCCGCTGCCTGAGCTAGTCGAGCATGTGATTGCCCATAGCGGGTTGATGGCGCACTACGAGCAGGATCGTGAAGGTGCGGATCGCATCGAGAACTTAAACGAATTAGTCAATGCTGCAGCTGCCTTCGTGATTGAAGCCGATATGGCCGGCTTGCCCGCAGGCGTTGTAGTTCAGGCGCCTATGACGGGTGCGACCACCGTGATTGCCGACGCAGGTCAGGATGTCGTGCTTGATCCCATGCAGGAGGGCTTTAATGGTCTGTCTCCGCTCATGGCCTTTCTTTCGCATGCCGCACTTGAGGCGGGTGACAATCAGGCGCAGGCGGGACAGGATGCGGTGCAGTTGATGACCGTTCATGCTGCAAAAGGTCTGGAATTCGATGCGGTTTTCATAACAGGTATCGAAGAGGGGCTCTTTCCTCATGAAAACAGCGTTTCGGATCCTTCGGGTCTCGAAGAAGAGCGGCGCCTGATGTATGTGGCGATTACGCGCGCCCGCGAGCGACTTTATTTCAGTCTGGCTCAGAGTCGTATGCTCCATGGTCAGACACGTTATGCCATGCGCTCCAGGTTCCTCTCCGAAGTCCCGGACGTGCATATGAAATGGCTCACCCCCAAGCAGGGATTGAGTGATAGTGAACCACGCTGGAAAACCAGTCATTACGCTGGTGATACCTATGGTCGACAGGTTGCACCGCGCGCGGCACCCGTGCCACCGAAGATGTTGGCCAGTGGTGTGACGGTAGGCGCACAGCAATTCAGGGTCGGGCAGGGCGTGCGTCACGCCCGCTTTGGGGAAGGCACGATTATTGGCCTTGCGGGTACCGGGCTCGATGCGCAGGCCCAGATCCAGTTCAGGGACGTGGGGGCTAAGACCCTCGCACTCGGTGTGGCTAAGCTCGATATCGTTCAGAGCTGATCGGTGATTGCGTTAAATGGCTGAGTTAAATGGCTGAATTAAATGGCTGAGTTAAATGGCTGATTTGTTCGCCTCATCTGACGCTGGCGAGCCTTGGGCCGAGCATCTTGGCCCAAGCGTATGTTTACTGCATGGCTGTGCCACGGCGCAGGCGCAGG
>CAINDJ010000065.1 GCA_903847325.1 uncultured beta proteobacterium | reverse complement strand
GGCCATAATCGATTAATTCTTTAATCGTCTTAAATTTAGAGTTGGCTGGAACGACCAATACATTGGGCCCAGCTAAGACCTGACCAATAGGACTGAAGTCTTTAACCGGGTCGTATTTTGCATCCTTGTAGATGAGAGGATTTGTAACATGCCCGATCGAGGTGTAAAAAATGGTGTAGCCATCTGGCGCTGCACGACGCACATAGTCTGTCGCCAGATTGCCGTTTGCGCCGGGCTTGTTTTCAACGATGACGGATTGGCCGAGAATTTTAGTAAAGGAATTTGCAAGCTGCCGACCAATGGTATCTGTCGATCCGCCGGGGGTGAATCCTATGATGAGTTTGATTGGCTTAGTAGGATAGTCGCTTGTTTGCGCAACCACAGGATGGGTTATGCATGAAGCGATGACCATAGAGGTAAGTATGGGAACTAATTGATTCAGGTGGATCACTTTCTTGTCTCCGAAAGTCACTGATAATTTTATTTATTCGATCTAAAAATCTATACGTCAAATAGTACAGTCCAACTAAACATGTAGTTGGATATTTAACTCTTGGACCATACTTTTTAAATCGTTATGAGGGTGGAAAAGAGACAACTGCTCTTTGCTAACTGATCAGATCAAGGTTTTGAATGCACTAATTCAAGTACCGCTTGAGCAAAAACATCAGGCACCTCTTGTGGCATATTGTGGCCAACGCCTGGCACCACCCTGTGTGATCGGGGACCTGAAAATCGATGGCTGTGTGCGGCAGGGCTCGAGGGACTACGCACACCGTCATCTGTTCCATCAAAGGTAATGCTTGGCACTGAAATAACGGGTTGCGCCGCTAATCGTTGCTCAATCGTCGCGTAAGCGGGATCGCCTTCGACCAAGCCATAACGATGCTTGTATGAATGAATCACAACTTCCACAAAATCGGGATTATCAAAAGAAGCCGCGCTTTGCGCAAAAGTAACGTCGTTAAAATTCCACGTTGGCGACCACTCTTTCCACAAGTGACGAATAAAGGCTTGTCGATCTTGTTCAAGACCCGCACGACCTCGTTCGCTATGGAGATAAAACTGATACCAGAGACGTTGTTCCTTTTCAGGCGAAGCAGGAATCAGACTGTCAGCGATATTCTGAATGTTGTAACTATGCAGCGATACAAGTCCCGTGCAGCGTTCAGGCCATAACGCAGCGACAACGCAAGCCGCGCGCCCACCCCAGTCGTACCCTGCGAGCGTGGCCTGCTGGATGTTTAAAGCATCCATCAAAGCGAGTAAATCCGCACCGAACGCGGCTTGTTCGCCGGAACGTGGCATATTGTCATCCAGGAATCGGGTCGAGCCGAAGCCGCGCATGTACGGCACGATCACACGACATCCTGCATCAGCGAGTATGGGTGCTACTTCAGCATAGGTTTGTATGTCGTAGGGAAAGCCATGCATCAAAAACACAGGGGCTCCATCCACAGAGCCTGTTTCTGCGTAACCAATACTCAATACGCCGGCATGGATAGTTTTATTCGCATGCATCGCTGTCTGTCCCTCATACCTCGATGATCGCGCCCTTGCGCTCGACAATCATGCCGTAGGCCTGGGGCTCTCTGTGCTTAGCAAAATTAAATACAGAGTTTTTATAAGATAAGGTCAGATCCAGGTCGCAGCGCGCGATCGCCAACTCGTCACCCAGCGTCGTGCAGGCGCCAACGATTTCACCAGAAGGCGCGACAATGATGGAGTTGCCGATCTGGTCAACGCCTTCCTCGCGTCCACCTTTACCTACGCCTACAATCCAGGTCGCGTTTTGATAGGCACCCGCCTGCATCACGAGCTCGTTATGAAAGTGTGAGAGATTGTCATGCTCTGGTGCCGGTGGGTTGTGTACCGGCGTGTTGTAGCCGATCAAAATCATCTCAACACCTTGCAGGCCCATGACGCGATAAGTTTCGGGCCAGCGGCGGTCGTTACATACGGCCATGCCAATGATGCCGCCAAAGGCCCTGAAAACAGGGAAGCCCAGATTGCCGGTTTCAAAGTAACGTTTCTCGAGATGCTGAAACTGCCGCCAGGGCTCATGTTCGGCATGGCCGGGCAGATGCACCTTGCGATATTTGCCCACAATCGCACCGGACTGATCGACCAGTATCGAAGTATTAAACCGGCGAGTGCGGCCTTGTTCTTGCGTAAGCTCTGCGTAGCCGAGGTAGAAGCCTATCTTGAGCTTGCGTGCCGCGTCGAATATTGCTTGCGTGTCTGGCCCAGGCATCTGCGTCTCGAAAAAACTATCGATCTCCTGTTGCGATTCAAAATACCACCGCGGGAAAAAAGTTGTTAAAGCGAGTTCTGGAAATACGACCAGGTCACAGCCGTGACGCGCGCCCTGTTCAAGCAAAGCAATCAGTCGAGCGACGACTTCTTTGCGCGTATGCGCGCGTTGAATCGGACCAAGTTGTGCGGCACCAACGGTAACAATACGTGTCATGAGACAGACTCCTAATGGGCAAGTTCGGTGAGTGTGGCGAGCAGCACATTGGCACCCGCAATCAGATCGGCGGGTTCAGTGTGCTCAGCGGGGTTATGACTGATACCACCTGCACTTGGTACAAAAATCATGGCGGTCGGGCAGACGCGTGCCAGCATCTGCGCGTCGTGCCCCGCGCCAGAGGTCATGCGCCGGTGCGAGAGGCCCAGAGCTTGCGCGTGATAAGCGATGCGATCGGCAAGTGCGCTATCAAATTCCACAGGCTCAAAGCGAGCCAGACGGCGGGAGGTAATCGTGACACCTTCTGAGGCGGCAAGTGATTGTAGAAATTCATTGAGTGCTTGTTCAGCTTGTTGAAGCAGCGCTTCATCCGTATTGCGCAGATCGACCGTAATCGTGGCACGGGCGGCAATGACATTGATCAGGTTTGGAGTGAGG
>CAINDJ010000064.1 GCA_903847325.1 uncultured beta proteobacterium | reverse complement strand
TGACCGGTTTTCACCAAGTCTTTAGCTGCAGAAAAAATATTTCCAACCGTTAGCTCGCCCCTTTTTTGCAATGGACGATGGAACAGAGCTTCTTCTTTGCCAGAGGCGGTATCTTTTTGCAAAACCTTATCCCCAAAAAAACGAACAATTAAAAATATAACTATAGTTACATATATATTTATTATATAAATCAATAGCTTATCACGTTATTTAAAAAAAATAAACCGAGCATATACACCTACAATATGACGAGACATTCACTTATAGTGTGAGGCTAACGTGAGAAAAAATGCTAAATGGTGCCCACTGAACTCAGTCAAAAAACACTGCCCCAAAAAATTAGTGACCTGAAGTTATGGGGCGCTAAAATCGACTGTCACGCTTCAGTGGGTGAAGTTGAGCAACTATTCGTATCCGACCCACAACTACCGGGTTGTTTGATTCTAAATGACAGCGAGATACTGGGTGTCTTATCTCAAAAAAGACTGTTCGCCGTGCTCAGCCGTCCATATGTGCGTGAGATTTATATCCAGAAGCCAACACTGCTTCTCATGCAACTTGAGGTCATTGATACCACACCCGCTTTATTGGCCGACGATGTATCGATTGCAGAGGGTGTGAAAGTCGCCTTGCAAAGAGACACTGCAATTTGCTACGAACCCATTCTTGTTCATTCTGCGCAAGGCATACGCGTATTAGAAATTGATTTACTGATGCGTGCTCAGGCACAGCTCTTGCAAGAAACCATTGTGAGCAAAGACAGTTTGCTACTCGAAGTGCAAGCCTCTGCAGAAGAGTTGCGCAATACGATGATCAATCTGGAAAAAGCCAGAGACCGACTGTTGGAGTCTGAAGAGCGACTCGAAGCAGAAGTACTTAAGCGTACGTTAGAACTAAAAACCGTCAATCAGGACCTGATACAAAAACAAAACCAAATCAATGATGAGCTGCTGGTAGCGAGGACATTACAACAATCAATTTTGCCAGACAGCTTCCCCCAAGATCACCGCTTTGAAGGGCATGCCTACATGAGCGCAGCGCGGATGATCGGGGGAGATTTCTACGACGTATTCAGACTCGATAATAATCGTCTAGGCGTGATTGTCGCAGACGTAAGCGGCAAAGGGGTGCCCGCGGCCCTGTTCATGGTGCTTGTGCGCACGATGCTACAAGAGCTCGCGATGCAGAATCACTCACCAAGTGCTTGCATAGACAAAGCCAACCAACAATTAAATGCAAAAAATCCGCTCTCACTTTTTGTGACTTTGCTATATGGGATACTGGATGTGCAAACTGGTTTGTTCACCTTTTGTAATGGTGGCCACGTGATGCCTTATATCATCAGAAAAAATGGGCTGATTGAAACGGTTTCAGAAAGAGGTTCACCGATCGTTGGACTGCTCGATTTAGCTAGATATAAAGACTTGTCCATCAAACTTGCGCCCGGAGACAAAATCCTGATGATTTCCGATGGTGTAACGGAGTGTTTTAACCCTCAGGACGAAGCCTTTGGGGAAAGCAGACTGCTTGATTTTTTAAAGCAAAACGAGAGTGATTCATTAACCAATGAAATTGATAGCCTAATCGCGACTCTGAGCAATTTTTCTAACGGTATTCCGGCTTCAGATGACATCACTGCACTGCTGGTCAGATTTCATGGGCAAACAAAACAAGATGGAACCTGTGAGACAACGCATTCTGGTGAGAATGTGCAAAGTCATCATCAAAGCAGCCCTTTAAGAGTTCTTTGCTGAGTCAGACCGATTAAACCATCCATCATTAAAAAGTATTCACAATATGTTTAGCCTGAAAAATAAACAAAAATTTTCGAAACCTGACGAGACTAAGGTGAAAGAAAAAAAATCAAGGCTACTACCAGTACTCGGACTCATCGTAAGTTTATTAATTGGCGCAGAGGCTTTTTACACCATCACTCCATGGTTAGCGGATAAACCAGAACAAATTAAAGATCTGAGAGCGGACGGTTCAAAAAATGAACCCTTCGACGTTGTTCTCATCACGGATGCCAGTGGCCAGACAAAATACATCGGCAAAGACATGGCCGCCGGTTTTCAAGATGCGCTTTCGCGCTACGACGTCACCAACGATGTGCGTTTGATTGTGCGCGATGACAAAGGCAGCGCAGAAGCAACAGCGGCGATTGCAAGTGGCTCGGCCGCGGGATTCAGAACGCTGGCTTTGGTGGGCCCGAATGAACAGGAAGGTTTTAACTCAGTCAGGGATGCGGCCAACGAAAATGAAGTCGTTGCTTTGGTTCCTATCGGTAACCCGCTGAAGCAGGAAAATGGTGAGTGGGTGTTTTCTCTCCAGGCTTCTACACATAAAAACGGTATGGTGTTGGGGCGTATGCTCCAGCGTGTCGTGTCAGACGCAACGGTCGTGCAGATTGCGCATGGTGATGGCACCACCGACGGTCTGTGGAATGGTTTGCTGGAATCCTATGCAGGCAGCGGTATCGAAGCCATTGATCGTATCGACTGGAACAAAGACTCCAACCAAAAGGAAATCGCTGACAATATTGCGCATAACACCTGGCATGATGTGGTCATCATTTCTTTACCCATGGAAGAGTCAGAAGTTGTCCTGCGCGCGCTCAGAGAATATGGCTATGCGGGCTTAATCGTTGTTGAGGGAGAATCCTCTCTTGAGTTTTTTGCCCAGAGATTCAAAGCGGATCGAAGTGAAATTTTAAAAGAAGGCTATTTCACAAATGGTGTGATCAGTCTGGTTCCCTTCACGCCAAGCATCGCCAATGAAAAAAGTCAGCGGCTGATTTCTAATTACCGCAATGCAAACCAAGGAGATCCTAGCTGGGCCTATGCGTATGGGTTTGATGCAGGACTGCTGATCGCCAACTTTTTACAGGAAAGCAAGACCTCCGGATCCTTTAACCTCGCCAATCCGGATTTCATGCGTGCAGAACTTAAAAAATACCTCTCAACTCTGCACTTAAATGAAGTGACAATTGTAGGATTTACTGGACAACTCGACTTCAAAGAAAAAAATATTCGAGATCTTTCTCCAAAACTGGTGATCTACAACGAGCGCAAACAAAAACCATACTTTGAACAACTCAGCGACACACCAACCCTAATCCGAGACACAAAAGACAGCACGGATTTTATTCGAATAGGTGATTATGGCTATCGTGTTGTACCAGTGGTGCATGTAGGGATTAATCCAAAATCATTCAACGGGATCAATCTCGATCAAGGTATTTATGATGGGGTATTCGATATTTGGTTTAAATCCAAAAATCAAATCGATATCGCTGATATCCAGTTTTTAAATTTAGTGGGGGACTTAAAATCAGCCGTTATTACGGAAGAGAAAAAATCGCCGACTGAAGTCTACCGTCGCTATCTGGTAAACGGTCTATTTCGCTTTGATCCAAAACCTTCGGACTTGGTTTTAGATCAGATAAATCTACCTATCTTATTTCGTCATCGCAATCTTGATTATGCTGAATTGCGTTTCGTAACTGACCCTGAGGTTTTCTATATCTCACAAGCAATCGCTCGCGCGAGCGAACAGGAGAATAGTGAGATCTCAACACCCGGGTTCAATATACGCAGCTTGTTTCTTGCTGTCGATGAACGACAAATTAAATCACTCGGCGATTCGAGAGGCTCTCATGGGATGATTAACTATTCGGTCGGAACCTTTCAAATAAATTTACAGCGTTCTATCTCTTCAGCCACTTCACACATCGTGCGTGCATTTAGTGAGGAGTTATTAGTCCAAATCTTTCTTATCACCTCCATACTTTTGCTAGCGATATCCCTGCTATGGATTTTGCGTCCAACTAAATTATTTGAAGGGCTATACCATGCCATTTTTCTGTCAACAGCAATGCTCAGTGAGACTATTCTATTTACCTTGCCACTTACTTCAAAATTAGGTGTTGAATCACTGGCGTTCATTCGTATCAGCTTCAACCTGATATTCATTATGGTTTCAGTGAGATTGATAGACATCACATTAATGTCGCTCTTTCTAAAAAGAAATAAACAAGCTAAAAAAGTACAACCAGTCATCTTATTTTTTGTAAGGATAGGTTTGTACTTTGCGGGCATTGCTGTATTTTACATGGGGGTTTTAGGAAGAGACCTGTTACCGATTTTGGCTACCGCGTCTGTTTTACTGACGGTGATCGGTCTGGCCTTACGTGAACTGATCTTTGACTCTGTCGCTGGCATCGCGATCGCCGCAGATGAAAACATGCGAGTGGGTCAGTGGATTAGCTTGCGCGCGAAAGATCAAAATTTGACAGGTATTGTGCTCGAATTGGGCTGGAGATTTGTGACAATTCGTTCAAGAAACGAACAGGTCCATTACATACCCAACTCAATTTTTGCGACACAAATTTTATCCAATATGTCTTTTGGCTGTGTTTGCACCAGCCATGGCCCACACTCAATCCTCCGACACCAG
>CAINDJ010000063.1 GCA_903847325.1 uncultured beta proteobacterium | reverse complement strand
TAACTTCCAAGTCGGTCAGGTGCACGCTTATTTACACCAATCGCACCTCGCCTGCCTTTGTCAACTTGACAATAACCAAGATTGTAGCACGCAAAGCAAACTCACCTCAGGCACTGACTAAACGAATATTACTTTGTTGCAGGTGCTGCTGGCACCACAGGGGCTGCTGCAGGCGCGGCTGCACCAGGAACCGCTGAGGCAGCGCCAGGTACGGCATTTGGCACCGCGCCGGGAACTGCAGCAGGAACTGCTGCTGGAGCCAAGCCTGGAACCGCTGAACCAGCTGGAGCAGGTGCAGGAGCTGACTGTGTAAAGTTAGACATAATGCCTGTGTCCTGGCCTTTCGTGCCGCGGTTAGAGACGTATGCCAAACCAATTGTCGAGATAAAAAATACAACGGCTGCCCATTTGGTTGCGCGCGACAAGAAATTAGCAGCGCCTGTGGCACCAAACAAACTACCCGCTGAGCCACTACCAAAGGCTGAACCCATGTCTGCACCCTTACCCTGTTGCAACAACACAAGAGAGATAATGGAAAGCGAAGAAAGGATCTGTACAACTAACAGAACAGTAAACATCCAGGACATTGAAATACTCCGAAAACTAAACAAACAACGAGTAATGGGTTAAGTCTGCGTAATTGAAATTACGCAGCAATAGCCAAAAACTCGTCAGCAACTAAAGCGGCACCACCCACCAACGCTCCGTCGATGTCTGGCATGGAAAACAAACTGGCGGCGTTAGAAGCCTTCACACTGCCACCATACAAAATCTGCACATTACCCGCACCAATCGCCTGCAAAGCAGCGCGAATCGCAGCATGAACTTCCTGAGCTTGCTCGGGAGAGGCTGTTCGTCCTGTCCCGATTGCCCATACTGGTTCGTAGGCAACCACTAATTTATTTACCGACTCAGCGCCCTGGGCAAGAACAGGTGCGAGCTGACGTTCAATCACAGCGATAGCCTGGCCTGCATCACGCTCGGCCAAAGACTCTCCCACGCAAACAACTGGAATTAATCCCGCCACCAGCGCAGCCTGGGCTTTATCCGCAACCAGCTGATCCGTCTCTGCGTGCATCGAGCGGCGCTCTGAATGACCGACTAGCACCCAGGTTGAGCCGAAGTCCTTCAGCATCGAACCAGACACCTCGCCCGTGAAAGCGCCCTGTTTCTGTACGCTGATATCCTGCGCCCCCCAGGAGATCGAGGAGCCTTTGAGCGCCTCGCTGGCTTGTGCAAGATAGGGGAATGGCACACAGACAGCGATTTGCGTCGTCGATACGGCTGGGCGCAAAGCAGCGAGCAATTTGGCGTTATCAGCCAGATTGCCGTGCATTTTCCAATTACCAATCACCAAGCGGTTACGCGATTGTTCGTGAGCTGTTGTCATGTCGATTGCCATAGCGGATATAACGTTACAAAACCGGGATAAACCCGGCATTGTAGCTTATGGAACCAGGATAATTTTGCCGATCGGCTCACCCGCCTCCATCATGGCATGTCCCTTTGCAGCCTCTTCCAGAGTGAGCGTTGCATAAATAATCGGCTTGATCTTGCCCGCGGAAAGCAAAGGCCAGACATATTTTTGGAGATTTTTAGCGATTTCGCCCTTAAACGCCACTGGACGCGGCCGCAAGGTCGAACCAGTTATGGTCAGGCGGCGTCGCATCAACTCACTGGAATCAAACAGTGATTTGCTTCCGCCCAATGTGGCGATTACAACAATCCGCCCGTCATCAGCCAGACATTTGATATCCCGGCCAATATAGTCACCTGCGACCATATCCAGAATGACATTCACCCCCTTACCACCTGTCAGCGCCTTGATTTCAGCCACGTAATCCTGAGTTTTGTAATTGATGCCCTTGACTGCGCCCAACGACTCAACGGCACGCACGCGCTCGTCGCTACCTGCTGTCGCATAGACCTGATGACCCATCGCAGTTGCCAGCTGAATGGCCGTAGTGCCGATCCCACTCGCCCCACCATGCACCAGAAAGGTCTCGTCACCGCTCAGTGCCCCGCGATCAAAGACATTGCTCCAGACCGTGAAATAGGTTTCTGGCAATCCTGCAGCCTCAATCATTGAGAGTCCAGAGGGAATGGGCAGGCATTGTTCAATAGGAGCTACACAATACTCAGCATAGCCACCTCCTGCGACCAGTGCACAGACCTGATCACCGACTTTAAATCTACCCGCAGTCAAGTCTCCGCCTACTATTTCTCCTGAAATTTCCAATCCGGGCAGATCCGTGGTGCCTGGCGGTGGGGCGTAACTCCCCATGCGCTGAAAGACATCAGGGCGGTTAATCCCTGCGGCAGCCACTTTGATCAGGACTTCTCCCTGACCCGCGACGGGCTCCGGACGAGTAGTTGGAACCAGAACTTCAGGACCACCGGGGCAGGTTATTTCGATTGCGCGCATGACAACTCCAAAACTGTTTCTTGTAAATCGTTTATTATGACGGTCTTCGCGAAATAATTCGTAAATATCTTTCAGTCTTTTTGACTGATTCGGGGTGCAGTTAAGGTCTCGGGATGTCCACTTATTTCCAGGAAGCGTGGCCGAGCGGTTTAAGGCACCGGTCTTGAAAACCGGC
>CAINDJ010000062.1 GCA_903847325.1 uncultured beta proteobacterium | reverse complement strand
TTGATTTTTTGCGCCCTCAAGCATCATATCAATACCTTCAGCATGCATCACAGCAATAATCTTCGTCTCAGGCGAGACATCCATATGATTACGCATATTTCGCAATGCCTTGATACCTTGCATTTCGGCATTATCAATATGGTAGATAACCTTATCTTGTGCCTGAGCAGTGCAGCCAATCCCCAGAATCATTACAAAACTGAGCACAGTAAAAAAACGTTTGATTATGTTCATGGTCAATCCTGAATATTCGAATAAGTACAACGAAAATTAACCGACAAAACCCGGATTACCTTGCGCGCCTTTAATAGCAGGCATATTAAGAGGCTTTGCTTTAACCGTTTTGATATCTTTTAAATACTGCCCCATCAAATCCCATATTGGCATACCACCAGCGTTCTTAGCTTCTTCTGAAACGGGTGCCCAACCAGCTACTTTATACGTCGCATTCGCATCGATTAGCTTTCCCTCAAGACGCATATCAGAAATACGCTTACCTGCGGCAGCGGCAGGGTCAATCGCATACTGCAAGCCCCCTACCCTGACCATATCACCACCTTGTTGATAGTAAGGATCAGGATTAAAAAGATTGTCCGCAACGTCTTCCAGAATAGTCTTGATGGTTTCTCCTGTCATCATTGTGACTGTTGTATATGGATATGTAATCGCAGTTTGATCGAGCAAATGCTCCATCGTAATATGTTGTCCAGGTAACAACGAAGTCCCCCAACGGAAACCGGGTGAGAAAGCAATCTGGGCCTCTTTCACCTGCAACAATCCATCGAGAATTAACTGGTCAAAACTTCCGTTGAAATTGCCTCTTCGATAAAGGAGACCTTCTGTCATTGCCAATTTTTCAGACAACTTGGTTTCGTAAGGGGCGCGAATTTTATCGATGAGTTGATTCATTTCCGAATCCGCAGGTAGCAAATCGGAAAATACAGGCAAAAGCTTGTATCTAAAGTCTGCGACCTTTCCACCCTTAACATCGAAATCAAGAACGCCCAGATATTTACTATTGGAACCCGCATTAGTCACGAGTGTGATGCCACCAGGATTTTTAACTTTTGTCGGGGTCGGCATACCATCGTGTGTATGACCGCCCAGAATCGCATCGATCCCGCGGACACGACTAGCCATTTTAAGATCTACATCCATGCCATTATGAGAGAGTACGACAACGACGTGGGCACCTTTCGCACGGGCTTCGTCGACAACTTTCTGCATATTCTCCTCTTCGATGCCAAAGGTCCAGTCGGGGATCATGTAGCGAGGATTCGCAATAGGCGTATAAGGAAATGCTTGGCCAATAATGGCCACTGGCACACCATTCATCTGACGAATGACATAGGGTTCAAATACTTGGTCACCGAAATCGGTGGTTTTAATATTCTGAGCGAGAAATGAAATTTTGTTATTGAAATCCTTTTCTACAATTTCTTTAACGCGGTCCTGTCCAAGCGTCATTTCCCAGTGCGCAGTCATGATGTCCACACCTAAAGCTAGGCAGGCATCAACCATGTCTTGACCATTACTCCATAGTGACGTGCCAGAACCCTGCCAGGTATCACCGCCATCCAGGAGTAAAGCACCAGGACGGCTAGCTTTCATTTTCTTTACGAGTGTTGAAAGATGTGCAAAACCACCTACCTTTCCGTAGGTTCTGGCGGCATGATCAAAATCAAGATAGGTAAAAGCATGCGCATCCCTAGAGCCTGGAGCGATACCAAAATGTTTTAAAAATTGTTCACCTACTAAATGCGGTGCTTGACCGAATTGTGAACCAAAACCAAGATTTACACTTGGCTCACGGAAATAGATGGGCTTAAGTTGTGCATGGCAGTCCGTAAAATGTAAAAGATGGACATTCCCGAAGTTCGGCATATCATAAAATTTATCCGCTGATGCCTGCGCATCTGATATCCCAGGTTTTAAAACCATGCCACCAGCAGATGCAACTGCAAGGACCTGTAAAAACTCTCTTCGGTTCATCGCCATGTAACGTTACCTATTGATTTGTATAAAAATAAATCAATTATTGATTTACGGGAGATTGAGGGTCTAGCAACAATGCCATGACATCCTTAATTTGCTGCTCTGTCAGTAATTCAAAATGCGCGAATCTCGGCATATTGCTACAAGCGTTGTAGGCTTTTGAATTATTAATCCTGTTCCAGGTGTATTCCAAAATACCTTGGCTTGTACCACGCACCTTGCCATAAGCAGTCAGTGACGGTCCAATATTGCCATAAGAAATTTCCTTTTTGTCGATCTGGTGGCAGTTATAGCAACTACCTCCATTTGGTGATTTCAGGTTGTCGGTCCACGTTGCACCACGACCGCTTTGCGCAATCTTTTCACCTTCTTTCCAGTCACCTAAATATTTTCCATCCGAGGGAGGTTTAATTTCCGCAAGACTTTTAGCTTGCAGTTCAATTAATTTTTTCTGTCCGACTGGAGAGACTTTAAATTTTTCATCCGAGCAGATAGCTTGTGTCGGGTCTTGTTCTATGCGATCAAGCTTGGCGATACCTTCAGCTCTAAAACCAGCCTTCATAGTGGCCTGTAATTGAGTATCGACAGGTTGCGAATGCGTGACATGCGTGCACATGCTTGCAATCAGGAGCAGACACCCACTGAGTATTGTCAATTTTTTCATTTTGATCTCCATCGACGCGTTCATTATCTCTTCAATCCAGGCGTTTGCACCGTGCCACCATTGGCCTTTGCAGCCATGAATATGGAAACCGCAATCGTCACATCTGATCCATAGATCGGAAATGGCATCCGTTGTTGACGTAAACAATCATTGAGTCTGCGTTGCATGGTCCAAAATTCACCGCTTGAGACTCGGTATGCTGGCCATGACCCCCATCCTTCAGCGGCACCCTTTTGTGTCGTCAGGTTAGGAAGATCCTGCAGTCGAATACGCTTATTATCTGCAGAGTGACATGAGGCACATGAGAAGTCCATTGGCCCCCCCTGAAAATTAAATATTTTTTCTCCTAACGCAACCATCTCTTTTTCTTTGGGGTGCTTGGCTGGAACATTTATTTTCATATCTTTTGAATGCGTCACTACATAAGCAACGATTGCTTCTATATCTTTTCTGACGCCTTTACCAAAAGACTCATTAATCACACTCGCTGATGAAATACCTTGCAAAGTTTCCATGCAAGTCATGAGTCTGGACTCTAGGTCCTGAACACGATCAGTGTCTTTAAAATAACGAGGTAATTGAGCGGAGGCACCATCAACCACACCAGAGCCAAGACCTAAATCACACTTTTCAAGCGACGCGGATTTTGGTCCAGCGGGTTTAATCCACAACTCCTCGCCTGCCATTTCGTAAAGTTCTGACGGATTACCGTCGGCAATCATTTCACGATATTTAGCGATTTCATCTGATGCTGTTTGTGCAACAGATAGCATCGGACTTGAAAACAGCAAGGCTGTCATTGCAGTGGTGATGATGATTTTTTTCATTGTTTATTCTCCGGTCAAAATTATTCCTATTTGTAATTCAGGAAATCTTGCCTTTATCCGTGCGTTTATCACCTTTATTATCAATCCAGGTCACTACAACTTCGTCACCCTTAGCCGCACCTTTAAATTTGAAATTCAAAAATGGA
>CAINDJ010000061.1 GCA_903847325.1 uncultured beta proteobacterium | reverse complement strand
TTTCTTCTTTTTCAAGAATTTCGATCAGATTCATAACCACTCCATGACATCATGCTCTCGGTAATTTGCTATTTTTGGCGCACACTTGACCTATTCAGGTGGCACAA
The DNA here is from genome assembly GCA_903847325.1 of uncultured beta proteobacterium. Lineage (GTDB taxonomy): Bacteria > Pseudomonadota > Gammaproteobacteria > Burkholderiales > Burkholderiaceae_B > Zwartia. Next base: position 3,298 of record CAINDJ010000061.1, on the reverse strand, counting down.
CCGGGCAGAGGATGTAAACGTTAGCCCATGATTCTACTACATTTTTAGGCCTCGCATGACTTACTCCGCACTCTTACTGGTAATCGCTGCTGCAGTCGCACACGCCACCTGGAATCTGTTAAACAAAAAAGCCGCTCATGTGGGACCCGCTTTTGTCTTTGCCTATGGTTTGTGCTCTACAGTTATTTACCTGCCCTGGGTCCTTTGGATCCTGATTGTTGATGATCCAGACTGGAGTTTGCCCGTCGTTTTATGTATTTTGTTGTCCGGATTGCTTCACCTAGTTTATAGCCTTTGCCTGCAGCGCGGCTATCAGTTGGCCGACTTATCCGTGGTGTATCCGGTCGCAAGAGGCACAGGCCCCCTGCTATCGACCTTTGGGGCACTCATATTTATGAGCGAGCCAGCCAGTCTGCGCGGGATCGGCGGCATGCTGTGCGTTGTGTTTGGTGTGATTCTGATTGCTACGCAAGGCCAAATCACACGATTGCTGACGCCCGCTGCGATCGTCGGCGTACGCTGGGGCGTGCTCGTCGGGACGCTGATTGCAGCCTATACATTAGTCGATGCATATGGTGTCAAAACCCTGGCAATCGCGCCCGTTTTGTTTGACTGGGCGACTTGCGTGACGAAAACAGTGATGATGTTTCCGCATGTAGCGCGCAACCCTAGGCAAGCCAGACAGGCGGTTAAAGGGTATTGGCATCTGGCATGGGCGATCGGCCTGCTGTCGCCACTCGGGTACATCCTGGTGCTCTATGCCTTGCGCAATGGCGCCCCAGTTAGCCTCGTCGCACCTGCACGCGAAATGTCGATGCTACTGGTTACGCTCGCCGGGCTTTATTTTTTACGAGAGGCTGTTGGCTGGGGCAGATTGGCTGGTTGCTGCGCAATCGGAGCAGGTGTCGTGCTGCTCTCGGGTGCGGGAGGGTAACTGTAACGGTGGACAGCCATTGGAGATTAAAACCCTGCTGCGTTGCCAATCCATAAAAATGCAGGAACCATGGCGCCCCAGAAAGCTAATAAGGCGATGTCCGATACGATCTGACGTGCGCTAGTACCATTGTTAGCCACTGAGGAAGTAGCGAATGAGGGTGAATACGTGTGACGGATTTCGCGTTGCATAGTGATGCTCCTGTAATTTCTGACGTACTGTTTAACTATTAACTTTTGTTAGGTACCACCTCCACAACTTGCACTGTGAAGGTGGTGGCCGGGGACCTAGAACCGGCAAAATCGTTTGGCATCAAGTAAAGTGAAACGGGTTAAAACACGATGAAGCAGTTAAGTCACCCAAAACACTGATCCCATAAACAGTACTGTACACGCATACAGTACTGTTTGCAAGCACAGTTATTTAGATGCTGATTATTTACAACAAACCGAGCTTTGCAGCATCCCTCACCTCAGTTAACGTTAATTAGCGCCCACCACGATATAACCCAAGCGAAACCTCAGCCGAAACCACAGGCGCTCAGTAGCAAGCTGTGCTAATTTTCATGCTTCAAAATGAAAAATAATCCTTCAGCAGACATGAAAACTTTTACCTCTAGCCACGCCCTATTCCAGGTTTTTAGTGATCACGACATGGATCGGGTCTTTTTAGTACCTGGCGAAAGCTATCTGGGATTGCTCGACGCGTTAGTCGATTTTCCGAAAATCGACGTGGTCACCTGCCGTCACGAAGGCGGTGCTGGTTATATGGCAGTGGCGGATGGGCGACTGACACGCCGTCCTGGCGTTGCTTTGGTCAGTCGTGGTCCTGGCGCATCGAACGCAGCGATTGCCGTGCACACTGCTCAGCAAGACGCTGTGCCCATGATTTTAATCATCGGTCAGATCGCAGCTCGTGATCTGCGTCGCGAGGCCTTTCAGGAAATTGATTACCAGCAGATGTTTGGCTCTATCGCCAAATGGGTCTTTGAGTGCCAAACTCCCGAGCAACTCGCCGAGGCTGCGTTCAAAGCCATTCGGATTGCAACCTCAGGCTTACCTGGCCCTGTCGTGCTCGTGATCCCAGAGGATATTCAGCAGCAAGCTGTAGAAAAACCGTCCTTTAAAAATCATCCGCCTGTGTTTGGTCTGCCGGATGCCCAAACCATGGAGAGCATCACACACACGCTCACTACAGCGCAGAAACCTGTCGTCATCGCGGGTGGCGAATTCGACTGCCCCGGTGGTCGCGAGGCATTACAGGCCTTTGCTCACCACTGGCAACTGCCTGTAATGGTGTCATTCCGTCGCCACGATATCTTTGCAAATGATGACCACTTGTATGTTGGCGATCTTGGACTTTCCAACCCCGCGGTACAAATGGCATCGTTGCAAGAAAGCGATTTCATTATTGCGCTGGGAACGCGCCTGGGTGACATCACCACTCAAAACTATGCTTTCCCAAGATACGCGCAAGCGCCTCAGACACTGCTGCACTGCTATCGGGATTCGCGAATGATTAACTGGGATACGGTTGCTGATTTCCCTCTCGTATGTGATCCCGTAGCACTAGTCAAAGTGCTGACGCACTCGGCGGCACCTACGCCAGATGCTGCACGTCAGGCTTGGCTGAACACCTTGCGTAATCACTCGCAGACTTGGGCGGCCTGGCCAAACCGCACGCCTAAGCAAGGCGTGAACTTTACCGAAGTTGTCCATGCGGTCATGGATCACGCCCCGCTCGACACGACGATCTGTCTGGATGCGGGGACCTTTGCAGCGCCTGTGTACCGTCACTTTACGTTTAAGACCGGTCAGCGCCTGATGGCTCCACTTGCCGGCGCCATGGGCTACGGCACGCCTGCAGCACTGGCTTGTGCCTTACGCGAGCCAACACGCACAACAATCTGCATGGTCGGTGACGGGGGATTCCTCATGACGGGCAATGAAATGATTCTCGCTGTAGAGCGACAGTTACCGATCATATTTATCGTGTCCAAAAACGGCAGCTATGGCTCGATCAGACTACATCAGGAGCGTGGCTATCCAGGACGCGTCAGCGGTACGTCACTCTTTAATCCGGACTTTCATGATCTGGCGCGTAGTTTCGGAATGGCCTCAACACGCATCAACACTCGAGAAGAAATTGATGCAGTGATCAAGTCCGCCATCAATGCGCGCACGCCGATTCTCATTGAGGTCAACACCAGCCTGGATGCAATCCTTCCCTGACACTTAATTAACTGGCAGTGATCGGCATAGGGGGCAATCATAATTGATTGCGCCCCTGCCACACCACCCGGCATGCGGGTCCGCACCGGGCGGTTCGAGAGGTTGAGGTCATGAGAGACGGGGCACCCCCAGC
>CAINDJ010000060.1 GCA_903847325.1 uncultured beta proteobacterium | reverse complement strand
GGTCCGGGATCTGCTGGGTATTGATAGTATCGATGATTTTTTTCAACGCCATCGCGGACGGTTGTAGATCGGCTGGGATTTCAATTGTGTCGTCCGGGGCAATCAGTTCAACCTCTGCCCACCACAATCCGTTCGCTGCAAGTTCACGGCGCAAGATCCGCAAACGCTGCCCACCTTGTGCTCGGATCATAAACAAGTTGGGTTGCACTGCATCAAAATGAATGATTGTTGCTAAGGTGCCCGTGTCATGAAAATCAATCTGTTCGCCGGCGACTCTGACTTCGGATCCTTGATCAAGTGTTACAACGCCAAAAGGCGAAGCCTCACGCAGGCAGGTCTTGGTCATGTCCAAATAGCGGACCTCGAAAATTTTCAGCGCAATGATGCCCTCGGGATATAAAGTCGTACCAAGGGGAAACAAAGGTATTTTCAGTGGTTCTGTCGAAGATTGCATGGCGGTGCCTGGAGTTAAGGTGTGGTTTGCAGTAATGTAGTGCAGCCACGCTGATGATGCATTCGATAATTTTTATCCTGATGAGGACCCTATGAGAATCTTGGCTGCTGTACTGATGACATTTTCGCTGGCCGCGAGCGCCTACGCTGGTTGTCGCAACCCCTTGCCTCATGCCTCAGGTTATGCCAACCCAGGGGGGGGTAGTTGCCCAAGTGGCTTTTATTCCTCGGGTAACTCTTGTGTGCCTTCAGGTTCCTCCGCCCGCTATGCCTTTGCCAATCCTGGTGGGGGCAGTTGCCCAAGCGGATATTACAGTTCTGGTAACTCTTGCGTTGCTTCCTCATCGAATAGCTGTCATGCATTTTTCAACGGAGGTGGGAGTTGTCCCAGCGGCTATTATTCATCGGGTAAAAGTTGCGTTTCAAACTAAGCTGGCGACCTGTTCAGACGCTCTGATTTAAAACCAAGCCCATTTCGTTGTTTACTGGCAATGGGTTTTTTAGTGGTGATTGATTGCAATGCATTCCAATAAAAAATTATCCGCAGTTTGTTTTTCCACATTGCTGGCATGCGCATCACCAGTCGCGCATTCAGAAATCACTGCACTCACGGTGTCGAGTTCAACGCCTATCGGTACTTATAAATCTGTCCCTTACGTACGTCTAGAGGGCGAGGCGACAGGGGAGTTGGATCCGAATGAAAAAATTCCTGATTTAGAAAAAGCGGTCCGTTTAAAGAATGGTCGGGTGCAATATAAAACACGTTTTGTACTGATCACGCCAAAGGATCCCAAAAAGAGTAATGGCGGATTACTGATTGATGTGCCAAATCGTGGCTTGCCAATTAGTCATGCCTTCTATAACAGCCCGCGTGCGCGGCCGCTGATGATCGGCTCATTGGATGCGGGAGTGGGGTTTCTGGAGGAGCAGGGCTTTATGGTCGCGGCAGTACAGTGGGAGCTTGCGCAGGGAATCGAACCTCCCACCTTTGCGGACGAAAAAGGTGCGGTGCGTTATATCGAGGCAGTGGGCTTTGCCGCTGTGCGTGACATGGCGGTTTACCTGCGCGACAGTGCTTCTAAACAAAATCCATTAGCGGGCGCAGTCAAGCGAACTTACGCTGTAGGATATTCACAGACATCGAGATTTCTAAAGAGCTTTCTGCTTCACGGTTTCAACCTGGCGCATGGTAAGCAAGTGATAAACGGATTTCATCTGGTTGGTGGCGCAGCCGGTCAGTTGCCACTCATGGCTTCAGGCACCGGCCCGGCTTCGGTTGCCAGCAGTACACCTGGACCTACCGTGCCGGAACATCGTGGTGTGCATGAGGAGCCTTTTTCCTACGATGAGCTGTTAAAGCAATTGAGTGCACGCAAAGAAGCGTTACCAAAAATATTCGTGACCCACTACAACATTGACTATATGGGTGGACGAGCATCGCTCACACGTACTGGCGCGGACGGTGTCAAGGATCGACCACTGCCTGCCAGTATGCGGATGTATGACCTGGCTGGCGCCGCACATCTGAACGTGCGCGAACAAGATAAAGAGTGCGAATTTCCTCATGGCCAGCTTGATTGGTCGGCACCATTGCGCGCTCAGTTATATGCGCTTGATCAATGGGTCGCTCGCAAAGTAGCTCCACCCACCACCACACTGATGACCTTACGCAAACCGCGCGATAACGAAGGCGTATTTCTCGCACCCAAATATTTACCAGACGCGGTTGTGCTGGTGCCTGTGACCGATGCCGATGACAACCCGGTTGGCGGCGTTCGTTTGCCAGATGTGACCGTGCCTTTGGGCACGCATGGTCGGCCGAATGCACCCTTATCAAAATCCGTTTGCCGGCTGGCTGGGTCGTATAAGCCTTTTACTGCCACAGCCAAAGAGCGTGCGGCCACAACTGATACGCGGTTGAGTTTGCAGGAGCGGTATGCGGGCGGATTGAACGAATACGTCATCCGAGTCAGGGAGGCTGCTGATCAGCTGGTCGCGCAGCGTCATCTGTTACCTGATGATGCGGCGGTGATTGTTAACGCAGCGGCGGATGAAAAATTGTTTGCACCAACGCCGACACTGCCGATATTTCGCTCGAAAGGGAATATGTACAACTGTAAGCTGGATGTCGTCAGCGGAAAGTGGCAATGTCCGGATGCAAAGTAATGCGCGCTAATCCAGCGCACGGCCTCTGAGCGCCTTGATTACAGAAAGCTTGCTCTTGCTCTCAAGACGTCTTTGTTTTGATCCAAAGGTCGGTTTAGTGGCATATCTGACCTTTGGCGGGCGGGCTACGCTATTGACCAGTTCATGCAGCCTGGAAAAGGCCTCGGCGCGATTCATTTCCTGGCTGCGGTGAATCTGCGCCTTGAGCACAATCGAGCCGTCGCGGGTAATTCGGCTGTCATTGAGTGCAAGCAGCCTCACTTTAACGTCGGCAGGTAATGAGGAACGGGGGATGTTGAAGCGCAGGTGCACGGCGCTGGAGACTTTGTTGACGTTTTGCCCCCCTGCGCCCTGCGCGCGGACCGCCGTGAGCTCAATCTCGGACTCTGGAATAACGATTGGAGCGTGCATTGTGAATTTTTGCGATTGGACTGTACACTTAATTATCGTTGAATCACAGGAGTAAATCATGGCAAAAGGTCAGCAGAAGTCCAGTAAAGAAGCAAAAAAGCCTAAAAAAGACACTTCGACAGCTAAACCAGCATCCGCGATCGAGCCGATTCGCTCGCCCGTTGTCAATACTGTCTACACCAAACTCAAAGTGCGTGATCGTTAACATCTAGCTATGAAGTTTCAGCAAGCATTAGCACTTCATCAGCATGGTCAGCTCGATGAAGCGCGCGTACTGTACGAAAGCGTTTTAAAAAAACAGCCTAAGCATTTTGATGCGTTGCATATGCTTGGGGTGCTTGCCTACCAGCGCGGCAAGCTTGAGCGTGCTGCGGCTTTACTTGCCAAGGCGATTGCGATTGATCCGGATGATGCGCGTGCGCGCAATAATTACGGGAATGTCCTGCAGGATTTGCGCCGGCGTGATGAGGCGCTGGTTCAATACAATAAAGCGATCGCGCTGGATCCAAACTATCCTGAAGCACACAATAATCGGGGGGATTTGTTGCAAACAGCCGGTCGCACAGATGCGGCGCTGGCCAGTTATGACAAGGCGATTAACCTTTTTCCTCGCTACGCGGGTGCGCACTATAACCGCGCTAACCTTTTCAAGACGATGGGGCAATGGGAGCAGGCGATTGCCAGCTATGACCAGGCACTGGCCGTTGCCCCGGATTATGCTGACGCCCACCATAATCGCGGACATGTATTCGCTGAATGCAAGCAGTTTGATCGTGCAGTGCAAAGTTACGACTCAGCACTAAAGTTCAAAACGGATATTCCTTACCTGCCTGGGACGCGACTGAATCTCAAGATGCATTTGTGTGACTGGAGTGAATTTGCTCCTTCGCTGGAGTCTCTCCGCACGGACATCATGCAAGGAAAAAAAGTCTGTCCGCCATTTCCTTTGCTGGCGATGTCTGATGATCCTGCCCTGCAGCAAAAAGTAGCTCAGATTTGGATTCAGGATAAACAACCAAGGCCCGCCACGACGAAAGCTATTCAGCTAAAAGTGCAACACGAGCGGTTACGTATCGGATATTTTTCCGCTGATCTGTGGAGCCATCCCGTCGCGCATTTGATTGCGGGTGTGTTTGAATCACATGATCGCGCACGCTTTGAAATTCACGCTTTTTCCAGCGGACCGGATACCCAGGACCCGATGCGAAAAAGACTGGAACAAGCGTTCGAGCATTTTCATGATGTGCGTTTGTCCGAAGATGCTGAAGTCATTGCATTAGCCAGAAAATGTGAACTGGATATTGCGGTCGATCTAAGTGGATTGACTAAAGGGTGTCGGCCGGGATTGTTTGCTGCAGGTGTCGCGTCCGTGCAGATCAATTATCTTGGTTATCCGGGAACCATGGCTGCTCCCTATATCGATTACCTCATTGCCGATCAGACGCTGATTCCCGAAAAGAGCAGAGAGTTTTATTCTGAAAAAGTGATTTACTTACCGCACAGCTATCAGGCGAATGATCGTAAACGTCAGATTGCAGACAGGCATTTCTCTCGTAGCGAATTGGGCTTGCCTGAGTCGGGTTTTGTATTTTGCTGTTTTAACAATCACTTCAAAATTTTGCCATCTACTTTTGATAGCTGGATGAGAATTTTAAAAGCTGTGCCACATAGCGTACTGTGGTTGATCGGCGGGAATGATTTGACAGTTGCCAATTTAAAACTTGAGACCGAGCGCCGGGATGTTGATCCATCCCGATTGGTTTTTGCGAAACATCTGCCGCTGGATGAGCATCTGGCCAGACATCGTGCCGCTGATTTATTCCTCGACTGTTTGCCCTATAACGCACATACGACTGCAAGTGATGCGTTGTGGGCTGGTTTACCTGTCGTGACCTGCATGGGTGAGAGTTTTGCCAGTCGAGTGGCTGCGAGCCTCTTGAATGCTGTTGGGTTGCCACAGCTGGTCACAGAGTCTGCGTCAGAGTTTGAGCGTCTTGCAATCAGCTTAGCCCAGCAGCCTGAAAGCTTGAAAGCCATCCGGGACATTCTGGATAGCAATCTCCTTACAGCACCTTTGTTTGATACGGTTTTGACCACGCGTCATCTTGAGATCGCGTACGAGCAAGTGCATGGTCGCAAGAAAGCGGGATTACCTGCGGATCATATACACATACCCGCATAATCACATACCCGCTTAATCAACTGATTTGGCGGGTAGTCGACATTCGCGTTTGCTTAACGTGCTTTTTCAGGAAATGGCAAAGGCTTATCCGCTGGCGATGGCTCATTGCCCAGACTTAATAACATCGCCACGGTTACGTAGGTGCCACTGACTGCAACCAGATCAACCAGCTGCTGCTCGCCAAGGACGGTTTTGGCATGGTTGAAGAGCTCGTCACTGATTTCATATTGTTTGGTGAGCGTCATGCATACGTCGTAGACGACTTCTTCGTCAGGTTGCATATTGCGTGGGCGGATATTCGCTTTCAAATCATCTGCAATTCCAGCAGGTAAACCTGCTTTGAGTGCGATGGGGTAGTGGGCGAACCATTCAACCTGTGATGTCCACAAACGTGCCTGGATAAGAATGGCGAATTCGTTGAGTCGGGTTGAGAGTGATGAGCCAAAGCGCAGGTAATCAAGCAAGTGCTTCATGCGCGCAGCAAATTCAGGGCTGCGCAGCATGACGTTGTAAGGCCCACCCAGACCGATACTGGAAATATCCAGAATTTCCTGTGCAACTCCGCGGGACTGGGGTGCAACCGTCTCAAGGGTAATTTGTGGAAAACGCTTTTCTTTTGCTGTCATGTTTGTCTCACTCGAAATGTTATTAAATGGATATATCTTTTTTTGAATCTTAAGCCGCCATCACCGCCTGGGCAAGTCGTTCAGGCGTAAGTGGCAGGTCGCGCATTCTGACACCGATTGCATTGCGCAAAGCATTTGCGATGGCCGCGGCCGTTGGACCTGCCGCGCATTCTCCTGCGCCAAGGGGAGGTGAATCTTGTTGCGCGATGCAGTGCACGCTGAGTATCGAAGGTGTTTCGTCAAAACGCAGGATAGGATAATCGTCCCAGGACTGCGTCGTCACGCGTGTCTGATCCCAGTGCAGAGCCTCTTTCAAGGTCCAGCTCGCTGCCTGCAGGACTCCACCTTCGATTTGATTGATTAGTCCGTCCGGGTGAATGATTTCACCTGCATCAACTACGACCCAGATTTTGTCCAGAACAATTCGATCCGTGACTTCTATTTCAACGACAACGGCACAATAGGCACCATTATTTTTATACCGTGCAAAACCAATCCCCCGACCGCGGCTGGTATCTGTTGCAGTGGCCGAGATATTGGAGCTCATCCAACCGGATTTCTCTGCGACACTTTGCAACACCTGCCGGGCACGTAAATCCGTTAAGTGATTCAACCTGAATTCAATCGGATCTTGCTGTGCCAGATCAGCTAATTCGTCCATACAAGATTCAATTGCAAACACATTGGCATAGGCTCCGAGCGCGCGTAAGGCAGAGCTGCGCAGGGTCGATTCAGCAATCAAGTGGTAGTTGATCTGTTTATTTGGCAAGTCATAGAGTGGGATTGCGTTTCTTTGTCCCCCACCTCCTGCCGTCAATGCGAAATCCGTCCAGGGCACTTCAGGCGCTGGAGGGTCCCGGTGAATACCCGCCAGACATCTGAGCCCTGGTGCCATCCCTGGCCTCTGAACGTGGGTATGACTCCACGTCTGGTGATTCCATTCGACAATTTTCCCGTGCGCGTCGATCCCGGCGTTGATCTGAACCGACATTGCTGACCCGTGAGGTGACCAGCTGAATTCATCTTCGCGAGACCATTGCAGTCTGACAGGTACGCCAGCAACTTTTGCGAGCATTGCCGCGTCAAAGGCAGCGTCGTCCGCGCCATTATGACCATAGCAGCCTGCGCCATCAGCATGAATCACTGTGATGTGATCCGTCGTCGTATCGAATAGATTTGCGAGCTCTTTGCGCATCGGAAAGCTTCCCTGACCGTGTGTCCACACGGTCAAATGTTCGCCTGACCAGAGTGCGAGCGCACAAGAGGGGCCGATTGACGCGTGGGCGATAAACGGTTTTGAGTAATTGACTTCGATGCATTGCGTTGCAATGTGCGCGGGTTGCGAGGTACTCGCAACAACACTGTCTTGCGTAGGCATGGAACGCAGCCAGGATTGTTCTGGCTGCTCATTGGGCAGGCTTTCTGACTCCTGCCAAACTGCCTGACTGCGAATCGCTTTAGCTGCTGCAATCGCTTGTTCTTCGCGCACTGCGCAGACACCAATAAAGCGGCCAGACACAAATATGGTGTGCACACCTGGCATGGCTTGAATCAATGCACGCGCGGCCTCATCAAATCTCAGTAATGCTGCCGTATATGAAGGAGGACGCACGATACGTGCATGAATCATCCCGTCCAGTTCCAAATCATGGATAAAGCCCGCGCCAAATAATTTCTTATTCAAATCGGGGCGTTTGATGCTTTGACCTGAAATAGTATGGTTCGTATGCTTTTTTGGCGCGACCAAACCTGTCGCAGGCATGCTGAGATCTACCAGGGGTGCAAGGTCAGCGTAGCGAAGCGTTTTCTCTGATGGGTATGCGCTGAAAATCCCATTATGGAGTCTGATTTCCTCAGTGCTGGTATTCAATACTCTGGACGCAGCTTCGATGAATAATTGACGGACTTGCGTACAGACTTGACGTAATGCCATGCCGCCAATCTGTACCGAATTGCTTCCTGAGGTGTAACCTTGATCAACTGAAACGTCAGTATGACCAGCCACGAGCCGGATGGCTGTCAGAGGTACATCTAGTTCCTCCGCGGCGATCTGCAGCTGAACGATACTGATTCCTTGCCCTAATTCAACCTTACCCGCGCGAAGCAGGATCTTGCCATCGCTGTCAATGCTTATCCATTGCGCTAACGTTGGGTTTTGAATGATGTCCGGATTTGTTGTGGTGCCTGTCTGGCTGAGGTTCATGCTGGTGTCCCCTTGAGAGAGGCGATCGCTCGACGCGCAGCATTCAGGATTCGCATGTGTGTCCCGCAACGGCATAGATGCCGGTCAAGTGCCGCAAGCAGCTCTTCGTCGGTGGGATCACTTGTTTTTTTTAGTAATCCTGCCAGCGTCATCATCATTCCATTAATGCAGTAACCACACTGCGCGGCTTGTTCATCGATGAATGCAGACTGGATAGGATGAGGTGTTTGCGGCGACCCAAGCCCCTCTATGGTCGTGACATGTTTGCCTGCTAACGACCATAGGGGGATGTCGCAGCTTTGTATGGGCTGATCATCGATCAGTACCGTACAGCTGCCGCAATTTCCGGTACCGCAACCGAAGCGCGTGCCTTTTAATTTCAGATCGTTTCGCAGCACATACACAAGCAAGGTATCCGAATCGAGCGCACACTCAACCGCTTGTCCGTTAATCGTAAATTGCACTAAAGCCTGATCTGCCACGCGACGACCTTGAAAAATAAAGATAAATGAGCAATCAACGCTTGCGAAGATTAAACAAGCGTGCCGAGTTGCCACCCAATATCAGTTGGCGATCCGCCGCATTCAAACTTTCAACGCTTTGAACCGACTGGACCGGTGTATCGTCGGCCATGTCATAGGGATAGTCACTGCCCATCAGAACATGTTTCGCACCATACAGGTCTATGAGAGACTCCAGCATGCCTGTATCAAAGGTAATGGTGTCGAAATAGAATTTTTTAAGATAGGACGATGGTTTCTTTTTAATGATGGTGCTTGAATCCGGGCGTGCTTTCCAGCCATGGTCCATACGGGCACGATAGTGTGCCAGATAACCACCACCGTGCGCGACGACAAACTTGAGTTTTGGAAAACGATCCAGTACACCACCAAAGATCAGATGGCTGACGGCGAGTGTTGATTCCAGTGGGTTACCAATGATGTTGTTGAAGTAGTGGTCTGTCATGCGGTCGGCATGGGTAAAGCCCATTGGATGCATAAAAATAACTGTTCCGAGTTCCTCAGCCTTGGCAAAAAACTTATCCAGACCTAAACGCTTATCTGCCAGATCTATGCCATTGACGTTCGTGCAAATTTCAACCCCACGCATACCCAGTTTTTTGACGCAGCGTTCGAGTTCTTTGACAGCCATTTTTGGATTTTGCAGCGGCACGGTACACATCCCCGCAAAGCGGTCCGGTGTTGAGGCTACGATTTCAGCGATGCGATCATTGCTGGCACGCGAAAGTTCAAGACCAAAGTCAGCATCCGCATAATAGTAGTACTGGGAAGGAGAGGGCGAGACAATCTGTACATCAATGCCCATGCGGTCCATGTCTTTGAGTCGCGTGGCGATGTCGGAAAGTTTATTGGCACGATCTTTCATCTGTTTCATGTTGACCTCGCGCGTCATCTGATTTGCGTAGATGATCGAAGGCTCTTTTTGAAACGGGTTGAGCGGGGCGGCCATCGCAGCCACTTCATTATTTTGATAGTGGCAATGCATGTCTACATTAAAACGCTTGCCTGATGGGCTTTTAACAGTCTTCGGCGCTGATTTGACCGGTGATTTTGTGCTGGCTTTTGTCTTAAGTGCTTTCGCAGCTTTGGTTGCCTTACCTGATACGGACAGTGCGGCGATTTCGACTGCATCGCCCAGGCCGTGTGCGTGGTCGGCCTGGCTGCCATGACTACAAAATTCGTGATTGCTTGCTGTGCAGGTGAAAAACATGTCTGAGATTTCCGGATAAGAGAGTGGTTATATGTTGGGGCGCTGTCGATGCCATGAGGTATCTTGCTGGTAGGCATCAGCAATTTTCAATAGGGTGGCTTCGTCGAAGTGTCTCCCGACGAGCTGGAATGCCAAGGGCATGCCAATGCTGGAAAATCCCGCCGGTACACTGATTGCAGGTAATCCCAGGTAATTAATAGCCCTGTTTGCGTAGGTCAGATGGGCGATGGATTTCAGAATGTTTTGTGTGTCGCCCATTGTTGTGGAGGCAATAGTGGGCGTCTGGACGGTAAAGACAGGGATATGAATCACATCACAGTCTTTGAAACAGGTATTCAGATATTCGTCTGTCAATGCTTTTTGAAAGCGCATTGCATCGACATAATTAACGGCTGAGTGTGTGAAACCCGGCTCTATCCGCGCGCGTACCTGATCGGCATAGTCGTCGGGACGTGACGCGATCCACTCCCTGTGCAGTGCGGCGGCTTGCGCAGTCATCACAATTCCCGCCATGGTGTTCAAACGGGCGATGTCAGGCACCGATACATCGACGAGTACGGCGCCACGCTGTTTCAGAACGTCAAGACTCGTTTGGAGTGCCAGGGCGACTTGCGCGTCAAGGTTTTCCCGATAATAGGTTTGTGGGACACCGACTCTCAGACCTTTGAGGTCTCCGGTTAGTGCGCTCTCGTAATCCTGAGCTGGTGTGGTGGTACACCATGTGTCGTCGGGGTTCGGGCGACTGATATGTGTGAGCAGGCGTGCGCAGTCCCGCGCGGTTTGGGCAATAGGACCTACACAGTCCAGCGTTTTAGATAAGGGGAATACGCCTTCGATGCTGACACGACGCGCGGTTGGTTTAATTCCGGTAATGCCGCACATGGCCGATGGATGGCGGATAGAGCCTCCTGTATCGCTGCCAAGTGAGCCAAATACAATCCGTGCGGCAACGGCGATGCCAGAGCCGCTCGAAGATCCTCCGCAGGTGTAGTCCGGATTCCAGGGGTTGAGTCCATGCCCGTAGTGGCCATTGAAGCCTGTTGGGCTCATGGCAAATTCACACATATGCAAGGAACCCACATTGACTTGTCCCGCAGCATTCAGCTCATCGATGACCCAGGCATTTTTTTGCGCGATATGACCACGCAGGATTTTTGATCCCGCATGGTTTTCAAGACCCGAGACTTCGATCAGATCCTTGTGTGCGAGCGGGACCCCATGCAATGGGCCGCTGACCCCGCTCGAAGCCTGAATGCCGTCGAGCGCGCGCGCACGCTGCATGGCTTGATCCTGGTCGATTCGAAAGACGGCGTTGAACTGCTTGCCCAGCGTGTGCATGCGTGCGAGTGACCATTCGGTCAGTTCGGCCGCACTGATTTTTTTACTGGCGATTGCAGTGGCTGCACCGACCAGATCTAATTCTTCGAAGTCGCTCATGCCGGTTGCCTGTGTCCTGTGAATACTTGAATGCGTGGAAGCGGGATAATTAATGAATGCCCAGATATTGATGGAGTACGCTCTGATCCGCCATTAATGTTGCCGGGAGACCTTCCCATACAACCCGACCGGTCTCAAGGATGTAGACGCGATCAGCAACCGCCATCGCGCTGTAGAGATTTTGTTCAACCAGCAAAATGCCGAGACCCTCTTGACGCAATGTGCCGAGAATATTTTCAACGTTTTCGACCGCCACGGGTGCGAGGCCTTCGGTAGGCTCGTCCATCAAAATAATACGCGGGCCTGTCATGAGCGCGCGACCAATCGCCAGCATTCCGCGTTCGCCACCAGAAAGCTGGTTGCCGCGGTGATGTTTGCGCTCTTCGAGCCTGGGAAACGCATCAAACACGCGACGCACTGTCCAGGCGTCAGGGTCTTTGCGGGCAAGCATTTGTAAATGTTCAAGCACAGTGAGTGACTGGAACAAACGACGTCCTTGCGGAACATAGCCGATGCCTTTGTCTGCAATTTCAAAGGAGCGTAGGCCGGTTAATTCTTCGTTGTTTAACTTCACGCTGCCAGAGGTGACACGCGGAGAACCCAAACCCATGATCGAACGTACGAGTGACGTTTTACCCATCCCGTTTCTGCCAAGTAGCGCGACAATCTCACCCTCTGCAACGTGCATGGAGATGCGATCAAGAACTTTTGCCTCGCCGTAGGAAGAGCAGATATCTGTAACCTTAAGCATGACGAGGCTTTCCTAGATATATTTCCTGAACCTGCGGGTTGTTGCGAATATCGTCTGGCTTACCTTCCACCAGCACGGTTCCCTGATACATACAGATCACCCGATCAACCAGTCCGAGCGCAAGTTCAATATCGTGTTCAATCAGAATCAGTGATAGCGTTTTGGGCAAGCTGCGGATGACCTCAGCCATGATCACGCGCTCTGCTGGGGACAGACCTGCTGCAGGCTCGTCGAGCAGTAATACCCTGGGGGAACTCGTCAGCGACATGGCTAATTCAAGCTGACGCTGTTCTCCATAGGAAATTTCTTTCACAAGTAAAGTTCGTTTTTCCTGGAGATGACACTTTTCGAGTGCGGAGTCCACGATTTTCTGTTCGCTACCCTCGGCACGGTCACTGCGCCACATGTTGAATTTAGTCCGCCCAAGTCCTCGCGTGGCAAGCAACAGGTTGTCTTCAACGGAAAGACCAAAAAACAGATTGGTAATCTGGAATGTTCTTGCGATACCAAGCCGCGCTCGTGACTCGGGTGATGATTTGGTGATGTCACGCCCGTCCAGAAGGACGTGCCCGCAGGTTGCAGGCGTCATGCCGGTAATAGCATTAAACAGCGTCGTCTTGCCTGCGCCGTTAGGCCCAAGAATGGCTACGCGTTCGCCCGCTGCCAGGTGCAGCGTAGCTTGATCGACTGCTTTGAGCGCACCAAAATGAATGCCTACGCTCTTGAGTTCAAGAAGTGGTTGGTTCATCTATCAGACTAGGCTGCGGCAAAATATCGCCGCAGCTTGTGTAGCCTATAT
>CAINDJ010000059.1 GCA_903847325.1 uncultured beta proteobacterium | reverse complement strand
TTTTTAGCAAAGCAAAAACGCACAATTTTATGATTTGATTCTTTCGCTTCAGGTGCAGCATAAAACGCAGATACAGGTATAACGGTGACACCATGCTCTTTAGTCAGCCAAATAGAGAATTCAGCTTCAGATAAATCGGAAATTGCACTGTAGTCAGCCAACAAGAAAAAAGTACCTGGGCCAGGTAAAACTTTAAATCGTGTTTTTGATAATCCTGAAGCTAAGCGATCACGTTTGGACTGGTAAAAAGCAGGCAAGTTGAGATAGGTAGATGGATCTTTTGTATAAGCAGCCAAACCATGTTGCAAAGGCGAAGGCACTGTAAAAACCATGAACTGATGTACTTTTCTTAACTCAACAGTCATTTCTTCTGGTGCACAGACATAACCGATTTTCCAACCTGTTGTGTGGGTCGTTTTCCCAAATGATGAAACAACGAAAGACCTCTCAGCTAAAGCTGGTCTTGTTGCAACACTCAGATGTGGAACACCATCAAAAATAATATGTTCATACACCTCATCAGACAAAATCATAATGTCTGTGTTGTGAACCAATCGCTCAAGCTGATCGAGATCATTTTTACTCATGACCGCACCAGTCGGATTATGAGGAAAATTAATAATGATCATTCTTGTTTTAGATGTAACTTTTGATTGAACAAGATCCCAATCTACCTTGAATGTTTGTATCTCTTGCGTTGGTGCTTGCATAGGTATACAAACAGCTTTAGCTCCAGATAACTTAATTGCAGGTAGATAACAGTCATAGCAAGGTTCAAGGACAATAACCTCGTCACCTGCCCCAACACTTGCCAATACGATTGCCATAATAGCTTCCGTAGCTCCGCTTGTTACTGTTATCTCTGTATCAATGTTGTAGCGGTGGCCGTATAAAGTTTCAACCTTTGTACCGATCACACTTCTTAACTCTGCTATACCTGGCATGTATGGATATTGATTAAATCCTTCAGCCATTGCCTGCGTAACAAGTGCTTGAAGTTTTGGATCGGTATTAAAGTCCGGGAAACCTTGACCAAGATTAATAGCTTTATATTCAGCGGCCAACTTGCTCATTGTTGTGAATATAGTCAGCCCGACTTCTGGTAGTTTTGAAGTGATTCGCATATTTTGATTATTTATTTGTTGTGTTATCGCTTGATAATACGCATTTTTTGCTGGTTGTGTAGCTTGAATAAACTGATGAAATTATTGACGGGTGGCGTGATCGCTTTGATAGGTGCGATCGTTGCAATATGGCTACGTACGCCGTTGCCCTGGATGCTTGGTCCTCTCGTATTCATCGCTATAAGCAGGATGGCCTCAGCCCCTGTTGTGAGCTCTGCAAAGCTAAGATATCTAGGACAATGGGGTATTGGTATTTCTCTTGGTCTTTATTTCACACCTCACGTTGTTGGTGTTATCTCACAAAATATATGGCCTATTCTTGCCGGAATGATATTTGCTATTTGTCTTGGCCTCTACGGAACACTCGTTTTCAGGAAATTAGGTGACGTTGACTTAAAGACAGCTTGGTTTTCGTCGGCAATTGGTGGTGCAAGTGAAATGACTGCTTTATCAGAGAGATATGGTGGTCGTGCAGAACTAGTCGCTAGCGCGCACAGTTTGAGAATACTCACCGTTGTAGTTGTCATCCCAATTGCCCTGCAGATATGGGGTGTAGTTGGTACAGATGCTTCATTGCCTGGACCTAAGGTCGTCAACCTTGGAGGACTAGCTATCCTTGCTGCACTCACTGCATCGAGTGCGTTGATTGCTGGTTTTTTCAAGATGCCGAACGGATGGGTGCTTGGGCCCATGTTTGTTGCAATGGGATTGACAATGTCTGGGATAGAGTTATCTGCCCTACCCGATTTTGTATCTAAAACTGGCCAGTTATTGATAGGCTGGTCCTTGGGTGACAAGTTCCGACCTGGTTTTTTTCGCGTTGCTCCAAGATTTTTAATCAGCGTCGTTTTTTGTTCTGTGAGTTCTATTTTTTTAGCTTTTTGTTTCGCCCTTTTTCTTGATCAAACTACCTCTATTCCACTAGCAACTTTATTATTAGGGCTAGCCCCCGGCGGTATTGCTGAGATGGCTATTACTGCTAAGGTCTTACAACTCGGCGTTCCATTGGTTACGGCTTTCCAAGTAACAAGAATGGCTCTTGTTGTTATTGTT
>CAINDJ010000058.1 GCA_903847325.1 uncultured beta proteobacterium | reverse complement strand
GTGGCCTTTATTTATCAGTATGTTCGTTTCTCAGGAAATGTCAGGTAACTCTGGCGGTCTGATCCGTTGGCCTGCCATGATGCTGCTGCCTTTTGGTTTTGGGCTGATGGTCCTGCAAGGCATCTCTGAAATCATCAAGCGCGTGGGTTGGTTAACCCACCACTATCAGATGGACCTGACTTACGAGAGGCCATTGCAATGAGCATGCAAAACTTTGCCCCCCTGATGTTCGTGGGGCTGATCGTCATCATGCTGATTGGGTTTCCTGTTGCGTTTTCACTCGCAGCCCTTGGTTTGCTCAGTGGATTTATCGCGATCCAGATGGACTGGTTCCCCCTCAGCTTTATGTACAACCTGCCGCTGAATATTTTCAGCATCCTGTCCAACGATTTGTTGCTCGCCATCCCATTTTTTACCCTGATGGGTGCCATTCTCGAAAAGTGCGGTTTGGCTGAGGACATGCTTGACTCAATGGGTCAGCTGTTTGGTCCGATCAAAGGTGGTCTGGGTTACTCCGTGATCCTGGTTGGCTTTATCCTTGGCGCCATTACCGGTACGGTAGCGGGCCAGGTGATCGCGATGGCGATGATTTCCCTGCCTGTCATGATGCGTTATGGCTACAACATGCGCTATGCAACAGGCGTGCTGGCGGCATCCGGTACGATCACGCAGCTTGTGCCGCCTTCACTTGTTTTGGTTGTAATGGCGGACCAGCTGGGCCGTTCAGTTGGCGATATGTATAAAGGCGCGTGGGGGCCCTCGATCCTGCAGGTTTTAATTTTCCTGGGTTATACCTTTGCACTGTCAAAGTTACGACCCTTGCACGTACCTGGATTACCAAGAGATGCACGCACATTAAATGGCTGGGCACTCTGGAAAAAATGCTTACGCGGCATTATCCCCTCGGCCATCCTGATTTTTGCAGTCCTCGGAAGCATGGGTGGTTTGCCCGGCATGTCGACCGCTATCGCCACGCCCACTGAAGCGGGTGCGATGGGTGCTATGGGCGCGTTGATTCTCGCTTTTGTCCATAAGCGACTTAATTGGACGATCGTGCGTGATGGCATGACCAACACCATGCGCATCACCGCCATGGTGGTGTTTATCTTGATCGGGTCCAGGACATTTTCCCTCGTATTCCAGGGCGTCGATGGCGCAATCTGGATTGAGCACATGCTTTCAAGCTTGCCCGGTGGACAGATCGGTTTTCTGATCGTTGTGAACATTTTTGTTTTCTTTCTGGCGTTCTTTCTGGATTTCTTCGAAATCGCGTTCATTATCCTGCCCATGCTGGCTCCGGTCGCAAGCAAGCTTGGCATCGATATGATCTGGTTTGGCGTGCTGTTGTGCGTCAACATGCAGACGAGCTTTATGCATCCTCCGTTTGGTTTTGCATTATTTTATTTACGCAGTTCTGCCGACACCTTGTTTAAAACCGGTTCGTTACCAGCCAAAGTTCTGTCGCGAGACATTTACCTTGGTTCCATCCCTTGGGTAATTCTGCAGTTGTCGTTAGTGCTGATTGTGATTTTCATTCCACAAACTGTCACAGTGTTCCTGGATAAACCGATCGTTGTGGATGTGAATACCATCAAAATCGAGTTGCCTGAGAATGATTTGGAGCAATCCGAAGGACAAGACGATCAGACGACCAATGACTTGATGCGCGGTTTGATGAAAGAGGCCAAATAATCAATATGCCTGTCGATACAGATTCCTTTGTCGAGAGCCGTGTTGAGGGACCCGCATTCCCAATGCTAGTAAAAAGTTTGGCGACGCTGCTGATGCTAGCGATGCTTTACTGGGGGGCAGGCGCCGAACAGCAAATTATCTGGAAAGAGTTTTCAATGGGTGCCGCTTTGCTTTTTGGTGGTGCTTTGCTGATCACCATCGTCGCCTATGTCTGGATTTTGAAAAGTCGCACGTCGATTGATGGTGAGGCCATTGAGCAAACGTGGGTATGGAAAAGGCGCGTATTGCTAGCAGACATTACGCAAGCAAAATTTATATACGTGCCTTATCTAAGCTGGTTGATCGCTCCGCGCCTGATTGTGCGTGCAGGCCCAGGCGTAAATGTTTTTTATTCTGCAAGTCCGCAGGTCCAGCGAGTATTTGCTCGTTTGATGTCCGGTAAATAAAAATACGACAGGGATAAACCTGTCGTTCAAGACAAGAATTATCTGTGTGTAGACATCTGTACGAAAGGGAACAGACCATGAAATCTATTCAATGTGCGGGCGCAGCCCGAACAGTTCGCCGTTTTATAAAATCACTCGCTATCACTACGCTAATGAGTGCCAGCGTAATGAGTGTTACAACGCAGGCGGCAGACTATCCCGACAAGCCGATATCAGTTTTAGTTGGATTCCCTCCCGGGACATCGACTGACTCTGTCGCACGTATTATCGGCGAGCGGTTAAGCAAAGAGCTCGGTCAGCCTGTGATTGTAAAAAATCGACCTGGCGTGGGAGGCAGTCTCGCCTTAGGCGAGCTGGCCCGTATGAAACCTGATGGCTACACCATCGCGCTTTCGGCCTCCGGACCACTCGGCATTAATCCGCATCTGCTAAAAAATATCAATTACGATGCACTGAAAGATTTCGCACCCATTGGTCAGACATCCTGGCTGCCGTTTTTATTGGTGACCAATAAAACAAAAGGGCTTGATAGCTTTCCAAAGCTGCTTGAGTACGCACGTGCCAATCCGGACAAACTCACCTATGCCTCGATCGGTCTGGGCACCACTAGTCATTTATTGATGGAGATGTTGCTGGATAAGACGGGTATGAAAATGGTGCATGTGCCCTATACGGGGAGCAGTCAGTCACAGGCTGATGTGATTGGCGGCAATGTCGATATGACGATCGATACGCTGGTGACGACCTTGCCGCATGTCAAATCAGGACGGCTCAATGGTATCGCAGTGAGCACCAGTGATCGTGCCAATCTGGATCCCTCAATCCCCACCTTGCAAGAGCAGGGCGTGCCAGACTACAACATGGGTGCCTGGTTGGGTTTTGTTGCGCCACAGGGAACGCCAGCTGCGATTATCCAGAGGTTGCATGATGAGGTGAATCGGGCACTGAAAGATCCTGAAATCGCACAGCGACTTGAGGCACTCGGCACACAGGTTGTCATGAGTCCAAGCCCAGCGGTATTCAATGATCTGATTGTCAAAAATTACGACACGTGGGGTCGGCTAATCAAGCAAGCAGGAATAGAGCAAAAATAAATTTCAGAATCAAATCAATTATCAGGATGTAAAAATGTTAAGACTAGATGGCAAAGTAGCGTTAGTAACGGGCTGTGGCACACATGGCGAAGGCTGGGGTAATGGCAAAGCAATATCCGTGTTGTTAGCCAGACAAGGTGCAAAAATTTTTGGTGCAGATTTAAATCTTGACGCAGCTAAAGAAACCCAGCGCATCATCACGCAAGAGGGTGGCGAGGCGCATGTGATGGCTGCCAATGTCACCGCGGCCACTGGTGTCAAAGAGATGGTCGATGCCTGTATTGCGCAGTATGGCCGTATCGATATCCTGATCAATAACGTCGGACGTTCAGAGCCTGGTGGTCCTGTTGAGATGAGCGAGGAAACCTGGGATGAGCAGATGGACGTTAACGTCAAATCTGCATTCCTATGCTGCAAGGCTGTCTTACCTATTATGGAAAAGCAGGGTAGTGGAGCTATTGTCAGCATTTCGTCCGTGGCTGGCATCAGCTATGTCGGTAAACCGCAGGTGGGCTATGCAGCAGGCAAAGCAGCACTGCAGCAGCTGACTAAAACAACCGCTGTGATCTATGCCGCACGTGGCGTGCGTCTGAATTGCGTGGCACCAGGTCTGGTTTTCACCCCACTGGTCAAGCGTCTGGCAGATAAATATGCGCAAGGTGATTTTGACGGGTTCGTTGCGCACCGACACAATCAGGTACCCGCGGGATTTATGGGGGATGCGTGGGATGTCGCCAATACGGTTGTGTTTCTTGCCAGCGATGAAAGCCGTTATATCACCGGTCAAACTATTGTTGTTGACGGCGGCCTGACCTCCGCGACCCGATAAGTAATCGGGATCAATACGTGCCGTCAATACCCGTGCTTAATATCCGCGGCCAACATACATAATTACAGGAAACTCACATCATGAAAGCAGTTGTACTCACCGCAGAAGGTTTTTCGATTCAAGAGACGCCACGTCCAGTTCCAAATGACGAGCAGGTGCTGGTTCGTGTCAAAGCCTGTGGTCTGAACCGCGCTGACCTTGGCGTGATTGCAGGTGGCAAGCACGGCGCTCAGGGTGGCGCAGGTACGATTCCTGGTATGGAGTGGGCAGGTGAAGTGATCGAGGTCGGCGCTAAGGCGCACGGCGTTAAGGTTGGTGATCGCGTCATGTGCTCTGGTTCGGGCGGCTACGCGGAGTATGCGGTATCGGATTGGGGCAGAACCATACCACTGCCAAGCGATACGATGACCTATGAGCAAGCCGTCACGCTGCCTATTGCAGTGCAAACGATGCACAATGCGCTGGTGACAGTCGGTGAGCTCAAACCAGGAGAAACTGTTCTCATCCAGGGCGCCTCATCGGGCGTGGGCTTGATGGCGATGCAAATCGCGCGCGCTATGGGCGCCAAAATGGTGATTGGCACGTCTTCTAACGCGGCGCGTCGCGAGCAGTTAAAAAACTTTGGCGCGGATGTCGCGCTCGATAACAGCGATCCCAACTGGCCCGCGCTTGCTACGCAGGCTAATGGTGGAAAAGGGGTTGATCTGATTATTGATCAGTTGTCCGGTCCCTTTGGCAATCCCAATATGGAGGCCTGCAAAATCCTTGGACGTATTGTTAACGTTGGTCGACTTGCAGGTCGCTTTGCGGAATTCGATTTTGATTTGCATGCGCTCAAGCGGATCAAGTTTACCGGGGTGACTTTCCGCACCCGTAGTATTGACGAGATCCGTGAGATTGCCTTGCGCGCAATGCAAGATTTAGGTGGGTATCTCAAAGCAGGCAGGATCGCTTTGCCGATTGATAGTTCTTTTAAATTTGATCAGATTGCTGATGCGTTTGCACGTATGCGTGCAAATCAGCATTTTGGAAAAATCGTCGTGACGCTGGATTAAAACGTATGCACATCGAATCGGTCGATCAGTTACGAGCGCTCTATGGCGCTGCAAAAGAGCGCGCCATAAAAAAGGAGATGATATCGCTCGATGTGCATTGTCGTCAGTTTATTGCACTGTCGCCGTTCATCGTGATTGGCAGTGGCGATCACGCAGGCAGGCTTGATGCCTCGCCGCGTGGTGGTCTGCCTGGTTTTGTAAAAGTGCTGGATGACAATACCATTCTGATCCCAGACTCTGCTGGCAATAATCGATTGGATACGCTGGAAAATATTTTGAGTGCAAAAGAGGTGGGTATGTTGTTTCTCATCCCGGGTATGGATGAGACCTTGCGTGTGAATGGTATAGCCAGCCTGCATACTGATGCGCAGTATATAGAGCGTTGCGCCTCTGAGCTCAAGCCTCCAAAACTTGTTATCAAAGTGGATGTACAGCAAGCCTATCTGCACTGTGCCAAGGCATTCATGCGCTCCAAACTCTGGGATGCGTCGAGCCAGATCGAGCGTCGTATCATGCCAACGATGAATGACATGATTGGGGCGCAGACGGGTATTAATTCCGAGACCCAAGAAGAAACAATGAAGCGCTATCTCACCGAGCTATAACAATTCTCCCCGGCTTGAAATCATCCATCATGCGTGAAACGATCGTGCAAAATAACGAGCAAAAAATTGTTGTTATGGGTGCAGGTGCTGTCGGCTGCTATTTCGGTGGAATGCTGAGCCGCGCGGGACACGATGTGACGCTGATCGCGCGCCCAGAGCATGTCAACGCCATTCGTGATCATGGCTTGCATATGGATTGCATGACTTTTCAGGAATTCGTTGCGGTACACGCGAGCACCGAACTTGATGCGATCAAGGGTGCCGATTTAATTTTGTTCTGCGTTAAATCGCCTGATACGCTGGCAACGATCGAATTGATCCGCCCCTATTTAAAATCCGAAGCCATCATCTTAAGTTTGCAAAACGGCGTAGATAATTGCGAACGCATTCGTAGCGTCGTGGACAATCCCGTTTTTCCTGCGGTTGTATACGTTGCAACGATGATGGCAGGTCCCGGGCGGCTCAAGCATAACGGTCGCGGTGAGTTAGTCATTGGGCCTTGGGAGTCTACTGAACCAGAGAGCAACGCAGCCCAGATGCAGGTGCTTGGCGAGATTGCGGCGCTGCTCGCGAATGCCGGTATTCCTTGTCCTGTATCTCAAGACGTGCGTCGTGACTTATGGTTCAAGTTTTTAGTCAATTGCAGCTACAACGCCATCTCTGCAATCGGTCAGATCGAATACGGAAAGATGGTGTCGGTTGATTCGGTTAAAGAATTGATCGACGCACTTGCGGATGAAGTATTGGCGATTGCGCATCATGAGCAAATCAACATTACAAAAGCAGAGGCTAAGCAAGCCAATGACATGATCGCTAACACCATGGTGGCGCAACGCTCCTCAACCGCACAGGATATTGCACGAAAAAAGTCAACAGAGATTGATTTTTTGAATGGACTGGTCGCGAGCAAGGGGCGAGCGTATGGTATCCCCACCCCTGCAAACCAGTCCGTTTATGCGCTGGTAAAAATGATGGAAAAATTTAACCATTAAATTCGTGTACTGGTGGTCGTTGATGCGTTTTTGCTGACCGATTGCCAGGGCCAGCGGCCTTCGCTCTCCAGAATCAGTGACCAGCTTAAAAAAGTCCGGATCAAAACGATTGCGGCCAGGATTGCCACGCTATCCATTGAGGGGCTGATCGCAACCGTACGGATAATGTCTGACGCCACAAGGACCTCAAGACCCAGTAGCAAAGCGCGTACCAATTGCATTCTGAATCCGGCATAGCCAGTATCTGCATCGCCCTTGAGTGTCGCCTTGAGAAACTGCACCGCACCCCAGGCAAAACCAATTGCGATGATCAAGACCCCTGCGAGATCTCCGATATCACCAATGGTATTAATGAAATTTTGTAGTTGCATGAGAGGGCACCGCTCCACTGTTATGTTGGCGTATCATCGGCAATAATATCCAATTCAACGTGCTTGCTGTAAAAACTATTCAAACAAAGCACGTGAATATCCGAAGGAGACAAGGATGATGTCGTACTTAAGTCGCGTTGCAAAGATATTTTTAATTATCGCATTGCATGTTTTCGTTTTAGGACGTGCAGACAATGCTTTTTCGGCAGAAAAACTCACCTCAGTCCAGATTGCTCAGGCGACTGCAACGCTCGCACCCACAGGTAAGTTAAGAGTAGGCCTTTATCCAGGTAGTCCTGACTCGTTGATTCAATCCGACGGCCCGGATGGAAACAAGGGCATGGGTTTTGAAATTGGGCGTGCGTTGGCTAAATATTTAAACGTCCCATTTGAGCCCATTATTTTTCCTAAAAATGGCGATGTGCTTGCTGCAGCTAAAGAAGGAAAAATAGATTTTGTATTTGTAAATGCAACGCCTGTCAGGGCAGAGTTTCTTGATTTTGTAGAGCCAACGATATTTTCCGAACAGTCATACCTGGTTGGCCCGAAATGTGACATTCGCAGCATTTCTGAAATCGATCATCCTTATATGAAAATCGGTGTGTCAGGCGGTAGTACTTCGCAAGCGGTGTTGCCAACCATTCTTAAGAATGCGACGCTGATTCCAACCAAAAGTCTGAAAGAAACTGAACAAATGCTGTTGTCTGGTGAGATCGATGCGTTCGCGACCAACAAAGGAATTTTGTTTGAATTGGCAGACAAAATTCCTGATACAAAGGTGTTGGATGGTGCGTGGGGCTTGGAGCGCATTGCAATCGGTATACCCAAAGGACGCGCAATGGGGCTGCCTGTCATTGCACAATTCTCCAAAGAGATACTTGCTGACGGTTTGGTTGCTGACGCGGTCAAGCGCGCAGGCATGCGTGGAGTGAAATTAAACAACTAGATTGGCATGGATTTTGCTTGATGGCTCAGGTCTTGTCGTGCTTAGTTTTCGTATTGAGTGAGATAAGATGAAAAAAGGAATAAAGAATGACGTGGTCAATACTCGCGCGTGATGAGCAAGGGCATTTCGGTATGGCGATCGCCAGCCGATTTTTTGCTGTGGGCTCGTTATGTGTGCACTCGCGCAGGGGTGTGGGTGCGATGTCTACTCAAGCTCTGATGAATCCACTTTACGGTCCAGCCGGCCTGGATTTGCTGGAGCAAGGGCGTGATGCCAACAGCACAATTGCAACCTTAATTGCCGGTGACGAAGGCAGAGAGCAACGTCAAGTGCATATCTTGCCTCATAGTGGTGCGTCTGCCGCACACACAGGCTCTGCGTGTATCGATTGGTGTGGGCATTTAAGCTTCGAAGGTTTGAGCGTGGCTGGCAATATGCTGGCCGGCCCCGAGGTCATTCAGGCAACCGCGGATACCTATTTGTCGTTGAGCGGACGTCCAATGGCTGAACGGTTGCTGGCGGCTATGGAGGCTGGGCAAGCGGCGGGCGGTGATAAGCGTGGCAAGCAATCAGCCGCTTTAAAAATTCATGATGCAGAGGATTATTTGCAGCTTGATTTGCGGGTGGATGACCATCAGGATCCTCTGGTCGAATTGCGTAGGCTGTATGACGTCAGCCTGGAGCGGTTTCAGCCTTTTCTGACATGCTTGCCTGGCAGAGGAAGGCCTTCCGGTATCACCGAGCGCGCGCAGATCGAAGCCGCGATCGAACAGTTTCACGCTCATCACGCACAAAAATGACAGCATTACTCGAAGTCAGAGATCTGAATACTGTTTTCTCCAGTGACAACGGCGATATAGTCGTGGTCAATGGCATCAGCTTTGATGTTCAGGCTGGGCGAACGCTCGCGATCGTCGGCGAGTCGGGTTGCGGCAAAAGCGTGACTTCGCTCTCTATTATGGGATTGTTGCCAAAACCTCACGGTCGTATCGCACGTGGATCAATTAAGTTTGATGGACGTGAACTTGTCGGCGCGCAGGAGAAGCTGTTGCAGGATTTGCGCGGCAATGGCATGGCGATGATTTTTCAGGAACCTATGACGTCGCTCAACCCTTCGTTTACCGTCGGCGAGCAAATTATGGAGGGACTGCTCAGGCATCGCAAAATTAATCGGGTGCAGGCCCGTGAAATCGCGATTGAAATGCTTAAGAAAGTACGTATTCCATCGCCCGAGCAGCGTATGGATGAGTACCCACATAAGTTAAGCGGTGGTATGCGTCAGCGCGTGATGATCGCGATGGGCATGGCGTGCGAACCCAAGCTCTTGATTGCAGACGAGCCCACCACGGCGCTGGATGCAACCATACAGGCTCAGATACTGGAGTTGATGCGCACGCTTCAGCAAGAAACAGGTACTGCGATTGTGCTGATTACGCATGATCTGGGTGTCGTGGCCGAGATCGCCGATGATGTGGTGGTTATGTATGCAGGTCGTATTGTTGAGCGTGGTCCGGTCAATGCAATATTCAGTACGCCTCAACATCCCTATACAGTGGGATTGCTAGGTGCGATTCCACGCATGGACGTCATCAAAAAACGCCTCATTTCGATTGAAGGTCAAGTGCCAAATCCAGCTCAGCCGGTCGCGGGTTGCAGTTTTGCACAACGCTGCCCCTTTGCCGATGCGCAGTGTTTGGCGGAGTTACCCGCGTTGATCGGAGTTGGGGCATTGCATCAGTCCGCATGCTTTAAAGCGCCACTGGATCCGGATCGGCTACCTGCTTGCGCATTGCATGAGGTGGCGGCATGAGCGAATCGCAAACACACGTTGATCATCCCGTGCTGTATGAGGCGCGTGGTCTGACAAAACATTTCCCCGTACGTAAAGGTCTGCTCAACCGTGTATCGGGCAACGTGCGCGCAGTAGATGGAGTTGATCTCACACTACGTCAGGGCGAAATCCTTGGCGTGGTTGGCGAGTCAGGTTGCGGCAAGTCAACACTGGGTCGTATGTTGTTGAGATTGATCGAACCCACAGATGGCAGCCTGATGATGGATGGCCGGGATTTGCGTGCGCTCAGTCCTGCTGCGCTTAGGGAGCAGCGCCGCGCGATGCAGCTAATTTTCCAGGATCCGTATTCTTCGCTGAATCCACGCATGACAGTTGGTCAAGCGTTGTTGGAGCCTTTGCTGGTGCATAAGTTGCATGTGGGCCACGAGTCTGCGCGTGTGGCGGAGTTGTTAGCAACAGTCGGCTTACGACCTGAAAGTGTCAGTCGCTACCCGCACGAGTTTTCGGGTGGTCAGCGTCAGCGCGTGGGTATCGCGCGCGCGCTCGCAGTCGAGCCGCGTTTAATCGTCTGCGATGAGGCGGTGTCTGCGCTGGATGTTTCGGTTCAAGCGCAAGTCGTCAATCTGTTGCAGGACTTGCAGCATAAGCTCGGCCTGTCGTATTTATTTATTGCGCATGATCTTGCCGTCATCAAGCATATCGCGACGCGTGTTGCGGTGATGTATCTCGGGCGCATTGTGGAGATCGGGGACAAGGAGGTGTTGTTCAACGCTTCGCGCCATCCTTACACGCGTGCGCTGATGGACGCTATCCCCGTTCCAAATCCGGAACTTAAACGCGAAAAACAATTGCTCAGCGGTGATGTGCCGAGTCCGTTGAATCCTCCCGCTGGTTGTCACTTTCATACCCGTTGCCCTTACGCACAAGCTAAATGTAGTGAAGTCACCCCTGTACTGGCAGGCGATGATGTTCATGCTGTAGCCTGTCATTTTCCTTTGACTCAACCCGTTGCCTTAGCAGGAAATAACCTTGTCATAACCGCTGAACAAATACTTGTTCAGCGCCGTCTGCAACGGCTGCAATCCGCATTCACAGGGACTAGTATGAGCCAGTCCTCCCAGACAACACCACCTATTCTTTAACTGGAGTTTTAACTCATGAAACCTGGTATCCGAAATGTATTGAGCGTTGCGTTATTGGCCCTCGCCCCTTTGGTCTGCTCCGCGCAAGTATTGCGCGTTGGTCTGGCCGAAGATCCTGATCTGCTTGATCCGACACAAGCCCGCACCTTTGTGGGTCGTATCGTTTTTTCAGCCTTGTGCGACAAGCTGGTTGATATTGATGAAAAACTCAATATCGTTCCTCAGCTCGCAACGAGTTACGAATGGGCGCCTGATAGCAAATCCATTACCTTTAAGCTACGTGATGGCGTAACTTTTCACGATGGTGAAAAATTCGATGCTGCTGCTGTTAAATACAACATTGAGCGCCACAAGAATCTGAAAGGCTCAAATCGTTCGGGTGAATTAAAGCCCGTTACCTCCGTTGACGTGATTGATCCCTTAACAGTCCGTTTAAATTTAAATGCTCCTTTTGCGCCGCTTCTCGCAGCGTTGGCTGATCGCGCCGGCATGATGGTGTCGCCTAAGGCTGCCGAGGCACTCGGAGATAAGTTTTCTGCGGCTCCTGTTTGTTCAGGTCCGTTTAAGTTTGTCGAGCGTGTTGCGCAAGATCGTATCGTCTTTGAAAAATTTCCAAACTACTGGAATAAAGATGCGATTCATTTTGATCGCGTGATTTATACCCCAATCCCGGATGCAACTGTGCGCCTCGCTAATTTGCGCGCAGGTCAGTTGGACTTCATTGAGCGCGCAGGTTCGAACGACTTTGCCTCGATTAAAAAAGATCCAAAACTCAAGAGCAGCAAAATCACCGAGATTGGTTATCAAGGCATCACAATCAATATTGATAAAAGTGATCGTGCCAAACAAAACCCACTGGGCAAAGATGCGCGTGTGCGTGAAGCTTTCGAGCTTTCACTTGATCGTCAGGGCATCGTTCAGGTGGCTCAAGACGGACAAGCAAGTGTTGGTAACCAATGGGTACCACCCAACAATACTTATTACGCCAAAAATGTTCCTATCCCCAAGCGTGATGTGGCACGTGCAAAAGCCTTGCTGAAAGAGGCTGGTGTAACCAATCCAAGCTTTACCTTGATGACACCGACAACATCAGATTCACAAAAAGTCGCTCAGGTTGTTCAGGCGATGGCTAAAGAGGCTGGTTTTGATGTGAAAATCCAGTCGACAGAGTTTGCGACCTCACTGAATATGGCGGATAAAGGTGACTTTGATGCCTATGTGTTGAACTGGAGTGGCCGCGCAGACCCGGATGGCAATATCTATAGTTTTGCAGGGTGTAAGCAGCCTTTGAACTACACCGGCTACTGCAAGCCAGAGACCGATGTGCTCTTGAACGAGTCTCGCTCAAGTCTGATCCCTGCGGATCGTATCAAAACCTATGAGCAAATCGCAGCTGAGCTCAATAAAGAACGCCCCATCATTTATTTGTTTCATCGTGACTGGTTGTGGGCCTATGCCAATAAGCTCAGTGGCGTGAAAGAAATCCCGGACGGCTTGCTGCGTTTGAGTGGTTTGAAATTCAACTGATCGTTTTTGATATACAGCCCCACTTACTGACAGGCCGACAAGATGTTTGCATTTTTCATTCGCCGCTTGGTCTCATTGCTGCCGACCTTGGTGTTCGTCTCGATGCTCATCTTCGGTCTGCAGCAATTACTCCCGGGAGATCCCGCGCAAATATTGGCGGGGGAAGACCAAAGCCCTGAGTTGATTGCGCATCTGCGCGAAAAACTGCATCTGGATCAATCTTTACCCGTGCGCTATTGGTATTGGGTCGATGGCGTTATGCATGGTGATCTGGGTGAGTCTGTGCGAACCCAGCAACCTGTGCTTGAATTGATTTTGCAAAAACTCCCCGTCACTGCAGAATTGGCATTCTTGTCGATGCTGATTGGTCTGCTCATTAGTATTCCTGCTGGCATTATTTCAGCTGTTCGACCAGGTACCGCGTGGGATTACGGTGCGAATGCCTTTGCCTTGTCGGGACTATCTGTGCCGCATTTTTGGCTCGGTATTCTGATGATTTTATTTTTCTCCGTTGAGCTCGGATGGTTTCCTGCCTCGGGCTACGTCAGTCCCTTTGAAAACCTCAGAGAAAACCTCGTTGCGATGGTGATGCCGGCCTTTGTGCTCGGTACTGGCATCTCTGCGGTACTCATGCGACATACGCGCAGCTCAATGATGCAGGTGTTGAGTGCGGATTATGTACGGACAGCGCGCGCAAAAGGTTTGAGCGAGCGTGTGGTGGTTTTAAAGCACGCTTTGCGTAATGCGCTCACCCCTGTGATTACGCTCGGCGCCTTGGAGCTGGGTACGCTTTTATCTGGTGCGGTGCTGACCGAGCAAGTTTTCACCATCCCCGGGTTTGGCAAACTCATCATTGATGCCGTGTTTAATCGTGATTACGCAGTCGTGCAGGGTGTCGTCCTGGTGACGGCAACAGCCTATATCCTGTTGAATCTGATGGCCGATATCGCTTATTTTGTTTTTAATCCACGGCTGCGCCACGCATGAGTATTGCAAAACCCATGACAACGTCTACCGCTACTACGCTTGCTGCTCAGGCAGCTCCACGACTGGAGCTTGGCCCATGGATGCGCGCATGGAAAAAACTCGCCCGCAATCGCATGGCTCTCGCTGGACTGTGCACCATAGTATTTTTTATCTTGTTAGCCATATTCGCACCTTGGGTATCTCCGGACGATCCTTTGGCAACAAGCTGGGGCGCGATTCGCAAACCCCCGAGTCTGGAGCATTGGTTTGGCACAGATGAATTAGGCCGAGATGTGTTGTCGCGCGTTATTTGGGGCGCACGCGCCTCGCTTCTCGCAGGCATCGTTTCTGTTGCCATCTCGCTTGTGCTCGGTATTGTGATCGGAATGATCGCTGGATATTTTGGCGGGATAGTCGATGCGGTGATTTCTAGAATGACTGATGCAGTACTCGCATGTCCATTTTTAATTTTGGCGATCGCTTTGGCAGCTTTTCTTGGGCCTAATCTGACCAATGCCATGATTGCCATTGGTGTTTCAGCCGCACCGATTTTTGTGCGACTTACGCGCGCGCAGGTGCTAAACGTAAAAGTAGAGGACTATATCGAAGCGGCACGCGCAATCGGTTGCTCTCCAATGCGTATTGCGATTTCGCATTTGCTGCCAAACATCACGCCACCGTTGATCGTGCAATCTACGCTTGCGATCGCCTCGGCTGTGATTGCAGAGGCGAGCCTGTCATTCCTCGGACTTGGCCAGCAGCCACCAGATCCTAGCTGGGGCAGCATGCTCAACACAGCCAAAAATTTTATGGAAGACGCGCCCTGGATGGCAGTCTGGCCTGGACTTGCTATCTTTATTCTGGTGCTCGCCTTTAACTTGCTAGGCGATGGTCTCAGAGATGCGCTTGATCCACGCAGCCGCTGAGACTTGCAGTCAGCATCGTCCACATCAATAAAATGATTTATCTTCCAAAGAAAGCAAAGGAAAGGCACTTAACACCTCGGAATTCCCAAGTGCAGGCGCGCTTTGCAGATAACGTGGATTGAGTTCTGCAAAAGAATTCACCCCGAGCAATCCCATGCAGATTCGAATTTCGACCTCTAGTAACTCGAGCATACGTACGACACCCGCAATGCCATCTGCTGCCAGGGCATAGCATTGCATACGTCCAAGACCCACCAGATCTGCGCCCAAAGCGATCGCTTTGACGATATCTGTGCCGCGGTTAAAGCCTCCATCGATGGCGATTTGGGCGCGACCATTCACCACTTTGACGATCTCTGGCAACACATCCATTGCGCCTAAGCCGTGGTCCAGTTGGCGACCACCGTGGTTGGAGACATAAATCATGTCCACGCCGTGTTCGACTGCGAGCTCGGCATCCTCGGCAGTCATGATGCCTTTAAGGATGAGGGGGATCGACAGGTTGGATTTGAGGCGATCGACGTCTTTCCATGTGAGTGTTGCCTGATGTTCGCGACCTGGAACAACACTGCGACGAATATTGCGCTTTGCCAGATCGCGTTCGCGACGACTATAGAGTGCGCTATCCACGGTTAAACAAAATGCGCTGTAGCCTTCTGCCACAGCACGGGCCGCTACATCATCCACCCAGCCTGGATCGCCATGGACATATAGCTGAAATAGACGTTGCGTATCGGGTGCCGCGTGTGCAACGGCCTCTAGACCAGGCGCACAAATGGAGCTCAGCATCTGCGCCACACCGAACTCCCCAGCCGCGCGTGCCGCATCGGCCGCAGCGTGCTCGCAAAAGAGCTCCAGGCTGCCCACGGGTGCAAGCATGACAGGCAAGCGAAGGGTGCGACCTAAAAAGGGAGTGCTCAGGTCTATTTGACTGACATCCCTGAGTACGCGAGGACGGAAAGCCAGTGCATCAATGGAGGCGCGATTGCGCCTGAGCGTTGTTTCAGTTTCAGTGCCCCCGACGATGTAATCCCATGCATCATGATTGAGTTTCTGGCGTGCCTTTTGGACGATCTCGTGCATAGCCAAAAAAGTTGCACCGGAGGGGGAGGGGGTTTTGTCTCGAATGGTCATGTTTTTATCTGATTTCTGTTTCGCTCGATAATATATTGAAATGCTTAATAATTCATCATGTATTTGCAGTGTAATTACTTGTTCTTAGGGCGCCGCTCTATATACTCAATAGCATCCTGAATCTCGTATGAATCAATCTCTGAAAACCCGATGACAACCCAGTCAAAATCTCAGCCTGAATCCCTGAGTGATTTGTTCTTTTCATTTAGTCGGCTTGCTACGCAAGGCTTCGGCGGCGTGCTCGCTTATATGGAACGTGAGCTGGTTGAAAAAAAAGGCTGGCTCACTAGGGAGGAGTTTCTCGGCGAGTGGGCGGTTGCGCGGACGATGCCTGGACCCGCTGCATTGAATCTGAGCATTATGGTTGGTGCGCGCTATTACGGATTAAGAGGGGCGCTGGCTGCAATAGGGGGCATGTTCATGTTTCCGACTATGCTGATTATCTTGCTTGCGATAGGCTATGCAAAATTTGGCGAGCATCCTCAGGTTGTCGGTGCGCTGCATGGTATGGGTGCTGTCGCGGCTGCGTTATTCATCGCGACAGGTCTTAAATTACTGACAGCGCTTAAAACGAATCCCTTAGGCTTGGTGACCTGCGGTCTACTGACTGTCGTGACCTTTGTCGGCATTGCCCTGTTTCACTGGAATGTAATCCACACGATGCTGACGCTGGGCGGCTTGGGTTGCGGGATGGCATATTTCAAACTCAAGGCGCGTGCATGAGTACTTCCTATGCCATCGTCATGCAACTCGCCGACTGGTTCGATTTATTCAAACAGTTTTTATATTATTCAATCGTCTCGATCAGTGGCCCCTTGGTGTTGCTGCCCGAGATGCGTAACTTTCTGGTCAACGAACACCACTGGCTCACTGACGCACAGTTCAGTGCATCGATCGTGCTGGCACAAGCTGCACCGGGGCCTAACATCCTCTTTGTCGCACTGATGGGATGGAATGTCGGACTCAACGCGGGTAGTGTGTTTGCAGCCCTAGGTGGAGGGTTGCTATGTTTAGTAGGTATATTGTTGCCTAGCTCCACCATCGTATTTGTCACCGCAGGTTGGGTACAGCGTAATAGTCATTTAATCTCGGTTCGATCATTCAAGCAGGGCATGGGGCCTGTGGTTATTGCTTTGCTGATTGCTTCGGGCTGGACCCTGTCTTCCGCAAACACCGCCGCAGCACATGACTGGCCGCTATATGTGGTGACTGCCGCAACGACAATGATCGTCTGGCGTACAAAAATTCCAATGCTTTGGTTGCTCGCAGCAGGTGGCGTATTGGGTGCCTCGGGGATCTTGTCTATAGCTTAAATCCTGTCTTTGGGCTTATGATCCGCAAAGATAGTGACTGCAAGGTTAGGCGTTGTAATCGAAGTTATTTTTGACGTTCTATTCACAGAGTAGTAATTAAAAAACCCGTTCACTTTCACCAATGAATCAGCTGACAACTAAAAAAATAATCCTCTTTGCCGTGTGTGTAGTGGGACTAGTGTTTTTAATATTAAATTTTTTGATCCCCGCGCCGCCTAAAAATCTGGTGATGGTTACGGGTAGTCATTCTGGTGCCTATCAGCCGGTCGGCGAGATGTTTAAGCTAGAGTTGGCAAAATACGGGATATCGCTTGAGGTGCGCGAGACCAAGGGTTCAGAAGAGAATTTAATTCTGATCAGCGCTAAAAATAGTGATGTTGACCTCGCTCTGATGCAGTCAGGGACAGGCTCAGCTAAAAACCATCCAGAGCTTGAATCCTTAGAGTCGCTTTTTTATGAGCCACTTTGGGTTGCATTTAATCCCTCGTCATTCAGTACGCTAGAACGTGAGCCCAAATCAATTGTTGATCTCAACCATAAAAAAGTTTCAATCGCGACACAGGGCAGTGGATCCTATCAGTTGAATCAGGCCGTACTCAGGATTAACGGCCTGGATCCTGAACAATCAAATTTTGTTCAGCTCAATAATGACGATGCCTTCACAGCACTCAAGGCCGGTCAAATCGATGCCATGATGTTAGTACTCGCGCCGGAGTCCGCCCTTGCGCAAAAGATGTTCAGTGATCAATCGATAGGACTGATGTCGATCGAACAGGCCTATGGGTATCCCGGCAGGCTCAGTTACATCAAACCCATCGCGATTAAGCCGGGCGTACTAAATATTGCCAGCGATATTCCGCATACGCAAAAAATGACGATCGCACCTGTGGCAGAGCTTGTCGCGAAAAAAGATTTAAACCCTGCGACTATTTATTTGCTGATGAGTATTTCAAAAAAATATTTTTCAAAGCCTGGCATTCTCAATGCTGAAAATGAGTTTCCATCCAACGCGGGATTGAGTTTTTCGCTGAACGAAGATGCGGATAATTATCTTAAAAGCGGTCCATCGTTTTTGTTTCAGTACTTGCCGTTCTGGGTCGCAGTTTGGGTAGAGCGGATGCTCAAGTTGAGCTTGCCATTGGTAGCATTGCTGATCCCCTTGTTTAATGTCATCCCTTCATTGACAGACTATCGAAAGAAATTAAAGTTTGCCAATATCTATCGCGATCTCAAAATGATTGAACAAGGTATGAGCGACCATCAGGACCATGAAAAATTATCTAAACAGCTAGGCGACATTGATCAGCGCGCGAGGGAGTTGAAGGTTTCCGACTTTCATACCAAAGACATCTACGATTTAAGAATGCATATCGAATCTGTCAAAAATAGATTAATGACGGGCCATTAATCTGAGCAGAACCCACTTTAATAAGCTAAAAAGCATATTGCAAACAATATCGAATTTAATTGCATGAGATTACGCCTCACACAATTAAATTCCAGTAGGGTCAAGTGGTTTAGCCTTCAAAATCCCACTTATAAATATTTTTCAAATTGCCACCCATCAACTGCTCCCGTTCATGCGCGGTGAGTTGGTCGGTCAGTCTAAACGCGTCAACGCCTTGCTGATAACTCAAAATCTTAATCGCACGCGTCCAGTCCGTCCCCCACATGCAGCGCTCAAGACCGTAAGCATCCAGAATCTTTCTAATAGATGTCCAAATGTCAGAATAGGGATATGACAGTTTTGAAAGCGTGCAGGCACCCGTAATTTTAATTGCTATGTTTGGACATTCAGCTAAAGACAGTACCGCATCCAGATCACCAAAAGGGTTCTCTAACGGTGGCGCCTCATAGGGCTGCTGCAGGCCCAGATGATCGACAACAATTTGTGTATCAGGGTTTTGTAATGCGAGTTGTTTCACCTGAGCGAGTCTGCCCCAGCACAACAAATTGAGTGGGAGTTTGTAGCGCGCGGCAGCGGCAAGTACACGATTGATACCAGGATCTGCAGCATCCTCAGAAATGCCACGGTTGAGCATAATTCGGATTGCGATCGCACCGGGTGTTGCCGCCCAGGCCGCAATGGTTTTCTCGACATCAGGATCACTCGGATCGACTGGTTTGATGAGTCGAAAGCGCTCTGGGTACTGTTTATAAACTTCTACCGCATAGCTTTCATCATAGTGATACATGGTGTAGACAGACACGAGGATCGCTGCATCGACACCGCACGCATCCATGGCTTTGATCATATCGCTGCCAGTGACTTCTTCTGGTCCGTGCAAGACATTGGCCCAGGGGCGACCTGGATGGTTGCGTTCATAGGCGTGTACTTGTGCATCGATGATGGTCATGATTTGTTCTGTATCAAATTAGTGATAAAAATGAATGGCAATGTTTAGTGTTCTTTAGTTGTAATGACTGTTTATACATAACTTTTAATTTTTTTGCCGGATGCGATCTCTTTGTAACTGGGTCTGAATGTAAAAGTATGTAAAACGTTGGCCATAACTATTGAGATTTAGTGGGCATCTGTGCAGACTGTTGTTAATGAATAGCTTGTCATGTCATTTTGATCATGAGGGCTCTTTAATCAACCTAGTAATTATCAACATGGCAAATTTCAAGTCCCTCTCATATGTTATTCAGCTCGAGGCTGCGGGCGTATCTCGTCAACAAGCCCAGGTTCATGCACAGATGTTGCAGCAGGTCTACGACGAAGAGCATTCGCAGTATGCTACTAAAGCAGATTTGCAGTGCCTGAGCAATTTCCTAGAAAACAAAATTTCAAGTGAAATCGCAGATGTCAAAGCATTAATTAACGAGTGCAAACAAGATTTTGCTGAGTGTAAAAAAGACTTTGCTGAGTGCAAAAAAGACTTCGCTGAGTGTAAACAAGACATCGCTGAGTGCAAACGAGGCTTCGCTGAGCTTCGGGCAGATATAGCGAGCATCAAAATTTCACATAAATATTTGATATGGATTGGAGGAGGTATTGCAACAATGTGTGCGAGTGCGATAGGGATGTGCGTATCGATGTTTTTGTATTCACTTAAATAGCATTCATATTCGAAAACAGAAATACCAGGAAGGCTCGGTCGGCCTATCAAATGATGTCAAAGTTATTGAAATGGCTGCTGCTGAGGCAACCCGACTCTCTAACAAACCGAGGATGCCTCCTCGGTTTGCCAGTCAGACAGACGTTGCAAATAATATTAGTTACCTGGACCAACAGGAACGTTGTCCGTGTAACTTTAAAGAAATTGAAAAGCGAGAAAAATTATTTTGATGAGTATTTGAAAAAATACGGCTTTTTTATGGTGCGACAAAGCCGATTGCTGTTTTTTCAATGATCTCAACCATTAATTCCTCACCGACTTTAATTTTTTCGATTCCTTGTACCTGTTTGTCTATCTTTACCATCACTGTTTTCATGTTTGGCAATTCAAGCGCAGCAGTGCGCTTAGCGACATCGATCGATGTAATCTTAGCTGTCAAAACTTTCACGTCTACTGTTTCAGCAAAGGGCAATTTACCTTTTGCGCTCATCGTGACCGATGACAACTCTGATGTACCAGGTTTGCTAGCTGTCTTTGGAGTTAAGCCAACTGCGATCGATTCTGTGTACTCGATCACAAATTTATCCCCAGTTTTGATTTGATCAAAATTCTTAACGCTTTTGGGGACGACCAGGCCTTCTACGTTACCTGAGCCATCTTTGAGCATGACTACCCGGTTTTTTGAGTCAATCGAATCGACTGTAGCCGCTGTCACGGATACGTCCGCAAATACGGGCTCAAGTTTTGTGGATTGAGCAAAACTGATTGAGGCGCTCAAGGATAGCGTAGCGACTAGTGTTGCGAGCAGGGTCTTTTTCATTGAATACCTTTGTTTAATTATTAAAAGCAAAACATATTGCTCATATTAGCGAACTTGAGTTGGATTGTTCCTTAAATTTATTACAAATTGGCGATGGCTCACGGATTGGCTCAATCCTTGAGATCCAACTTAATTAAAATTAGTCTTTATACTGTTATGAATTTCATTTAAGCTGCTAACAAGTTTACTTTTCATTAAAAAAATCATGGCCAAAACGATCAAAATCCCTAACTATCCCCGTACCGCGCTGGTATTGCAGGGCGGCGGAGCACTGGGAGCCTATCAGGCCGGTGTGATCGAAGGTCTTCGCGAAGTTGGACTTCATCCGAACTGGGTGGCCGGAATTTCGATTGGCGCACTAAACTGCGCCATTATTGCGGGCAATCCCCCGGAAACGCGTGTTGAAAATTTGCGTGAGTTCTGGAAAACAATTTGCAGACCGCCTTCGACGGCTGCAAATGCCATGTTTTCTGCACTGAATATGTTTGGCCCTGCCGCGACAGAAATGGTCGAGATGGCAAGAAACACAACCGAAAAAATGTTTGGATCGATGGCTGCGATGCGTGCCATTATGGAAGGACAGCAGGGGTTTTTTACACCCAGACCTTTTGCGCCTGGCAGAGGCTCACCTGCCTCAACCAGTTTTTACGAAACCAATGCGATCATTGGAACGCTTGAGCGTTATGCTGATTTTGACCGTATTAATAATAGTAAAGAAATGCGTGTTTCAGTTGGGGCGACCAATGTTCGAACAGGCAACTTTGTTTATTTTGACAACACAGAAACCACACTGACACCGCAGCACTTTCTTGCCTCAGGCGCGTTGCCTCCAGGATTTCCTGCGGTGGAAATTGATGGGGAGTTTTATTGGGATGGGGGTTGCGTATCGAACACGCCCCTAGACTACATTATGAATTGCATACCGCATAAGGACACATTGGTATTTCAGGTGGACTTATGGAGTGCTGAGGGCAAAGTTCCTACCGATATCATGGAAATCATGGAACGGATGAAGGATATTCAGTATTCAAGTAAGACACGTGGTGTGACCAATAGCGTCAAAGCTCTGCAAAAAATGCGTCAGATGATGTGGGATATGATTGAAATGGTTCCTGCTTCAGTCCGCAAGAAAGATCCTCGATTTGATGAGATGGCCAAGGCTCTTTATGGTGCCCGTTATAACTGCATTCATTTGATTTACAAAAATAAGCCTACTGAAGGCAACTATAAAGATTTTGAATTCAGCCACGAAACCATGAGTCAACACTGGGATGCCGGTCTGGCTGATATGCGTAACACGCTCGAAGACCCGTCATGTCTTGATCTACCCCCCCCAGGTGAGAATTTTGTCACACACGACATCCACCACAAAGAGTAATCAGCGTTAGATATTGTTAGAGACGGTAGAGCAGGGAACGGTACTGAAGCCAGTACCGTTCCCTTTTTACTTTTTACTATTTATTGCATAAACCAGCCGTGGCTGACCACGATTGATTGTCCTGTAATGGCATTGTTATCAAAACCAGCCAGGAAAGCTACTGTGTTGGCGATGTCAGCAACAGTTGTGAATTCACCATCGACTGTTTCTTTTAACATCACATTTTTAATGACATCCGCCTCACTGATGCCCAGTGCTGCAGCTTGCTCAGGGATTTGTTTGTCGACCAGAGGTGTGCGAACAAAGCCTGGGCAGACAACGTTGGCGCGCACGCCGCGAGGACCGCCTTCTTTTGCGACCACACGCGCCAGACCGAGCAGGCCATGTTTTGCTGTCACATAGGCTGACTTGAGCTTTGATGCCTCATGCGAGTGAACTGAACCCATATAAATGATCGCGCCGCCCTTGCCGCTCGCATACATATGTTTGATGGCAGCTTTAGTTGTCAGGAACGCACCATCCAGATGGATAGACAACAGTTTTTTCCACTCATCGAACGGGAACTCTTCGATTGGATGAATGATCTGGATGCCCGCATTGGAGACCAGTACGTCGATGCTGCCAAATTTATCGACCGCTTGCTGAACACCGGCGTTCACAGCTTCTTCATTCACGACATCCATCACCACAGCCATCGCGCGTCCGCCTGCCTGGATGATTTCCTGAGCAACGGCTTCAGCAGCCGCCATATTCAGGTCGGCGATTACGATTGCAGCACCTTGTTTAGCCATCGTGATGGCACATTCTTTACCGATTCCACTTGCTGCACCAGTGACCAGTGCGACTTTACCTTGTAATGACATGATGATTCCTTATTAAAAATGAAGAAATTAGACTTTCAGATAATCAAATGCGACCTCACCCAACCCAAGGGTTAAATCACAAATCAGGTGTTTAGCACCGACGACTTCGAGTACTGGCAGATCAGCGATAGGAGCCAGCGCATGTTTAAACAGTTCAAGTCTTGCCGGACCTGTCCAGGCACCGTGCATCTTTACGTTCTGTGAAAAATAACGGACAAGTTCGCAAATCCGGGGCTTACCATCGACATGAGGAATAATTTTCAGTAGATAGCAAGGAGTTTCTGCGAGCTTGCGCTGTTCAGCTTCGATATCGAGAGTTTGATACTTAAAGCCCATTGTGCCTGTTGCAATACGCACAGGGCCATAATCCAGTGTGCCCAGCAGCGTGTCAGACTCAACGGAAAGCTTTGGATTAGCGAGTTTTTTAGTGAATCCCCAGCGCTCACGGCCGCCAGCCATGGGTGACTCGTCAGCCAGATACATCATATGGGTGTAGCTAGCAGGTTTGCCATCCATATCGACGACGCTGATCACCTGGCCACTTTCGGTGTAGTTACCAAAACCTGAAGAATCAGGCATACGGATGAATTCGAAACTGACTAAAGGACTCGTGACCGTGAGTGGCTCAGGAACCACCGCACGTAAAGCTTCAATATCAGTGCGATACGTGATGATGAAAAACTCACGGTTTACAAAATGGTAGGGGCCGATTGGATACGAGGGACTTACAAACGGCATGGAGTAAGCATTGGCGCGAATGTCGGAGATTTTCACTGAATAACCCTCAAAATGTTGATTAGTAGACCTACACGAATTTACATTAAACAAGCTGTATTGAAATGAAATACATAAAAAAATTAATGCGGTTTTACTTTGACTAATCTGCCGAAGCGTAAGTCTCGGATTGTTCCAGCAACTGCCATCCTCCACCCAAGGCTTTGTAAAGACTAATCAAATAATTTACTTCCGATAGCCGAGTTTGCTCGAGTGCATTCTGAGCATTGAATAAATCCCCCTGGCTAGACAGCACGGCAAGGTAATCTTTCAGACCGCGGTTATAAAGCTCTTGTGAACGGTTAACAATCACACCAAAGTCATTGACTCGGCCGGTTAGCGATACAACCTGGTTTCTTTGAGTTTTAAACCCACTCATCGCGGTTTCAACTTCGCTGACAGCCGAACGGAAAGACTTTTCGTACAAAAGTCGGCTAGCCTCAGCATTGGCCTCTGCGTTGCTCAACTGGGCATCTAATCTTCCGCCCTGAAAAATCGACTGGGAAACATTTAAACCAAAACTCCAAATCAAACTGGCTGGATTAAATATCAAACCGAAGGGGGTTGTCTCGTAACCTACACTCAGTGGGATCTGGAAACTCGGGTAGTAATTGGTATGTGCAATACCCACTCTGTCTAGCGAAGCAGCCAGTTTTCGCTCTGCTTGTCTGATGTCGGGACGGTTGCGCATGACTTCTGAGGGCAACATAAGTGGTAAACGCCTGGGTGTATTCAACGCTGGGGCTTGCTTTTCCAGTAGCGGTTTGATTTCTGCAGGATAGGTGCCCAGTAACAGTGCCAGCGAATTGGTCGACGAATCTATTGTTGCAAGTAGAG
>CAINDJ010000057.1 GCA_903847325.1 uncultured beta proteobacterium | reverse complement strand
CCTTCATTGTGCAAGGTTTATAAACCAGAACAAGGCACTAAAATCCCCAGCTATGAACGCTGTTTTTTTTCGCCCGTCTACCATCTTGATCGTTGTGTTGAGCTCTCTTCATCTCGGGACTTCAGACGCTGCGCAAATAGCGGCGGCCCACAACAATGTGCCAGCCATCACCCCAGATCGTCCAGGCTTGTCTGTTTTGTTGCCAGCGCAGTCCTTTCCTGTTGCACCCGACCTGCAGGATCCGCCCGCTCAGGAGCTTGCTTTAGACCCTCTGGACGAAGACCCTTTTGCTGCAAGCCCTGCCGAGATTCATACCGCCTACCAGCTCGACTGGCAGCCAGGGGTGGACTGGACACCCTCCACACAGTCTTTTGCGGCGTCGCGATCTCTGCGTGTCAATTATCGACTGGGACAGGTTCATCCGACACCGGGGTGGACG
The DNA here is from genome assembly GCA_903847325.1 of uncultured beta proteobacterium. Classification (GTDB taxonomy): domain Bacteria; phylum Pseudomonadota; class Gammaproteobacteria; order Burkholderiales; family Burkholderiaceae_B; genus Zwartia. The sequence continues at coordinate 7,202 of CAINDJ010000057.1, read as the reverse complement.
CCTGAGAATGGTCGTTTTAGCTACGTGCAGGAAAATGGTTCCTCCCTGGCAATTGGTCAGGTTGATGAGCGCGGTGGGTTTTGGGGCTCTTCTGCACGGCTGGGAGGGGTGCAGGTGACCCGTCTGCCTGGTATGAGTAGTCGAGGCACACTGATGCCAGGCGCGTTTGGCATGTCAGCCGCCATCGGTCGCATCAGTCATGAGGATCTTGGCAACACAGGTTCAGGCGGTCTGTCGATCGGCGCACCGATGGCTGCGAGTACGTTGCGCTATGGTCTCACCTCAGACTTCACGCTTGAAAGTCATCTCCAAAGCGCGGCCGACACAAGTGAAAAGGGCCTGGGGGGAATGATGGTCATAGGCGACTGGGGCGTTTTGCGGATGTCCACGGTGCAAACGCAGGATGTATTGAGTTCGTCCCAACGTTCAGGTCTGGGATTGCAGGTCAAGCTCGACCAGCAGCAGTTTGAGTCGACCTATGAGTCGTTGCGAACCGGGCCTGGCGGACTGGAGCAAAAGCTCGGTTTCAAGCACAGTTGGTTTCTTGCGCCACAGACCAGCGTGCAGATTGGTGGGGATCGCGAAATTTCAACGGGTAATTACTCGATGAAGATGCAGTTGTCCGTGCCGCTTGATGCTCTGGGCCTTCGATGGTGGCGTGACTGATTCAGTATGGGTAATCGCTTTACAATCACGGCATGTTGTTGATTCTATTTCCCCATGTCTGACCACGGTTTTACTGACCTGGGCACTGCAGACCCCCAATTTTCCGATCCTCGCGCCGCTGAGATTCTCGCGCGCGTGTTCGGCTATGAGTCTTTCCGTGGGGATCAGCAGGCGATCGTGGATCATGTCATTCAGGGCGGTGACGCACTAGTACTGATGCCAACCGGTGGCGGTAAATCCCTTTGTTATCAGGTGCCTTCTCTGGTACGCGCAGGCACGGGCGTGGTGATTTCCCCGCTGATTGCGTTGATGCAGGATCAAGTCGACGCGCTGACTGAATTAGGGGTGCGCGCCGCCTTTCTGAATTCGACGCAGGACTGGCAGGATACGCGGGAGGTTGAGCGCGCCTTTGTTGCGGGTGAGCTAGACCTTTTATACGTAGCACCGGAAAGACTGCTGACCGAGCGTTGTCAGCAGTTGTTGGCGCGCGGCAGGATTGCATTGTTTGCGATCGACGAAGCCCACTGCGTATCTCAGTGGGGGCATGATTTCAGACCAGAGTATCTCGGTTTGTCGATGCTGCACGAACAGTGGCCCAATGTGCCACGCATTGCGCTGACGGCGACTGCGACCGATGTTACGCGCGTAGAAATTGCCGAGCGGCTCGCGCTCAACGATGCGCGCCATTATGTGGCGAGTTTTGATCGGCCAAATATCCGTTATCACATCGTAGAAAAACAGGATGTCAGGCGCCAGCTGTTGCAGTTGCTGCGTCAGGAGCATGCGGGCGATGCCGGTATCGTATATTGCCTGTCACGTAATAAGGTTGAGGATACCGCTGCCTTTTTGTGTACGCAGGGTATTGACGCACTGCCTTATCACGCAGGTCTTGGTGCAGCGGTACGCGCGCAGAATCAGTCAAGGTTTTTACGTGAAGACGGCGTGGTGATGGTCGCCACGATTGCGTTTGGCATGGGGATCGATAAGCCCGATGTGCGTTTTGTGGCGCACATTGATTTACCCAAGTCGGTCGAGGGCTATTACCAGGAGACCGGCCGTGCTGGTCGCGATGGTTTGCCTGCGACAGCCTGGCTGGCCTATGGGTTGCAGGACGTCGTGCAACAGCGCCGCATGATTGATGAGTCTGCCGGTGATGATGCCTTTCGTCGCAGATTGGGCGCAGCACTCGATGCCATGCTTGGCCTGTGCGAGACCGTCTCCTGCCGCAGACAGCGTTTGCTGCAGTATTTCGGTCAGTCCATCACGCCCTGTGGCAATTGCGATAACTGCTTAAATCCTCCTGAATCCTGGGATGGGACGGTTGCGGCACAAAAAATGTTGTCCGCAATCTACCGTCTGGTCAAAGAGCGCGGCCAGCGGTATGGCGCCGGTCATCTGATCGATATCCTGCGCGGTAAAGAAACCCCGCGTGTGCTTGAACATGGCCACGGCACGCTGACTGTTTACGGTATCGGCAAAGACTTATCCGAGCAGGCCTGGCGCAGTGTGCTTAGGCAATTATTGGCACAAGGCCTCCTGATGGTGGACCAGGAAGGCTATGGCACACTTGCACTGACCGATGAGAGCCGCGCAGTGCTCAAAGGTGAGCGCACACTGATGCTCAGGCGCGAGGCAGATAAACCAGTCAAGGCTGCGGCGACACCCCGCAATAAAAGTCTGCAACCCGACCTGCCAAGAGCCGCACAGTCTGTCTTTGAGGCGTTACGCAGCTGGCGGGCAGGCATTGCCCGTAGCCATGGCGTGCCGGCTTATGTCATTTTTCATGATGCGACGCTCAGAGAGATCGCACTGGCTCGTCCAGATACGCTTGAGGATCTGGGCTTTGTGAATGGCGTGGGTATTAAAAAGCTGGAATCCTACGGCGAATCCATACTGGAATGCATCGCCGAATTAGCTGAATAAAGGACCATCGTCAGAAATGGTTTTTGGGGGCGTTAAGCCCAGGTGACGCCAGGTCGTCTGGGTCGCCATCCGGCCACGAGGCGTACGCTGCAGATACCCATGCTGAATCAGATAGGGTTCGATCACGTCCTCGATCGTGTCGCGCTCCTCGCCAATCGCGGCAGCCAGGCTGTCAACACCAACCGGTCCGCCGTCAAATTTATGAATAATGGCTTCGAGTAATTTACGGTCCATTAAGTCCAGCCCCTGCGGATCGACCTCCAGCATGGCGAGCGCGGCATTCGCGACCTCCGCGTTGATCGTCCCGCCGGCCTTGACCTGCGCGTAGTCGCGGACGCGGCGTAACAGACGGTTAGCGATACGTGGTGTGCCCCGTGCACGACGTGCGACCTCTGAGGCGCCATCAGGGGTGATTGGCACCTGAAGAAGTCCTGCACTGCGTGTGGCGATGCGGGTCAACTCCTCGGGGTTATAAAACTCCAGCCGTGACACGATGCCGAACCGGTCGCGCAAAGGATTGGTCAGCATACCTGCGCGTGTGGTGGCACCGACCAGCGTGAAAGGCTGCAGATCGAGCTTGACGCTGCGGGCAGCCGGGCCTTCGCCGATCAGAATGTCGATCTGGAAGTCTTCCAGTGCGGGGTAGAGGATTTCTTCAACAACCGGGGACAGGCGGTGAATTTCGTCGATAAACAACACGTCATTGCGTTCGAGATTGGTCAGGAGCGCGGCCAAGTCGCCTGGGCGCTCGAGCACAGGACCTGAGGTTTGTCGCAGATTGACCCCCATCTCATAGGCGATGATATGGGCTAGTGTCGTTTTACCCAGGCCGGGCGGGCCAAACAGCAAAACGTGATCGAGTGATTCCTGGCGGTTGCGTGCAGCAGCGATAAAAATTTCAAGCTGCTCGCGCACCCGCTGCTGGCCAACATATTCCTGTAATGCCTTGGGCCGCAAGGCCCGTTCGATGTTTTCTTCGTTCGGGGTTGTGGCTTGAGGCGACACGATACGGGTATCGGGACGCGAGGACAGGGAATCTGACTGAATGGCCATGAAATGTCTGGAATGAGTGATGCGACAATCGTACACTATCCAGCACGTTAATCAGGTTTGAATTCAAGGATCCCCATGTCGCTCGTATTGCCTACTTATGATGATGTTGTGCATGCCTCAGCCACTATTCAAGGTGTCGCGCACCGCACACCCGTGATGACCTCGCGTACTGCGGATCGCCTGACGGGGGCGCAAATGTTTTTCAAATGCGAAAACCTCCAGCGCATGGGTGCCTTTAAGTTCCGGGGTGGCTATAACGCCATCGCCAATCTGACGCCTGAACAAAAGCGTGCGGGCGTGATTACTTTTTCGTCCGGTAATCATGCACAGGCGATTGCATTGTCTGGCAAATTATTAAACGTTGCGACCATCATCATCATGCCCGAGGATGCGCCTGCTGCTAAAAAAGCCGCGACCGAGGAATACGGTGCGACCGTCGTGACCTATGACCGCTACACACAAAATCGCGACGATATCGCCCGCCAGATGCAAGAGCAGACCGGTATGACGCTTATCCCTCCTTATGATCACCTGCATGTGATCGCGGGGCAGGGCACGGCGGCCAAAGAGTTGATCGAAGACGTCGGCGAGCTGGACTATCTGATGGTCTGTCTGGGCGGTGGTGGGCTGCTCGCGGGTAGCGCGTTGTCAGCCAAAGCACTTAGTCCGCATTGCAAGGTGTATGGCGTCGAACCCGAGGCGGGCAATGATGGTCAGCAATCCTTGCGCAAAGGCGAGGTCGTCCGTATCGAGCCGCCCCGTTCGATCGCGGACGGTGCCTTGACGCTCTATCTGGGTCAATTAACGTTCGGTGTGATCAAACGTGATGTCACCGATATCGTGACTGTCACAGATCCGCAGTTGGTCAAAACGATGAAGTTTTTTGCGGAACGCATGAAAATCGTGGTCGAGCCGACGGGCTGCCTGGGGGCGGCTGCGATCCTGCAAGGTGCGCTCTCGATTCCTAAGGATGCCAGAGTGGGCGTGATATTGAGCGGTGGTAATGTAGACTTGAAAGAATACGCTGGCTTTTTGTCGCAGCCCTGAGTAGTGAATGGCTAGTTATCAGACGGAGTTTGCATGCGCGTTCTTGTGATTGGCGGTACGGGTTTTGTAGGTCGGTGTGTGGTGAGCCGACTCGTTGCTGCGGGCCATGCCGTGCATGTGCCGACCAGACGTCTTGCACACGCCCGCGAATTACAGGTGCATCCTACGGTCACTATTCTGCAGGCTGATGTGCATGATGTGTCTGTGCTCAACGGGCTGGTCGCAGGATGTGATGCGGTGATCAATCTGGTCGGGATTTTGCATAGCCGCACAGGGCAGCCATATGGTGCTGATTTTGATCGGGCGCATGTGCAACTGCCCAGGCAGATCGCCGAGGCTTGTTGCCTGCATCAGGTCAGGCAACTCATCCATATCAGTGCGTTAGGCGCGAGTGCCACAGGTCCGAGCGGTTATTTGCGGTCCAAAGCTGCGGGTGAGCAGGTAATTCGTGATGCCTTTGCAAAATCCCCTGTCTCAGCGCAAGCGTTTACCTTTCTTCGTCCGTCTGTCATTTTCGGGCCTGGTGATCAGTTCATGAATATGTTTGCGCGTCTGGCTCGCTTCTTTCCGGTGTTGCCGATGGCGGGCTCTACCGCTCGTATGCAACCAGTTTATGTAGGTGATGTGGCTAGTGCAGTCATACATGTCCTTGGTAATCCACGCGCTGCAGGTCAAACGTACGAGCTGGCAGGACCGCGTATCTATACGCTGGGCGAACTCGTCGAGCTCGCCGCTCTCTGGAGTGGACATCCACGTAAAGTCATTGATTTACCGATGTCAATCGGTCGCCTGCAAGCTTTCATGTTTGAGTGTCTGCCTGGCGTGCCCCAGATGTCGCGTGACAATCTTGACTCATTAAGCGTGGATAACGTGAGTCAATCTCCGATCAGTCCCGAGTTAGGCATCACGCCAACCCCACTCGAATCGGTTGCACCTGTATATCTGATGCCTACAAAAGTCGGCTGAGTTTCTATTAAATAGTTAAGAATAGCTTTAATTTATATAAATTAACTGATATTATGGAAAAACAATAAACCTTCATAATATTGTTATAGATGAACCCTCGACATAATCCATTTTCCCCGGGCGCCGGAACGGAACCTCCCGAGCTAGCCGGCCGCGAAAAAATAATCGAGGACGTATCGGTTGCCTTGTATCGCATTCGCGCGGGATTTTCTGCGAAAAGTGTATTGATGGTCGGCTTGCGCGGCGTGGGTAAAACTGTGCTGCTGAATAGACTCAAGAATGATGCCGAAGCTGAGGGTATGGTTTGCGTGCAGTTCGAGTCACCAGAAAATCGAAATTTACCGTCGATGCTGGTTCCAAGTTTGCGTGCTGCGCTATTTAAATTAGATCGCATTGCAGGCACGAGGGATTTGGTGGCACGGGCTGTAAAAGTATTAGGAAGTTTTATCAGCGCTGCGAAAATGAAGTATGAAGGAATGGAGTTTGGTTTTGATCTTGGACAAGAGTCAGGCGTAGCAGATACAGGTGATCTTGATTATGACTTAACCGAGTTATTGCAATCTGTAGGTGAGGCGGCCCAAGAAAAGAAAACCGCAGTCGTACTTTTTATAGACGAACTGCAGTACGTACCCGAAGTGGAATTGGCCGCGCTCATCTCTGCGTTGCATGCTTGCGCTCAAAAACGTTTGCCCGTGACGCTAGTCGGCGCGGGCTTGCCGCAGCTCGTTGGAAATGTTGGGCGGGCAAAATCCTATGCAGAGAGATTGTTTGACTTTCCGGTGATTGGCGCACTTTCAAATGACGCTGCAACGCAGGCGTTGCAGCGTCCGGTAGAAATGCATCAGGTGAATTTTGCACCTGATGCGATCGCAGAAATTTTGAAACAAACACAGGGTTACCCATATTTTCTTCAGGAATGGGGAAGTATGTGCTGGAGTGTTGCGAAAGAAGCAACGATATCTAAAGACGATGCTCAAGCCGCGACTTCGATTGCGATCTTGCAACTGGATACTGGATTTTTCCGTGTGCGATTTGATCGCTGCACACCAATGGAAAAAAATTATCTCAGAGCGATGGCAGAGATAAATCTCCCCGCACCCAGATCTGGCGATATTGCTGCTGCCATGCGAAAAGAAGTTAATCAGGTTGGTCCACTCAGACAGTCTTTAATCAGGAAAGGAATGATTTATAGCCCTTCTCATGGAGATACAGCTTTTACCGTTCCTTTGTTTGCTGACTACATGAAACGAATCATTCGTTACGAAACCGAGGAAAATTAAAATCCCGCACACGAAAACTTACGTAGCTAAAAGAAATAATCCAAGTGTCAACGCTAAGTAGAAATGTCCGGTTTCCTCCAAAATAGAAATGTCCGGTCTAGGGTTGGGTGGGAGAGGGATTCCAGGCATTAGAGGCTGGTCCGACCCAGCGCTTCCAGGGGTGTGCTTTAGTTGGTCTAGGCCTTTCATTCAGTGCAGTTTGTACGCGAGGGTTCAAGGCTTTTGAGTCGACCGGCGGCTTGACGTAGCGCGCTCTATCGCAGGCCT
>CAINDJ010000056.1 GCA_903847325.1 uncultured beta proteobacterium | reverse complement strand
TGAATTTCGGTTGGACGAATACACATTGCAAGGGCTGTTAAATGCATGGAAACGTCAATTGGCAGTGCTAAAGCGTATGGGTGTGACAGATGCAAAAGGTCAGCGACTAGTCGAGCCCGATGATCAAACCGCCCAACAGTTTGTTCGTGGATTATTGCCACTAGACTATGCCAATGCCACGGTTGCTACAGCGGTGATTGCTGGCACGGTACGATTTGGTCATAATCGCAAAACCGATGTAGTGAATTCGTATTGTAAAAGCTATGACCACAGCAATTTATATGTGGTTGGGACATCAAATTTTCCAACAGCGGGATTAACCTCGCCGACAGAAACCGCGGCAGCGATAGCGTTAAGAGCTGTTGATGAAATAATAAAAAATCTTAGCAGTAATGTCATGCGCTAAGTTGACTAAAATAAAAACGCCTCGGCCAGCAGCGTTGAATCAAACTGCCGTTTTACTCCTCAAGGACGTCACATTCGTCTATCCCTCAATCACTGACTCTTTGGCGATGAATCACGTAAGTTTTGTCGTCCCACAAGGTGCACGCTAATATGAGTCATTATCCAGATCTCGCTTTTGTAGATATCGAAACGACGGGCTCTAATTTTGAGCGTGATCGGATTACCGAGATCGGTATCAAAACACTCGCGCAAGACGAGGTCACAGTCTGGGAAAGCCTGATCAACCCAGAGACGTTTATCCCGTTAAATATCCAGAGACTGACCGGCATCTCGCCTAGCATGGTGGCAGGGCAGCCCAGTTTTGACAAACTGGCGCAACAGATTAAACAAGAGCTTGAGGGAAAAATATTTGTCGCGCACAACGCGCGCTTTGATCACGGCTTTATCAAGGCATCATTCAAGAGGCTAGGTATTGATTTCAGGCCCAAGGTTTTATGCACGGTTAAGCTCTCCAGGCTCCTATTCCCCGCGCAACCTCGTCACAATCTCGACACCATCATCAATGCGCACAACTTGACCGTGAGCGCGAGACACCGTGCGCTCGGTGATGCGGATGTGTTGTTGCAGTTCTGGCGCGTCTGCGAGCAGACCTTTGGTCACGAACGCCTACTACAGGTCGTCAACCAGTTAATTGGTAATGCCAGCCTGCCGCCCCATATCGATCAGAACATGATCGACGTCATCCCTGATTCTCCAGGGTGTTACATCATGTATGGCGAGAATAGGGCACCGCTCTACATTGGTAAAAGCATTGCCTTGCGCACCCGGGTGATGGGTCATTTTCAAGCAGCGCTCACGCAGCGCAAGGAAATGAAGCTCTCGATGCAAGTCAGAGAGATCGACTGGATCGAGACGAGTGGCGAGCTTGGCGCCTTGATTCTTGAATCCAAGCTCATCAAAGAGCGCATGCCGAGTATGAATGTCAAACTGCGACGCTCAAAAGATCTCTGCGGGTGGCGGCTCGAGCATGATCCTGCTGGAGTTCTGCGGCCCGCGCTGGTGAGTCACAAAGAGTTGACGCCAGGACTACAAGAAGATTTATACGGTTTGTTTTATAGCAAACGAGAAGCAAACTCATATCTCACTGCAGTATCTAAAAAGTATCAACTCTGTGCAGCCTTGCTTGGCCTGGAAAAAGTCGAAGAGGGAAAGTCTTGTTTTGCCTATCATGTCAAACAGTGTGGCGGCGCATGCATCGGCCAGACCTCGCTTGAGTTGCACAATTTACAAGTCCAGACAGCGCTGAATTTTTACAAGGTACAAGCCTGGCCCTACCCAGGGGTGATTGCGATCAAAGAGGGCGACGAGATGATTGTTATCAACAACTGGTGCTATCTGGGTACGGCGATTAACGAAGACGAGCTGTATGAGCTAGCAGACATCAGAGATGCCGAGTTTGATCTGGATATTTATAAGCTGCTGAAAAAAGCTTTGGTGGGATCTTTTAAACATCAGGTGATTAAGCTTGGCAGGGCTACGCAAGCATTAGATGACTAGATTTAGTAGGGATTCGCAAATATCTGGCGCTTAGACGTTAAGCCCAATCTTCTCTGTTAGCCCAGTTTTTAGGGAACATTGGCGAGGTGCAATTTTGACTGATATTTTTCGCAATGTCTGTTTCATATTGTAAATATTGCCCTCGGACCTTTACGAATAGTAAATAATCACAATCATTTCTATGCTTTTGTTTGTAGTGTAAGTTTTGGTCGATCCAGATCAAAACTATTGAACAAAAGGTTTTGTGATGTTTGAACGAGTAATCAGACTTGAGGAAAAAATTATGGGCGTTGATACGAGGTTAGCACTGGCCGAGCAAGATTCTAGAGCACAGCATAAAAAAATGGATACCCATTTTTACTGGATGCTAGCTGCTTTCGGTGGATTATTTGCAAGTATTGCGGGTTTACTTGCCAAAGGATTTAACTGGATTTAACCCGCCTTATTGAACAGGAATCATGATTTCATTACGTCGCAAAAACCACAGCGTCCAGGGCGGGTCGTAGCGCGCGAGTGTCGCTGGACCCGTTGGGGTTAGTTTTTGTTGTGCGATAAACGCATTAAGTAACTGTGTTTGCTCAATAATGTCTGGTTCTTTGGCTAGTCCAGAAAACTTGACCACAGCTAGGCGGGCAGGAGCGAGCGGTACCAACTTAACCTTTGGGTCGTTAGGTGTCGGTAGCGTCTCGAGCGTATAGCCTTGCGGCATGATGAACCTCACCGTCCATCCTGCGTCGTTACCGCTCTGCGTGACAGGCGCCGTCATCGCGATTTTTTCATTTTCTGCCGCGGCCTGGGTCACTGGCGCGGTCATCGCAATACTTTGCTTTTTAGTATTGCCGCCAAATATATATCCCGCGAGCAGTCGAAAGCCCGCGCTAATTGCATCGCTGCGTTCGCCTGAGACCGTCACCTCCGCTGCGATCAGCGAGGGATATTCACGGATTTCAAAATCACCGTCTTTGAGCGATGCGGTATAGGGTGGTTCTTCTGTGGCCATGGCGAGAGGTCCGTTAAGGTTAAGTGCAATTAGCAGGACGAATAAGATTCTAGTGATCATGGCGTTGTCATTATGTGTGAAGTCTCTATGTGAATGATGATGAGCTTAATCGATAGTGCGGGTTTTTATAGTTCGGTTGCGTATATATACTTACACAATTTTGTCCTCTGCTGCAGTGCTCATTGCACCTTAACAACTTATTCACTAAGCTAGCTTTATTCCTAAAAAAATAGGCATGAGAGATGAGGCGAAAAATCTTATTGGGCCTGGCTGTGGTTGCGAGCGCGCTGTTGACTGTAAATGTTTCGGCGCAGTCGGATTTCCCCACCAAACCAGTCAAAATAGTTGTCCCCTTTCCTCCTGGGGGCGGGACGGACATCGTTGGGCGTCTGATCGGCGCAAGACTCAGCGAGCAGTGGAAACAACCCGTCATTGTCGAAAATCGCCCCGGTGCGAGTGGCAATATCGGAGCAGACTATGTCGCACGACAACCTGCGGATGGCTACACCTTGCTTATTACCTCGGCACCGTTTGCGATTGCCCCTGCAGTGTTTGATAACCTGAATTTCGATCCAGTTAAAAATTTCACCCCGATTACACAGATCGCTACTGTTCCTCTGATATTGGTTACGCGTCCGGACTCACCTGTAAAAAATATGGCTGACCTGATTGCCTTGGCTCGTAAGGACGGTGAGAAAGTGAGTTTTGGCAGCTTTGGTAATGGCTCTCCTGCGCACTTGGTTGGTGAGAGCATCAAACAACTTGCCAATGTAAAAATGACACACGTGCCCTACAAAGGTGGTGCGGCAGCTATCCCGGATGTAGTCTCAGGCCAGTTGACGTTTGCTGTGCTGGATGCGATCGCGATTGCTCCGCTGATTAAAAGTGGTCAACTCCGCGCGCTAGCGATTATGGGTACAAAGCGCTCTCCGGCCTTGCCGGATGTGCCGACGCTCGCACAATCAGGAATCGCTTTTGAGTCTGTCGGTTGGCACGCTATTTTTGCACCCGCCCATATGTCCCGTGCCTTAGCCGAGCGTTTAAATAAAGATATCAATGCTGTCTCTGCAATGCCCGAGATCCGTGAAAAGATCATCTCTGGTGGCTCCATCCCTGCGGATCCGCCATGGACAGTAGATACCTGGACTGCACAGTTTCAGCGTGACGTACAAACCTGGGGTGATATTGCCCGTAAATCCGGCGCTAAAAACGATTAAATATGAAAAACTTTATCGATAAAAAATATACCGTCAAAATCCTGCGTGATGTGCAGTACGGGGTTGGTGGTATTCACCATACAACTGCACCGCGTGAGCGAGCCTTATGCTTGGATGTGTATCTGCCCGAGTTATCCGCCGAGGAGCAAGCCAGTCTGGGCTCGGTTGGCAGACCCGCGCTGATTATGGCTTTCGGGGGCGCGTTTCATCGCGGCTCAAAAGAGGCCGACGAGTTTGATAATGAGGGTCACCGCAATACGCCCGTGTCGACTTACTGCCAGGAGTTTGCGAAACGTGGTTATGTGGCGTTTTCGATTGATTATCGACTCGTACAAGAGGATCCCGATCCCGGTGTGAATAACGTCATGCTGGATAAATCCACCATTAAACGTACGCGTATGGATCACGTGCGTAAATTACTGGGTCTTGCGCCTGCTACGACGGAGATGTTGTGGTCTGGCATGGAGGCGGCGTTTGACGATATGCGCAAGGCGTTTGAATACGTATATGCTAACGCTGCGACCTACGGGATCGATCAATCAAGAATTGCGGTGGGTGGTTTTTCTGCTGGCGCGCGAATGGCTGCCTGCGCGACGTATGCAAAAAATGTACCCGCAGC
>CAINDJ010000055.1 GCA_903847325.1 uncultured beta proteobacterium | reverse complement strand
CTGCCTGCTCAAGCATGGATTGATCAAATACACGCCCTTCCCCAAAGCCCACTTGCTTCAGCGAGTCGATGATGGTTTTTGATTCAAACTCTCTCATGCCCGTAAAGGAAACGGAAGCAATCGTTGGGCGCTCTTGGACCACCACGACAACAACCCGGTTTGACGTGTCGATTCTGACATCGTTGAACAGGCCCGTAGCGTATAGGCGCCGGACAGACTCTGTTGCCAGTTCGTCGGTGAATTTTTCACCTACTTTAACGGGAAGTTGCGCAAAAATGGTACCCGGCTCAGTGCGCTGGATACCATCAACTCTGATGTCGCTGACGACAAATGGCGTAAAGGCGTGCGCGGCGACCGGTAACAAAAAAGACAGTGCCAGAACGATATTGCGAGCAATACCAGAGATACCAGCGAGGCATCGGGCGCAAAAAAGGTTCCAGCTGAACATCCTAGGCAATCCTTGAGATTTGTAATAAAAAGTACAGGCGATTCTACAATTTTAAAGCAGAAGTACGCTAGGTAAAAATACGCATCAAATCATTGAACAGTGCAAGCGCCATTAAACCACCCAGCAGTGAGATACCCACTCGCTGACCAATTTCAGCCCACCGGGGAGATGGGGGACTGCCTCGCACGATTTCAATAAGATAGTACAGCAGATGGCCGCCATCGAGCATGGGGATAGGAAGTAAATTCAGAACCCCCAGGCTGACACTGACAAGCGCTAAAAATGAAACGTAAGCCGCCCAACCTATCCGAGCAGTTTGCCCAGCATAATCGGCAATTGTGACTGGACCACTGATATTTTTCCAGGAAACCTCCCCGACAACCATTTTTCCCATCATTTTTAATGAAAACCAGGCTGTTTCTGTCGTTCTTGTCACCCCGCGCAGGATGCTATCAACGGGGCCGTAACGCACATTCACCATAGGAATGTCGCCACCTAACTGCACACCTATCCTGCCGACCACCTGCCCTGATTCGAGCTTGAAGGGCACGGGCACCACTGTCAGGCTGATCAGTGAGCCCGCGCGCTCAACCTGCAGTGATAAATCCTGATCCGGATGCTGTTGTATGGTGGATATAAAAATATTTATATCCGGATGATTAATATTCGCAACGCGAATAATGGTGTCGCCAGTCAGCAAGCCTGCCTTTGCCCCTACTGAGTCTGCAACAACGGAGCGGATTTTCGGAGTGGACGCGCCAAGAGTCAGTCCCGCAAAGCGCAGCGGATCTTCCTTGGAGGGATCCTGGATGCGAGGCAATTCAATCTGACGGGTTAACGTGCTGCCAAGGTGATCGATCGTCAGATCAACCGTTCGCATTTCCGTGTCAGACTGCAGGAGCTCCCAGCGCAATTGGCTCCAGGATTGAATCGCCTGATCATTCACTGCAGTAATACGGTCACCAGCGACTAAGCCAGCCTTGGCGGCAGCGCTTTGTGGTGTGGGGGTCCCCAATATTGCAGCAGGCTCCTGCGTCCCCGCAAAATTTAAAAAGGCATAGAAAAGTACGGCCAACAGGAGGTTGAATACCGGACCCGCAGCAACAATGGCAAAGCGTCGTCCCACCGATTGTGCTTGAAAGCTGTCTTTGCGTAAGGAGGTCGTGGCGTCAACGACATTTTCGTCGAGCATTTTGACGTAGCCACCCAGTGGAATAGCTGAGAGCGCCCACTCGGTACCATGGCGGTCAACGCGCTTAATTAAGACCCGTCCAAAACCAAGTGAGAATCTGAGGATTTTTACACCGAAATAGCGCGCAACCCAGTAATGACCCAATTCATGAAACGTAATCAGAATACCAAGGGCTAAGAAAAAGGAAATCAGGGTGAAAATCATTTGATTTGGCTCAGAAAGAACTCATTAACATTCATCTGGAAACTAGACTGGAATTTCCAGCAAAGGTTCGAGCCATTTGATCGGCCGCGAGTACATCTTCAAGAGAATTAAACGCTGGTGTCGCGAAACCTGCATGCCAGTCCAGCGTATGTTCGATGATGCGGGCGATATTCGTGTAGGAAGTGCGGCGGTTTAAAAAGGACTCGACGGCGATTTCGTTTGCGGCATTCAGTGCGATACATGCGCCCTGTCCAGCCTTTAACGCCTGAAAGGATAAATTTAAACAAGGAAACTGCTTGACGTCAGGCGCTGCAAAATCAAGTCGTCCCGCCAGGGCTAAATCGAGCATGCCAACGCCAGAATCTATTCGTTCGGGGAATCCAAGGCCGTAGGCGATCGGTGTGCGCATGTCTGGCTGACCTAGTTGCGCAAGCACGGAGCCGTCTTCGTATTCAACCATTGAATGCACAACACTCTGGGGGTGAATCACTACACTGATACGTTCTGCAGGCATCGCAAAGAGCCAGTGCGCTTCGATCACTTCAAGCCCTTTGTTGAGCATGGTGGCCGAGTCGACAGAGATTTTCCGGCCCATACTCCAGTTTGGATGCGCACAGGCTTGTTCAGGCGACACGTCGTTGAGCTCTGACCACTGACGGGTTCGAAACGGGCCACCAGAAGCGGTCAGAATGAGTCTGCGAACGCCGGCGGCAGGTCCTGCGGGAGCACTTGCGCGACCATCGTGAGGCAGACATTGAAAGATCGCGTTATGTTCGCTGTCAATTGGAAGTAATTCAGCGCCATGATCCCTCACCGCAGCCATAAATAAAGAACCCGCTGCGACAAGAGCTTCTTTATTGGCAAGCAGTACCCTTTTACCCGACTGTGCAGCGGCCAGTGCGGCAGGCAAACCTGCAGCCCCGACAATAGCCGCCATCACGACATCGCACTGTGACTCTGCAGCAGTATCAGCCAAGGCTTGTGCCCCGATGCGAATTTCGGGTGAAGACAGGGATGCGGGCCATACAGAGCGAAATCTGAGCGCGGCCTGCCTATCCGGAACAATGACCACCTGTGCGCGTGTCGACTGTGCCTGCTGCGCGAGCTGATCGATCCGGCTATGCGCAGACAGCGCATACACACTAAATTTATCCGGGTGGCGAGCAATCACGTCAAGTGTGCTTTGGCCAATCGAGCCCGTCGAGCCCAGAACCGTAACGCGCGAGACCCCTACCATGGGAGCGAACCTGATGAAAATTCTGTCAACAAGAAAGCAAGCGGAACCACTGCAACGACAGCGTCAATCCGATCGTATACGCCGCCATGCCCCGGTAGCAAATGACTGGAGTCCTTGATACCCGCACGCCTTTTCAGGAGGGACTCAAACAAATCACCAATAATGGATAGCGCGCCGAGTAATACTGCGCAAATGACAGCCCCTGTCAGCGACCAGTGCGTCACAAGGGATGCACCGAAACTTGCAGGCCAAAAAGAAGAAGCGAAAATCCACAGCACAACCGCTAGAATCCCTGCTGCAGCCCCCTCAATGGTTTTACCCGGACTGATGGCTGGCGCAAGTTTGTGTCGACCAAATGCTTTACCGGCGAAATACGCAGCAATATCCGCAACCCAAATTAATATGAGCAGCGACAACACATACAGCGCACCATGACGCATGTAAAGGTAGGCTAGCGCCGCCCATGTTGCGAATAAAGACACCGGCGCAAAAAACGTCCACAGCACATTGCGGGCTGGACTGTGCGCGTTTGCTCGCAACACGGCAGGGATCACTCCAAATATCCAGACGCATGTACTCAATATCGTGCTGATTAAAAACCAGTAATAATCAGGGTGCTGTTGGTCAATCCAGTCATTGGCCTGTATCAGGGAAATTGCAAAAAGCCCAATTCCGACAAGCCAAGGTAAGGATTTAGAGCCTGGCATCGTGAGCCGGACCCACTCCCAGCCGGCACAGCCGCAAGCAATCGCCAGAAATATAAGAAAAGGCCACAAAGACGCGACGCTGACGGTTGCGCCCAATACGGCCAACAACGCGATAGCAGTCAGGACGCGTTGTTTAAGCATGCTGATTAATTTGAACTTTTTGCATGTAATTGCGCGCTCGTGCGGCCGAAACGGCGCTCACGATTTCGATACCATTCAAAGGCCTGCAAGAGCTCAGGTTCTCCAAAATCGGGCCAATAGCAGTCAGTAAAGAAAAGCTCGGCATAGGCGAGTTGCCAGATCAGAAAGTTTGACACTCTCTGCTCGCCACCCGTTCGGATAAACAGATCTGGTTCAGGGGCCCAGGCCATGGAGAGATATGATTCAAAAACTGATTCTTGAATTTTTTCTGGATGCAATGCTAGTTCGGGCTGAGCTACCAACATGCGTCGGGTCGCCTGCAATATATCCCAGCGACCGCCGTAATTAGCAGCGATCGTCAGGTGTAGTTTGTCGTTGTGCGCAGTCTGAGCCTGCGCCTGCAGGATCAGTTCTTGCAGCTTTGGTTCAAACGCCGATAAATCACCGACAACATGCAATCTAACACCTTGTTCCTGAAGTCTTGCGACCTCACGTTCTAGTGCTTGCACAAACAAACGCATCAGTAACGTCACTTCTTCAGCGGGACGGCGCCAGTTTTCTGAACTAAAGGCAAAAAGCGTCAGATAACGCACTCCAAGCTTGCCGCAGGTTTCAACCGCGCGACGCACAGACTGCACGCCTTTAGCGTGGCCTGCCGTGCGCGGCAACAGACGTTTTGAAGCCCAGCGACCGTTACCATCCATAATGATGGCAACGTGCTGCGGTATGGCTGTTGTCTGTGGTACTTCGCGGGTTGAACTGGTTG
>CAINDJ010000054.1 GCA_903847325.1 uncultured beta proteobacterium | reverse complement strand
AGGTAAAGGAGTAACGCCGACCGGTATGTGAAACTGACTTATTTATTTAATAAAAATGTAATTTTTATGAGATTTCAGTCAAAATTCATAAAACTTTAATGTGCGACAGGTAACCTGAGTGCAGAACACAAGGGAGTTGCAGATGGCCACTACGAACCAATCCAAAATAGCAGTTAAAAAAAAGCCGGTAGTTAAAAAAACTGCAATTGCCAAGAAGCCTGTGGCTGCTAAAAAATCAGCTACGGTCAAGAAACCTATAGCTTTAAAGAAACCGATAGCTTTAAAGAAAACAGTAGCAGTTAAAAAACCAGAACCCGTCAAACAAACCGTAGCCACTAAAAAACTCACCGCTAAAACCTTCGCACAGCGTGCACAGGACGAGCTGATCGATAGCTACGACGAAGAATTCGAAATGGAGCTTGACGATAACCGTCTGGATGAGCTCTTAATGGAAATGCCAGAGCAAGGGCCTGTCCCAGAGGGTTCTCTCGACCGACGCATTTACTTCAGGGAGTTATTCAGGTTGCAAGGTGAGCTGGTCAAGCTGCAAGACTGGGTCGTCGAAAAAAAGCTCAAAGTCGTCGTTCTTTTTGAGGGCCGTGACGCCGCAGGTAAGGGCGGGGCGATCAAACGTATCACCCAGCGTCTCAATCCGCGTGTCTGTCGTGTCGCCGCCTTGCCTGCACCGAGCGAGCGCGAACGTTCGCAGTGGTATTTTCAGCGCTATGTGCCATATCTTCCAGCAGGAGGCGAGATGGTATTGTTTGACCGCAGCTGGTACAACCGTGCGGGTGTCGAGCGCGTGATGGGTTTTTGTAATGACGAGGAGTACGAAGAATTTTTTCGTAGCGTTCCGGAATTCGAAAAAATGCTCGTACGTTCTGGCATCATCCTGATCAAATACTGGTTTTCGATTACCGATGATGAGCAGCATATGCGCTTTACCATGCGTATCCGCGACCCACTCAAACAATGGAAACTCAGTCCGATGGATCTCGAGTCGCGTCGTCGCTGGGAGGCCTATACCAAAGCGAAAGAGGTGATGCTTGAGCGTACCCACATGCCTGAGTCTCCGTGGTGGATCGTCGATGGTGTCGATAAAAAAAGTGCGCGTTTGAACTGCATCCAGCATTTGTTGAATCAGATCGAATATCAGGAAGTCGTTCATCCTGAAATTACATTGCCCGAGCGCGTGCATAATCCTGACTACACACGTCACCCCGTGCCCGCCACCATGTACGTACCTGATAAATATTAAATGGAATTCATTAAAAACTTTGATCTGGTCTCTCTCCTCGATACGATCGTCAGTCTGACTGCGGCGTTCGTTCTGGGAGGGCTGATCGGACTTGAAAGGCAGTACCGTCAGCGTACTGCAGGCTTACGCACCAACGTGCTTGTGGCATTGGGTGCGGCGATATTTGTCGATATCGCTAATCGCCTGCATGGCCATGAGGGAGCCGTGCATGTGATCGCTTATGTCGTCTCAGGGATTGGTTTTCTGGGTGCTGGCGTCATCATGCGCGAGGAGGGCAATGTGCGTGGCTTGAATACGGCCGCGACCCTCTGGTGTTCTGGTGCGGTAGGCGCTTGCGCGGGCGCGGATCTGATTGTCGAGGCGAGCATTGCAACAGCTTTTATCCTGGCTGCGAATACCTTGTTGCGACCTCTTGGTAATCTGATTAACAAGCAACCGCTAGACTCAACTTCTGTGGAGGTTACACATACTGTTTCCGTGATCGCACCTATCGGCGATCAAAAAGATGCGTTGAGATTATTAGAATCCGTCCTGGATGATGCAAATTATGCGTTCAGCAACCTTGAGATACAGGCCTTTGGCGATGATGCGGTCATCATCGAGGCGGTGCTGGCTGCATCATCGGTCAACGGAGATGACCTGGACTTCCTAGTTGAAAAAATCAACAAACTCGCTTACATCAATCAAGCGTACTGGACGCCAAGCACAACGTCCTGAACTTGTTCAGTTTGTTTAAGTTGCTGGTCTAACACTTCGATGACTTCGGCAAGTGCATTGTTTTTAATTTTTGAAACGGCCGCTTGAAACTGACCTAATTCTTCAAGCAGTTTTAACGTGCTTTTCCTGATGCTGCGAAGCGTTGGTACAACGACCCCAACCCCCTGCTCCCGTATCCATTGCGTGTTGTAACGCTCTTGCGGCATAGTCCAGGCGTTTTCAATGGTGATGATAGGTAATCCCATTTGAATCGCTTCGCTAATACTGCCGGGGCCGGGTTTTCCAATAAAGAAATCACCCAGCGCAAAGTAATGTTCTACGTTCGTGCTGAAGCCCACCGCGACGTGTTTGGCTAACGTGGTCTGTGCATCAAGTTTTTTAGCAAGTAAGATATTGTGGCCGCACATCAGAATAAGCTGAACATCCGGGAGTGATTTAGCGATACGCAGCATGTCCGCAGAACCTTGACCGCCAAACATCACGATGCCCACGGGTTGGGCAGGATCAAACCCTAATTTTGTTAACGCTTGCGCACGGTCTTGCGTCTGGGGTTGGTAAAACGAGGGTTTGAGAATCATTCCGGAGGTTTGTGTAATGTTCTGTTCCGCATACCCCGCGGTGTAAGCTTGCTCAACAGCTTTTACGCTGCCACATACCAGATGCTGGTTCAGGCCGGGTTCAATCCAGAAATGAGGAGGATAGTCCGCAATGTCGGTCATGACCGTCACAAAAGGTACACCAGGCATTTTTGATTTGACGGCCTGATACATGACTTTATTGAAATTGGGTACTAAGGAGACGACCATATCTGTTGGGTTCGATTCCCAGTAGCGTTCAAGTCGTCGTAGCATCGCTGCATGCCCTATGCGGATCATTGCTTGCAATACCTTGAGCTCAGTCGCAAGCCCGAGCGTCCACCCGCGCTTGAGTCGCATGTTGTAGAGGTCTTCGGGGGCGAGACCGGTATGCTTTCGAAAAGTCGCTTTCGGATCGAGGACTTCAAACAGATTGACTAACCGTAGCTCCCATGGGCGGTTTTGGAGCTTGACAGCGTCTTGCAAGGCGGTTGCTGCGGAGCGATGACCGCCGCCAGCATTGAAATAGATGAGGTCGATTTTTTTTGTCATGGCTAGTCATCATCATTTAAATTTGTTACGGCCTGATGACTATGCGGTGTGTGGATTTATAAAAATCCGCCCGGCGATCTACTAAAATTAAGTAAATATTGGTTTTTGAGACGATATTGTCGTGATTTTCGGCTATGCTGCCTCAAAATATGTCGCCAGTCCTTGAATTGTATTAAGCATTCATGGGGTCGCTGTCGGCCAGGCAAGTACATTTAAATAAAAAGGAATGTTTTGTAATGACTGCTTTTCTTTATTCCCTTTCAGATCCGACGATTGTGATGTTGTTTGCCCTGATGGGGGTGCTTGTGATGGTTCTGGTGTATGCCATCAGAAAAATGGTGCCTTTTTTTCAGAAACCAAGAACTCCGGATGAAATTAAAAAATCCGATGACTTTCTGATCTCTGCCAGGGCGACAGTGATTGCCATGTGTAGTTTGGTCCTAGCTTTTTCGATGGTCACCGTAATTGGTAATTACAACCGCGCGGAGGGTGCCGCAGCGGCAGAGGCCTCGCTGATTAATAATATGGACCGCATGATGGTGCGTTACGGCGATCCTTCGGTTGCCGAGTTGAGAGCTGGCCTGATGGCCTATACGCGCTCGATCGTCAATGATGAATGGCCGTTACTCAGCGAGGGGCATGGGAGCGAGAAAACACGCGAGTTGTTCGTGCCGATTTCAAAGGGTGTGATTGCGATTCAACCACAGCCAGGTCGTCAGTCGGTGATTTATACCGAGATGGTTAAAAAGGCCGATGACATTGCCGAGGCCCGCGAGGCCCGTCTTGAAAGCACCGCCACGTCGCTTGCAGGTATATTCTGGTTGATGGTGGGGCTGACCTTTAGCGCCATGATTGTGATGACGCTGTTCGTTGAGCTCACACCGATTCGTGTGTTTGGTTTTGCAGTCCAAATGATGGCCTTTGCGGCACTCATGTCGGTCGTGTTTATCTACGACCAGCCCTTCGATGGTCAGACCTCGGTCAGCACAAAAGCGTTTGTTAAAACGATCAGCGCCATGCAAGGTCGCTCGCAGTAAGTTTATTTGCTGCGAAAGACCTCAACACCCACACCCTGGCAGTCTGGATAGACGTCGGGTTTCTCGGTCGAAACGCGCGTTGCCTGGACGCGCGGGTGAGCCAGCATGCGCTTGACGATTTCATCGCAAAACGTTTCCTGCAGCTGGATGTGGCCATCCGCAATGATGTCGGCAATCGTCTGACGCATAAAGTCATAGTCGACGACTTCACTCAAATCATCCGCGCTCGGTGTATTGAGCTCGAGCGGAATATAAAGATCGACATTCACGATGACACGCTGCTCACCCTTTTTTTCGAAATCATGGACGCCAATGTTCATGTTGATCACAAAGTCCTTGAGGAATAAGCGACGGCAATTAGCGAGAGCGGCGGTGGGCATTGTTTGAAAAGTCATTGAGTCAGATTCTAGTGAGTCAGGAACATGACATCACGTCCCGAAGGTTGAAGGTGTTGCCCGCCATCGACATACAGTGTTGTCCCGGTGACCGCGTGCGCACGCGCAAGATATACGACGGCCCGACCTATATCGGTTGGGGACGAAGAGTACCCTAAGGGCGTCATGGTGTGGGCTTGCGTAAAGCTATCTGGAGTCTGATCGCCCGATACAAGGGTAATGCCAGGGGCAAGTCCAACGACACGCATAGCAGGAGCAAGCGCTTGTGCAAGGAGAGTCGTGGCCTGATCAAGTGCCGCTTTTGAAAGCGTGTAGGTCAGAAAATCTGGATTTGGATTCGACAGTTTTTGATCAAGCAAATTAATCACGACGGCGGGATGCGCATACGTCTGTCCCGATGCGAGACGTGCCCGGTGTAAGTCGCGTGCCAGTGCGACAGGCGTACCCACGTTGATGCGCATATGCAGATCAAGCTGATGCTGCGTGAAAGTCTGTGCGGTATCGTAGTCAAAGAGCGATGCGCTATTAACCAGACAATCAGGTAAGCCCATCGCCTCGGTACAGCGCGCAATGAGGGAGGCGGTTTCGGTCTCGAGCGCGAGATTGGCCTGGAGCGCCACAGCGCGCCGCCCGAGTTGCTCTATCATCCTGACCGTCTCCAGGGCTTGGTCTTGCGAGTTGCCGTAGTGCACGATCAGATCCCAGCCCGCCCGTGCCAGTTCCAGCGCAATCTCGCGTCCCAGGCGCTTGGCGGCGCCCGTGACGAGTGCGATGTTGGTTGTTGATGTCATAGGATCGATTTTAACGTGCCATGCGACTACAGGATTGATAATTTTGTTTGATGCACTGACTGGCCATTTTTTTTGCCGTTGCGAGTTCGCTGGCCGAGAGTGATTTTGCAGCCTGGAGTGCAGTCTGGATCGTCTCGTTGTCGCCCAGTCCCTGGGCGATCTCTACCCACATATAGCCCAGGACACGATCCGAAGTCCCCGCCCGACCCCGCATGACCAGCAGTCCATACTGCAGTTGCGCCTGAGGATCGCCCTGCGCCGCAGCCAGTCCAAACCAGTAGCTGGCTTTGAGAGGGTCAGGAGCCATGCCAGTGATGCCTGTCATCTCAAGTTGCCCCATACGGTACTGGGCCCCTGGATGGCCATTGCTGGCTGCGAGACGATACCATTTGAGGGCTTCGTTCTGGTTGTTGGTCAGGCCTGAATTTTTTTCCAGTAGGGTAGCGAGCAAATATTGGGCACTTTCGTTATTGTTAGCCGCCGCCTGCCGATAAAAGGTCAGAGCCAGTTTTTCATCTTTCTTGACGCCTTGTCCGTTTTCATACATTACGCCAAGTGCTTGCTGTGCTTGCGCATTGCCACCCTGCGCAAGCTGATTCAGCATTCCAAAGGCCTTCGCATAGTCGCCTGCATCGTATAACTCCAAGCCTTCTGCGACAGTGGGTGGTTTGGTTGCACAAGCCCAAAGACTGCCCGTCAGTAAAACAACCAGAACGACTCGCAGAATTGGAATCATACGATTTTGATGGAAAGATCAGGCAATTGATCTAGTTTGCACAGGATCACATCGCCTTTCACGACGGGTCCAACATTTTCTGGTGTGCCTGAATAAATGATGTCACCTGCAAAGAGCTCATTGGCTTCAGAGAGTTTGGAAATTTGTTCGGCAACGGACCAGATCATCTGATCGAGTGTCGCTTGTTGTTTGACAACACCATTGACGCTTAGAGAAATATTTTCTCTCGAAAAGTTTTTGAGCGCAGCTGCTTGATAGAGGGGACCAACAGGAGCCGAGTGGTCAAAGGATTTGCCGATTTCCCAGGGTTTTTTCTGGTCTCCCAGTGCACGCTGTAAATCCCGACGTGTCATGTCCAAGCCCAAGGCATAACCATAGACATGGTCGAGAGCTTTCTCGATGCTGATGTTTTTACCGCCGGATTTAAGCGCCGCAACCAATTCCACCTCGTAGTGATAGTTTTTAGTGAGGGAGGGATATGGATGATCAACAACTTTGCCTGGGGCGACGTATTGAATAGCATCGGTCGGTTTTTGAAAGAAAAAGGGAGGTTCGCGTGACGGATCTGAACCCATTTCGCGCGCATGCGCGGCATAGTTGCGGCCAATGCAATAAATGCGGCGGACCGGAAACATTTCCTGACTACCCGCAATGGGTATGAAAACCTGATCAACCTTGAAAGGTGTTTTAGTTGACGCGGTTTGCGCCTGCGCCGCACCTGCCGTCGCTGCAGTCGTGATTGCAGCTAGTCCGATTTTTATACTTGTGCGTCTTGAAAGGGAGGTCATGGTGTTCCTTTTTAATTATTCAACAAAGGGCTACGAATCTTGCTGTACTGGCTGGCGAGATCGTAGGCGTGTCCCATTTGCAAGACGGAAAAGTCTGCTTGCTGAGGGCCGATGATCTGAATCCCAACAGGCAGGCCTTCGGCATTGAAACCAGCGGGGGCGGCCAGTGTTGGCAGACCCACTATCGACACCGCCACCACAGCCTCCATCCAGCGGTGGTAGGTGTCCATCGCCTTGCCAGCAATCTCTTTGGGCCAGTGTGTCTCGGCGATGAACGGGAATACTTGCGAGGTGGGCATCACCAGAAAATCGTATTGTTTAAACAAGCGATTGAGTTCCATGTACCAGGCCGTCCGCACTTTCGCTGCATTGAATACCTCGGGACCTGTGAGTTTGAGGCCGCGTTCGATCTCCCATATCGCTTCGGGTTTAAGCAACGCGCGTTTTTCGTCTGACTGGTAAAGCGGAGCTTTTTCACCTGCAAAGGCAAAGCTGCGCAGCGTCATCCAGGCTTGAAAGAGCTGCTCAAAATCGAAATTCGGTACAGCAGACTCAACCGTACAACCGAGGGTGTTGAAATGCGAGAGCGATTGCTCGCTTATCTCAAGCATGCCATGTTCCATTTGCAGGTGACCACCAAGGTTACCGAGCCAGCCGATGCGCTTGCCTTTGAGCTCGCATTCAAGCGGCGCGTTGAATTTACGTGGATCGTCCTGACGTCGCGTCAACGGCAGGCGTGTATCAAAGCCTGACTGGACTGAAAGCAACATGGCGAGGTCGGGGATGTTGCGCGCCATCGCTCCGGTGACGCTGAGTTGTTGAAAAAAGACTTCTTCGCCGGGGCCGTGCGGCACACAGCCAGGAGACGTTCTGAATCCAAAGACATTGTTATAGCCCGCAGGTGTGCGCAGCGACCCCATCATGTCCGAGCCGTCCGCTACGGGCAGCATACGTAAAGCGAGCGACACACCAGCACCACCACTACTGCCACCCGCTGAGCGCGTTGGATTGAAAGCGTTGCGGGTGATGCCATACACGGGATTATAGGTGTGGCCACCCAGACCAAATTCAGGGGAGTTTGTGCGGCCGATAAAGATCGCACCGCTCGCCCGAACATTTGCATTCGCCGCAGAGTCATTTTTCGTGATTTGATCTTTATAAATCGGCGAGCCGTTGGTTGTGATCATCCCTGCGACAGGCGCAATATCTTTTGGTGCCTGAGGTATACCGTGCAGTGGCCCCATACTTTGTCCGCGTAACAGTTGAGTATCACGCTCGCGGGCGATGTCGCGCAGGGATTCTCTTTCAGGTCTGGCGACGATCGCATTCACAAGCGGATTCAAGCGGTCGATCTGATCGTGAAACGCATCCAATACTTCTAGGCAGGAAATCTCGCGTGTATGAATGTGGCGCGACAGATCACACGCATCCATAGAAACAATTGAATCGTTTTTAGCAGGGGTGTTGGCAGGGGTAGGGGTTGACATATAGGAATGACCTTGGTGAAAAGATATCAGGAGTTTTTCCGTGCTCGCACACGGCTGACGCGGTCGGCGGACCAGAAGCTAATCGCTAATAACAGGGAGGACCAGACAATTGATTCGATCACGATATGGTACGACTGATCAATCGCCCACAGCCAGGCCGCTACAACAGGGCCCACCGCGCGTGCGATCGTGACTGGGATGGTGAGCAATCCATTGAGTGCGCCGTAAGCATGCTGGCTGAGCATTTCAGGCACAACCTGACTGCGTACGATTGTGAACACACCGTTGGTCAGACCATATATACCGAATACGCTCGCGAGCAACCAGAATGACTCGGTGTCGCTGAGCAGCAAGCAAAAGACAAACGGGAAAATACCAACAAGCACTGAACCCAGCACACGCATGGAGAGGCTTGGAGCGAACCGACTGACCAGCAGTCGTCCTAAAACTTGCGCGGGGCCAATCACAGCAATGATTTGTACGACCTCCGTGGTGCTGATGTCTTTTTCTTGCAGAAGTGGATACATATGGAAAGTAAAGGTCGACATCATTGCCGCGTAAATGGTCAAGGCGACCAGCAGTAACCAAAAGACCGGTCCACGCAAGGCCTCACGCACAATGTTTTTATCGCGCGTATTGTTAGCAGCTCTGGCGCTTGCTTGTGAGGTATGCACGATGTCGAGTTGAGGACGGACAAAATACAAGTACCCCGCGGCGCAAATTAAATTGACCGCGGCCAGTGCCCACAGTGATGCGCGCCAGCCCCAACCATTGAGCAAGAACTGTTCGAAGGGAATAAAAACAGTACTCGCAAATCCGCCCCACAGGGTAATACTTGTGATACCGGCACGTGAGTTCAGCGGGCCGACCCGTCTGGCCAGGATAGCAAAGGCAGGCTCATAAAGAATGGCTGCTTGCAAAGCGCCAACCCCTGCTGCGAGGATGTAAAAGTTAGTCAGTGAGTGTGTGAATGACCAAAGTACCATCAGGATCGCCGTGGCGGCTGAGGCTGCGGCCATGACATGACGACCGTAACCTCGATCAATCGCCACACCTACTGGATAGGTGAGGGCGGCTGAGATGAGCAGCCCAAGAGTCAGTGCACCATAGAGATCTGATTTGGTCCAGCCGAGATCACTTTGCATGGCCAGTGCAATCATGGGGAATGCATAATAAAACGCGCCCCATGAGCAGATTTGCCCGATCCCCAAAAAATGGGTGAGTGCTCTCGGGTTATTGTGCGTCTGCATGCTTAGTCTGCCAGACGTACCAAACCGTCAACGGCGACCACACCCTGTTCCTGAACAAACAAGGGATTGATTTCCGCTTCGAGCACATCAACACCTGTGACTGCAGCGAGCCTGGAGAAGTTAACCACCGCTTGTGCGAGCGCATCGCAGTCACCTTTTGGCAGACCTCTAAACCCCTTGACGAGTTTAGTGATGCGCACCTCATCAATCATCTCGTGCGCCTGTGCCAGAGTGACAGGTGCGAGGCGAATCGAGAAATCCGGAGAGATTTCAGCGGTAATACCACCTGCACCGAGAATCACGGTCGGCCCGACTAAGGCATCATTGCGATAGCCGAGGATGAGCTCTAGCAATCGACCCTGCATCTCTTGTACGAGTAAACCATCGATTCGTGCATCGGGTGCATAGTTCTGAACGTTGGTTCGAATCTCCTGTGCAGCCTGGGCAAAGGAGGCATCATCCTGAACGCCGACTTTGACCCCGCCGGCTTCCGTTTTATGTGGCACATCGCGTGAGGAGATTTTTACAACGACGGGGTAGGAGATCTGGTGTGTCAACTGGTCAAGCGGGACTAGCTGCGAGGGCGATGCGGGTACACCGAGTTTTGCAAAGGCTGCGCTCGCCTCGTGTTCAGTCAGCAGTCCCTGTTGTGGGAGATCTTTAGGCCAGACGATTGGTTTGAGTGGCGCAGGGGCGGCACTGCGCTGTTCAAAAAATACCGCTAATGCATCCGCACAAGACTCTGGTGTTCTGAATGCTGCTATGCCTGCTTTGTTAAGCAAGCCCAGGGACGTTGTTGCTTCAGGTGCCAGGAATACGGTCAGAGGTTTTGTATCTAGCTTGTTGGATTCAACAAGAGGTTTGACCGCGAGCTCTGGATGAAACTGGGCAGAGGATCCGACAACACTCAGAATGGCATCACACCAGTCGGCGTGCATCAGTTGCTCAAGCAGATCTTTATATTGCACGCTGGTGGCTGCCAGCGTCAGATCGATGATGGATGTTGGGCGAATGTTCATGCCGCGTGCGGCCATATGCGCGATAAATTCATCAGGGGGGGCAACAGCCACCATACCCAGCAGTCCAAGATTATCTACGACAGTCGCGGCGCCACCACCAGTCGTCGTAATGACTGCAACCCGCGCGGGAGTTGGATGCGGAGGTGTTTTACCCAAATATTTCTGTGCAAGTGGAGCAAGCTCGAAAAGTGTTTCCAGATTCCGTACACGCATCACGCCATGCGCACGCAAAAAGGCATCGACCGCTACGTCATTACCGGCAAGCGCACCGGTATGGGATTGCGCGAGCGAATCTCCTTGCTCCGAGCGTCCGATTTTGTAGGCGATGACGGGTTTGTTTTTAGCCCGTGCGCGTTCGAGCGCCTGACCGAGCTGCGCGGAGTTGCGGATTGTTTCTAAAAAAAGCAGAATGACTTTGGTCTGAGGATCGTCTACGAGTGCATCAATCACTTCACCGACCGTCACGTCAGCCTCGTTCCCGACAGAGACTGATTTGGCAAATCCAAAACCACGCGCATTGGCGCGTGCGATGAGTGATCCCATCATTGAGCCGCTCTGCGATACCAGACTCAACTCTCCAGCGAGCAGTGTTTCAGCCTCAAATGCCGCGTTGACCGAAATGATCATGCCGCTATGCAGGTCCGCGACACCGATACTGTTGGGGCCGATAATGCGTAAGCCAAGCTCTTTCGCGCGTGCGATCAGCGTATTTTGTTCGGCCATCCCTTCGGGACCCGTCTCACCAAAACCATCCGAGTAGATTGTCACGACTTTCGCACCGGCGCGGGCCATTGGCTCAAGCAGGGAGAGGACGAGTTCGCTTGCGACCATCACGAACGCATGGTCAATGGGACCCGGTAGATCCGCCAGGTCCGCATAGGCTGGCTCGCCCATGATTTCTGTTTGTGTACGGTTAATGGGGTAGATTTTGCCGGTGAATCCATGTTTGCGCATGAATCGCATGGGGCGGGCGGTGTTTTTTTGTAAATTGCCTGAGGCACCTACCAGCGCAATCGCGCGAGGTGAAAACAAGGCTTGTGCGAATTCTTCAGGGGTCAGCGGCACGAGTAAGGATCTCCAAATGCATTTTTTTATCTTAATCCGACAGAATAATGGCATTTTGGGTTTGAGGTAACCTGATTGTGCTGCGCAGCAATTGTTCCTGGCATCGAACCCCCTACAATCAGAGTAGATTAGCCTGATATATCCTCTTATTTATTCATGAAAAAACTACTTTGTCGCCTGTGGACCTATGCTCAGGAGCCCCGAGCCCTACCTTGGATCATCCTGGGTACTGGGTTTTGGTTGGGATGCCTGTCCTGGATTCGGCATTTACATCTGCCCGACGAAGGGCGCTACGTCGGTGTTGCCTGGGATATGGCGCGGGCCGACAGTTTTTGGGTGCCTTTGCTCAACGGATTACCTTATTTTCATAAGCCGCCACTTTTTTATTGGCTCAACGAGCTGTCGTTCATGATTTTTGGCGTGCATGAGTGGTCAGCACGTATGCCGTCCTTACTGGCGGCCTGGGCGAGCGCGATTGCGTTGTATTTGTTTGTACGCAAGCATCGCAACATAGCCGTAGCGACCGTGACACTCGCTGTGCTGGTCACGATGCCATATTTTTATGGCGGCTCCCAGTATGCAAACCTTGATATGCTGGTCGCAGGGATGATTTCACTCACTGTGCTCGCAGGGGCGGAGGCTGTGTTGCGCAGCGAGTCAGGTCAGGGATGGCGCATGATGTCCGTGAGCGCTGCGATCTTTGCAGCACTGGCTATCCTGTCTAAAGGCCTGATAGGTCTCGTTTTGCCAGGAGGTGTGCTGTTTTTCTGGTTGGTCTTTACCAAGCGCTGGCGCCGCCT
>CAINDJ010000053.1 GCA_903847325.1 uncultured beta proteobacterium | reverse complement strand
TGGCTAGACTCCCGGCATTTTGCCGGGAGAGGCCATGACTAATAGAAGGTTCGAGATGTTTCAATACAAACATATCCTGGTGCGTATGCGCCAGGGAGATTCAGATCGGCAAATTGCTCGATTAAAAACCATGGGCCGCAAAAAAATTGCAGCCGTGCGCGAAATAGCGAATGAGCACGGTTGGCTTGCTGCTGACAACCCTTTACCTGAAGATAGCGTGCTGGCATCAGTACTGACGCGCAAGGAGCCGTTGCCTGCCACCTGCGTCTCAACATTGGAGCCGTGGCGTGAGCAAATCATCAATTGGCATGCTGCCGGTATCCAGGGTACGACCATCCACGCCACGCTGTCGCGCAATCACGGCTTCACCGGTAGTCGCTCCGCAATTTATCGTTTCCTGCAGCAAATTTTCGACCCTGCTCCGGATGTGCCCATGCGGTTGATGTTCAAGCCGGCAGAAGTGGGGCAGTTAGATTTCGGAGCCGGTCCGTTGATTACAGATGTACTTACTGGCGAGATATTCAAGACTTGGTTCTTTGTGTTCACCCTGGCCTGGTCACGCCACCAGTACGCTGAATTTGTGCGTGATCAGACAGTTGCCACCTGGCTTGGCTGTCACCGTCGTGCCTTCGAATGGTTCGGCGGTTGCGTTTTGCGTGTCATCATTGACAACCCCAAGTGCGCAATTACAAAGGCTTGCGTGTATGAGCCTGAGGTGCAGCGTTCATACGGCGAATGTGCTGAAGGCTATAACTTTAAAATCGATCCTTGTCCGCCACGAGATCCGCAAAAAAAAGGCATCGTGGAATCTGGCGTTAAATATATAAAAAACAGTTTCTTACCCTTGCGAGACTTTCGTGGCTTGGATGATGCAAACCGTCAGTTGCAAGAATGGGTGATGACGGATGCGGGCAACCGTATTCATGGCACTACCCGCGAATCCCCTTTGAAACGTTTCATGGAAGTAGAAAAAAGCCTGCTAACGCCCTTGCCTGATGTACCTCCGCAACTCGCTACCTGGACCAAGGTCAAGGTACACAGCGACGCCCATGTTCAGTACCAATACAACTATTACTCGGCGCCGTTCCGCTTGGTCGGCAAAGAGCTTTGGCTGAAGGATAGCGATACCATGGTGACTCTGTATCTCGAACTGGAGGCTGTCGCCAGTCATGTGAGGTTAAAGCGGAAGGGAGAGCGAAAGACTATAAATGATCATATGCCGCCAGAGGCGCAGGCATGGCAGCTTCAGGATACGAAATGGTGCCTGAGCCGGGCAGAAGGTATTGGCCCTGCCTGTTTTGCCATGATCCATGCGATGTTCAGCGACGCGGTACTGATACGCCTGCGGGCGGTTCAGGGTGTACTGCGGCTCAAGGATAAATACGGCGCCGTCAGGCTGGAGGCCGCCTGCTCGCGAGCCAACCACTATGGCACGCCGGGCTACAGCGTGGTCAAGCGTATTCTGGAGAAAGGGCTCGATCTCTCGCCGGTGCACGAAGTGCTCATGGAGGAGAGCGTCATCGGCTGGAAGGAGTTCGAGCTGGAGGTGATGCGCGGCCGCAAGGACAACGTCGTCATCGTCTGCTCGATCGAGAACTTCGACCCGATGGGCGTGC
>CAINDJ010000052.1 GCA_903847325.1 uncultured beta proteobacterium | reverse complement strand
CGACAATCCAAAAACAATCGTGCGTAATCCGTTTGCTCGAAAAATGGAGCTCACTCTTACTAATGATTTGCTTGCTGGTCATTTGGGAGGCTTCGGTCCGGTATTTTGAAATTCCAGCATTTTTGCTTCCTGCGCCGAGCCAGATCGCAGAACTCATGGTCGAGGAATGGCCGCTCATTCAAATGCACTCCCTGGCGACGATCTGGGCGATTCTCACAGGCTATGTGACGGCAGTCGTCTTTGCTTTAGCTGTCTCAGCGCTGATGATCAGATTCCCACTACTCGAGCGCCTAATCATGCCGTTTTTTGTCGGTCTGCAAAGTGTGCCCAAAATCGCGATTGCACCACTGATCCTGGTGTGGATTGGTGCAGGCATGGGTTCCAAAATAGCAGTTGTCATGTCAATCGCATTCTTTCCTATTGTCATCAACACCATGGCCGGCTTTAAGGAAGTCGATCGGGGTCTGGCTGACGTTTTTAGATCTGTAGCAGCGACTGAACAACAGATGCTGTTCAAGCTCAGACTGCCTTATGCCATCCCATACATTTTCGCTGGACTTCGCATTGCCACAACGCTCGCTGTGCTGGGCGCGATCGTTGCCGAATGGCTGGCCGCCTCAAACGGCCTGGGCTATCTGGTGCTGTCAGGGAGTTTTAACTTTAATACAGCCAGATCCTTTGCCGCCATCATCGCACTCGCAGTCATCGGCACAGTCTTTTTTAATTTCATGTCCTGGATTGAGTCGCGCGTATCTTGGCGAACAGGCTTAAACGATTCTACCTCGCAGGTTTAAGGAGCTTATTGTGTTCTCACACAAACCCATCAAAACCATCATGACGCACGCATCACTCTTAATTGCGTCCTTAGCGTTTACCCATTCTGCTCTAGCAGCGGACAAAGTCGTGCTGCGTATCAATTTCACGCCCTGGGGCATGCATGCACAATATTTTGGTGGCCGTGCGCAAGGCTTTTACGCTGAAGAAGGCATTGAGCTGGAAATCCGCCCACCTGCAGCGGGTCAGCAAAATGAAGTCTTTATCGCGACAGGGCGTGAACAATTTGGCGTTACCAATGCCGATGCTTTTGTTAAGGCCAAGGGAAGTGGTTTACCTATCGTAGCGGTCATGGCTGATCAGCCAGACAATCCCTTTTCTGTGATCACTCCTCAGAAAGCTGGGATTACAACGCCGGAAAAAATGAAGGGAATGAAACTGGCGTGGTTCCAGGCTAACGTCATGGGGCTGATTGAGCCTGTTCTGGCAAAAGGTGGGCTCACACGCAAAGATGTTGAATTTGTGTCTGTCGCACGTGGAGCAGAAGTCCAGATGCTTGCAGCTGGTCAAGTTGATGGTTTGTTTGGCTACTCTTTCGGACAGGCCCTCACCCTTGAAGGCAAAGGTTTTCCTGTCAATGTCATGCCAGTGCGGGATTATGGCGTGCAGTTTTATGGCACGGTCATCTATACCAATGAAGCATTACTTAAAAGCAATCCAGATCTGGTGAAGCGCTTTGTGCGGGCCACCATTAAAAGTCTGATCTGGACGCACGACAATATCGAACAGGCGATGAAAGAGATCGTAGCCGTATCACCCGACCGGGATCTCAAGCTTGAGTCACGCAAATTACGCATGATTTACGAACTCTACAACTCACCGGATTACGCTGAAAGATTTGGATTGATGAATGATGCAAAGTGGCAGTCTTCAATCGATATTCTGGCCTCTGGCGGTGACTTACCTAAAAAGCCAACTGCCCAAAGCATGTATACCAACGCGATCATCAACAGTATTGACGAAGCTAAAACTCTGTCCACCCTGATTAAGCAGCCTGCAAAGTAAGCGACCCATTGACAAAGCCACTCAATACTTTATGAATAGTCCGACACCAAACGCCCACTCAGCCGCCGCTGGTATTTCGATACAAGATGTCGAGGTCACCTATGGTTTAGGCTCTGCAGAGCCGGTTCAGGCGCTTGCTCCCGTTAGTCTGGAAATTCAAGGCGGATCATTCGTGTCTCTTGTCGGACCATCTGGCTGCGGCAAAAGCACGCTATTAAAGGTCCTTGCAGATTTGATGCCCCCCACCCTTGGCAAGGTGGTCATTGACGGTGCCGCACCTTCCACGCTCAGAAACGCAGGACGGATCGGTCTTGTGTTTCAACAAGCCAATCTAATGCCATGGCTCACTATCGAAAAAAACGTTCAGCTGCTAGATGAAATCGTCAGTAAAAAATCTGGTGACAAACGCGCTGCGCACAAGCCCCGGGTTTCAGATCTGCTTGAAGTCGTAGGATTAAAAGGTTTTGAAAAAAAACTTCCTCATCAACTGTCTGGTGGCATGCAGCAACGCGCCTCACTGGCGCGCGCCTTAGCCCTTGACCCGTCCATTCTCCTCATGGACGAGCCATTTGGAGCGCTTGACGAGATCACGCGCGATCGCATGGCTTTCGAGTTGATGCGAATCTGGCAGCAATATCAAAAAACCGTTATTTTTGTGACGCACTCCTTGGCTGAAGCTGTATTTCTTTCTGATCAAGTCGTGCTGATGTCGGCGCGCCCTGGACGCATACACAAGGTATACGAAATCAACCTGCCGCGTCCTCGCAACGAAGAAACAAGACTATCTGATGAATTTATCAGTCTGGTCGGTGAAATTAATCGTGAACTTTATAAGGTCATGCTGTGACAACCAGAAAACAAATGCCTTGCCTAACCGTTGGTGACAACGCCTACGAGAGAGGACTTGCACACGGAAAAACATTCTCCTCAGACGTTGCTGCAAATCTAGAAACATACCTGCGACGTTTTGAAGCTTCAGGACTGCCACGCCACGAAGCGCTTGAGGAAGCGATGCGCTGGCAGGCGGCGATGGAGCTGCAAAACCCAGAGTACGCAGAGGAAATGCTTGGGCTGGCTAAAGGGGCGGAGCAATCAGCTGCTGCGATCGCCTTGCTCAACGCACGCTACGAAATCGCATTCATGATTTTTGGCAAAGACGCACGTAAACAAGAAAAAGGACTTGCACAGGCGACTGACGAAACAGATGGCTGCACGACCTTTGGGCTACTCTCGGATGTCACCGCAGATGGCCACACCTGGTTGGGTCAGAATTGGGACTGGATAGCAGGGGTGCATCAACGCACGATCGTGCTGCGTATCAAACGTAGTAATAAGCCCAGCATGGTCTGCATGACAGAGGCAGGTATTGTTGGCGGAAAAATGGGGGTCAATGAGTGCGGCATCGGTCTGGTCGAAAATGGTCTGGCTTCGGACCTCGATGGATCAAATCCGTATCAGAAACCCTTTCATATGCGCTGCCGCGAAGTGCTCGATGCTGACCGCTATGCAGATGCTCTTTTACCTATCGTCTCAACAAAGCGCACGTGTTCAGGCAACTTTGTGATTGGCGCGTCAGGCGGCGAAATCATCGATTTTGAGACGAGTCCGAACCACATTACCTATATCAATCCTATGAATGGCATTGTGACGCATTCGAACCATTTTCTTGGTACGGGACATGGTGAGTCACAAATGGAAAAAGTCAGTCCCGGCACATTATTCAGAGCGTCCCGCATGCGTCGCCTGCTGGAACGTGGCAATTCGCAAATCGATATGAATACGATGAAAGCCGCCATGAGCGATCATTTCAGTGCTCCGCATGCGTTATGTCGTCACCCAGATCATCGCCAAGCGCCTGCCAGGCAAACCATGACCACAGGCGCAGTCCTGATCGATTTAGAAAATCGCATCATGCATGTGGCAGATGGCCCTCCATGCGAATTCCCGTTCCATCCTTACTCTCTCACCGAAAACTAATCACGGACTATCGCCAGATCATGTCATCGAAAAAAATCCAAATCATTATTGAGGGTGCTACCGGGCGCCTGGGTCAAATGCAACACCTTAAAGGTCTGCTAGCCATACGCAAGGAAGGTGGTCTCCTGCTTAAAAATGGCGACAAGCTGATTCCAGAACCTGTCCTGCTTGGACGCAACGCCGAGAAACTTCAAGCCATCGCAGCGCCTCACGACATCGCATGGACCACGGATCGCGAGGCCTGTCTGGCGGATACAAACAATACGATTTATTTTGATGCCAGCGTCACAGCAGGACGCCATCAACGCGCCTCATCGGCGATGCAAGCAGGCAAACATATTTATCTTGAAAAACCGATCGCTGAATCACTCGAACAAGCGCTTGATCTCGCAACAATGGCAGAACGGCTTGGCCTGAAAAATGGAACGGTTCAGGACAAATTATTTTTGCCTAGCCTGACCAAATTACGCAACCTTGGAAAAGCAGGATTCTTTGGTGAAATTCTCTCTGCAAAGATCGATTTTGGCTGGTGGGTATTTGATGGTGAAATCCATCCCGCTCAACGCTCGAGCTGGAACTATCGCAAAAAAGATGGTGGCGGACTGGTACTGGATATGTTTCCTCACTGGCGCTATATCGTTGATACTTTATTAGGCGACATCAAAGCCGTTAGCTGTAAAACTAAAACAGCCGTGCATTTACGTTTGGATGAAAAAGGCGAGGAATATCCCGTCGATGTCGACGATACCGTGATGGCGACACTTGAGCTGACCAATGGCGCGCTAGTAGAAATCAATGCCTCCTGGGCCTCCAGAATCAAACGCGATGACATCCTGACCATTCAAGTCGACGGCTCCCAAGGCTCCGCGGTATGTGGTCTCTATCGCTGCTTTATCCAGCCCGCTGCGGCAACGCCAAAACCTGTTTGGAGTATCGAAGTCCCAACCAGTGAAAATTTTGATGCTCAGTGGATGGAGGTCCCTGACGTGGCGCCCTACACCAACTCATATCGTTCTGGCTGGGAGCTCTTTTTACGGCACGTAGCCGAGGATGCGCCCTTCCCTTCGCCGCTGAGAGCTGGCGCAAAAGGTATTCAGCTTGTCGATGCCTGCTACCGCAGCAATACTGAGCGACGCTGGGTGGATTTACCGGATCTCTCAATCTGATATAATTTTTCGCTTGGTACTTAGCCGGTGTAGCTCAGTTGGTAGAGCAGCTCATTCGTAATGAGAAGGTCGACAGTTCGATTCCGTCCACTGGCACCAAGATTATCTCTGGTATTTACAATAGTAAATATTTATCGCCCTCATCCGG